>NZ_BAAAMB010000016.1:63052-115448 GCF_039528855.1 Brevibacterium sanguinis | reverse complement strand
GTGGCACACGCGGATCGCCGTGCGCACCCGCGTCTCGGGCTCACTGCCCGGCGGCGGCCGCTACGAGAACACGATGTTCCAGTTCCTCACCCTGCGGTGGGGGCGGATCATCGCGGTCGAGACGCTCGAGGACCTGCAGGTCCTCCAGCGCGCGCTCGCCGAGGTGGCCGCCGCGGGCAATCCGGACGCTGCGGCCGCGCCGATCACGGACTCGCCCTGACCGGCGAGTCGGCCTCAGTGCGCGCCGACGGCGTCGAAGCGCGCGCCTTCGGGCTTGGCCTCGAGCAGCATGAAGACGAGGACGATGAGCGGCCCGGCGAACGGGACGAGCGCGATGAAGAGGAGCGCTCCGGGCATGTTGACGTCGTGGAGACGGCGGACCATGAGCGCGAGCATCGGCACGATGACGGCGAGGAAGACGACGACGAGGAGCGCGAGACCGAGCCAGATGAGTGTCGCAGCCGGCGCGTGGTTCATGATGCCCGGGGACTGTTCGAGGGTGATCGCCTCACCGGTGGTCTGATCGACCCCGAACTCGGTGATCTTGGGGTTCGCGGCCGCCCACGCGAGGCCGATCGACATGCCGATGATGATGAGCGCATACGGGATCGCCATGGCGATGGCGACGAACAGGTAGACCCACCAGAACTCGCTGCGGGAGGCACGGCCGGAGAACACGGAGTACTTCTTGAGGAAGCGGGAGACCGCCTGCTTCGGACGGGCACCGCGCAGCGGCAGCGCGAGATCGCCGAGGCTGCCGGCAGCGGCCGTGCCGGCCACCGGGGCCTGGTGGGTGTCCTGCCCGGGAGCGGGCAGAGGGGACTGGGGGGAGTTGGTCATCGGGTTCCTTCATGGGAGTGGAACCGGCCCGACGCAGGCCACCCGAGGACGACCAGCGCGGGACCGGCGATGGTCGATGCAGTCACCGAGGGTTTCGATGTGCGCTGACCATCATAGCGGTGCCCCGCACCCGCCTGCGCGGATACGGGGCACCGAGTGTGGTCTGCGTCGGGTCCGCTCAGTCCTCGTCGAGCGAGACCGCGGAGAACGCCGAGGCGTTGACTGCGCCGGCGACGGCCCGCACGACCTCCTCGGGCACCGCCGAATCGACGGCCATGACCGAGAGCGCCTCGTTGTCCTCCGACGACGGTGAGACCTGCATGCCGGCGATGTTGATCTCGTTGGCGCCGAGCGCGAGCCCGAGCTGACCGATGATGCCCGGACGATCCTCGTAGCGGAAGATGAGGAGGTTGTCGGTGAGCTCGATCTCGAGATCGAAGCCGTCGACCTCGGTGAGCTTCTGCACGAGCTTCGGACCCGTCACGGTGCCGGCGACGGTGATCCGCTGTCCGTCCCCGGTCGTCGCGGTCAGGCGGGTGATGTTGCGGAACGATTCGCAGTACGGATCGGTCGTCAGCTCGACCCCGATCCCCCGCTCCTCGGCAAGCAGCGGGGCGTTGACGTAGGAGACCTGGTCGGAGACGACGTCCTTGAACAGGCCCTTGAGCGCCGAGAGCTTGAGGACGGAGACGTCCTTGTCGGCGATCTCGCCGTTGACCTCGACCTTGAAGTGCGTGACCGAGGATTCGGCGAGGGCGTTGACGACCCGGCCGAGGCGCTCGGCGAGCGGGATCCCGGGACGGACGTCCTCGTGGATCGCCCCGCCTGCGACGTTGACGGCGTCGGGGACGAGCTCACCGGCGAGCGCCTTGCGCACGGACTTCGCGACCGCGACCCCGGCCTTCTCCTGGGCCTCGACCGTCGACGCGCCGAGGTGGGGCGTGACGTTGACGGCGTCGAGGTCCATGAGCGCGGACGGCTCGGGCGGTTCGACGTTCCACACGTCGATGCCGGCGCCTCCCACGGTGCCCGCGGCGACCGCCTCGGCGAGCGCCTCCTCATCGATGATGCCGCCGCGGGCGACGTTGACGAAGCGGGCGCCCGGCTTCGCGAGCGCGAACTGCTCGGTGCTGATCATCCCGATCGTCTCGGGCGTCTTGGGCATGTGGACGGTGACGAAGTCGGAGACCGCGAGCAGCCCCGGCAGGTCGACGACCTCGACGCCCATCTGCGCGGCGCGCGCCTGCGTGATGTAGGGGTCGTAGCCGACGAGGCGCATCCCGAAGGCCTTCGCGCGTTCGGCGACGAGACCGCCGATGCGGCCGAGGCCGATGATGCCGAGCGTCTTCTCGTAGAGTTCGACGCCGGTGAACTTCGAGCGCTTCCACTCCCCCGCCTTGAGCGAGGTGTTGCCGGCGCCGAAGTACCGGGCCGAGGCGAGGATGTGGGCCATCGTCAGCTCGGCGGCGGAGATGATGTTCGACGTCGGGGCGTTGACGACCATGACACCCGCCGAGGTGGCGGCCGGGACGTCGACATTGTCGAGGCCGACGCCGGCGCGGGCGATGACCTTGAGGTGCGCGGCCGCGGCGATCGCCTCGGCGTCGACCTGGGTGGCCGAGCGGACGAGAATCGCATCGGCGTCGACGATGTCGGTGAGCAGGCGGGAGCGGTCAGCGCCGTCGGTGTGACGGATCTCGAAGTCGCCTCCGAGTGCGTCGATGGTGGCCGGTGACAGGTTTTCGGCGATGAGCACGATGGGCTTGGGCACTGAGTTACTCCTTCAGGGAACCGGGACGGGCTCATCATATGAGACTGCGTGAATACCTTCACAAAGTCTCAGGATCTGGGAACACCGTCCGCGCCCCGAGCACCCTGGACACCTGGAGCACCTCGAGGCGCCTCAGCGTCAGAATCCGTTCGGCGAGTACGGCATCCGCTCGAGACCGAACATCGACTTCGCCTGGACGGCGGCTCCCGGCACGTTCTCCTCGATGCGACCGGCGCGGACGAGGATGACCGGGTCCGCCCCGCCGAAGTAGAGGGAGCCGAGTTCGGCGATGCCGAGGCTGAGGTCGGCCGGCGTCGCCTCCGAGACCGGTTCGACGACGGCGCTCTGCCCGTCGGAGGTGACGCGGAAGCGTCCCCCGGTGAGCTCCTGCGGATCGTCGATGTCGAGGACGAGAGTGCCGGGCACGAACCATGCGCGGGCCTCGAGGGCGGCCCTGACGTCGAGGATCCGGATCCAGATGTTGTCCTCCGTCGACGTCGTCTTCACGCGGCGGGAGTCCGTGAGCAGCCACGGCAGCGGCGAGTCCTCGGCGGATTCGCCGAACTTCACCCGCGTCGAGAGGTCAATCGCGGCGAGGAAGGACCACAGGGAGGCGTACGCGGCGTCGGTGACGGCGACGAAGTCGATGAGCTCGATCGTCGGCGGGGTCGTCGACCAGCCCGCGAACTTGTAGGAGACGTAGCCGTCGGGTTCGCCGTCCTCCCCGAAGTGCAGGGCGGCGCGGACTCCGCGATCGGCCTCTCCGGTCTCGGTGTTGAGCGCGCCGGTGGCCCGTTCGACGTAGGTCTGCTGCCGCTCCATCGCCCCCGGCGAGGTCTTCATGAACTCGCCGTAGATCTTCGGCGCGAGTTCGCGCAGCACGCTCGGCAGACACATCTCCACCCGCCGGTCGGGTTCGCGGATCATCTGGAAGCCCGGCGAGGTGTCGACCTCGATCGCATGCGACCACGTCGCCACGCCGAAGCCGTAGCGGGAGTAGATCCCGCCCTCGGTCGCGGTCAGCGCCGCGAACGGGTAGCCGGCGGCCTTCGCCTCGGCGAGGTCGGTGGTGATCATCGACCGGAGCAGGCCCCGGCGGCGATGGGTGGGCCGCACGGTCACCCACGTGATGAGGTGCGCAGGCACGAGCCGCCCGGCACCGACGTTGACGAGCTTCTCGAACCACGCGAAGGTCGCGACGGGGATGTCGGCGTCGAGCGCATAGTCGTATTCGTTATCGGCGTAGACCGCGGTGAGACGACGATCGTCGTCGATCGCCCGCTGCACACGGGCCTTGAGCGCCGCATCGGTCGACCGGGAGTCGTGGAACCCCACGCTCGTCGACGCGAAGTAGCCCTTCGTCCTGGCATCCGGCTCCCCCGTGGACTCGTCGAAGGCGGGAGTGAAGCTCTCGAATCGGTAGTTCGTCACGGTGTCGTCTTCCTCGAGTCGGCCAGGGTTCCCTGCCTGCGACTCTAGCACCGGGGCCCCTGGTGACGAACGGAGGAAACTGCGCTACTGTCACGGAACTTCATGAGTTTGCTCAGACGACGATCAGGCGCATAATTGTTGAGCAGTTCGGCGATCCCGGACGCGACCGAGCCCACCGTCCGACCGACCACGAATCGAAGGACCACGATGACAGCAGCCCCGCCCGAGCGGCCGGGACGCGCGCCCCGCACAGACACCGTCTGGGCGCGACTGAAGCGCTCCCGACCAGCGATGATCGGCCTCGGGCTCGTCGTGTTCTTCGTCCTCCTCGCCGTCCTCGCCCCGGTGTTCGCGGCCCTGACCGGCAACAGCCCCTACGCCTACAACCCCGAGCTGCTCGCCCCCGACACCGCCCCGGCCGGGCCGCTGGGCGGGATGAGTGCTCAGCACTGGTTCGGCGTCGAGCCCCGCACCGGACGCGATCTCTTCGCGATCGTCTCCTACGGCGCGCAGGTCTCCCTGCTCATCGGACTCGCCGCGACGCTCGTCTCCGTCATCGTCGGCGTGGCGATCGGACTCATCGCCGGCTTCTACGGGCACCTCGCCGACCGGCTGCTCTCCCGGTTCACCGACATCGTCTTCGGCTTCCCGTTCCTCATCTTCGCCATCGCGCTCTCGGCGACCGTGCCCGCAAGCTTCCCGCGCCCGCTCCTGCTCATCCTCGTCATCGGCTTCTTCGGCTGGCCGCCGGTCGCCCGCGTCGTCCGCAGCGAGACGCTCTCGCTCAAGGAGCGCGGGTTCGTCCGCGCCGCCGCCGCGCAGGGCACGAGCAGCGCGCGCATCCTCGTCCGCGAGATCCTCCCGAACCTCGCCGCGACGATCATCGTCTTCACGACCGTGTCGATTCCCGGCAAGATCGGCGCCGAGGCGGCCCTGTCCTTCCTCGGCGTCGGCGTCAACCCGCCCACCCCGTCGTGGGGCCGGTCGATCTCCGATGCGATCTCCTGGGTCCAGGTCGACCCGATGTACCTCATCTTCCCCGGCATGGCGCTCTTCCTCGTCACGCTCGGGTTCAACATGTTCGGCGACGGACTCCGCGACGCCCTCGACCCCACCGCCGAACAGGGCCCCGAGCGCAGTGCCGACCGCACCCCTGACCGCGGCCCCGACACCCCGAGGATCGACCCGATGAGCGCAGGAGGCCAGCCGTGAACCGCGTGAAGTTCGCCGCGTCCCGGATCCTCGGGGCCGTCGTCGTCCTCATCATCATCGCCGCCGCGTGCTTCGCGATCTTCTACCTCATGCCGACCAATCCCGCTCAGCTCTCGTGCGGCAAACCCTGCTCCCCCGAGCGCCTCGCCGAGGTCGAGGCCTACCTCGGCGTCGACCAGGCGTGGTGGAAGCAGCTCTTCGACTTCCTCGCCGGCATCATCGGCGGGCGGACCTTCGGCGAGGGAGCGGCGGCGATCCACTGCAATGCCCCGTGCTTCGGGTACTCGTTCCGGCTGCGGGACTCGGTGACGAACCTCATCCTCCAGCGGCTGCCGATCACCGTCTCCCTCACCCTCGGTGCCGCGGTGCTCTGGGCGATCGGCGGGATCGCGGCAGGACTCATCGCCGCACTCCGGCGCGGCCGGTTCACCGACTCCGCGGTCATGGGGGCGGCGATCACGGGAATCTCCGCACCGACGTACCTGCTCGGCCTCCTCGGCGTCCTCCTCTTCGGGTTCACCCTCAACGTCCTCCCGATCGGCGGCTACGTCCCGCTCACGGAGAACCCCCTAATGTGGGCCTTCCACCTCATCCTGCCGTGGATCGTGCTCGCGATCGCCAACGGCGCGATCTACGCGCGGCTCACCCGCGGGCAGATGCTCGACGTGCTCAGTCAGGACTACATCCGCACGGCCCGCGCGAAGGGCCTGAGCGAGACCGTCGTCGTCGGCAAGCACGGCCTGCGCAACCTCGTCGTGCCGCTGACGACGCTGTTCGCCATCGACATCGGCGGCCTGCTGGGCGGAGCGGTGATCACGGAGAAGGTCTTCGCCCTCGGCGGGGTCGGCACCCTGCTGCTCGAGTCGGTGTCGAGCCTCGACATCCAGGTCATCGTCGGCGTCACCCTCTTCGCCGCCGCCGTCGTCATCATCGCGAACCTGCTCGCCGACCTCAGCTACTCGATCCTCGACCCGCGGATCGGAGCACGCGCATGATCCCGCACTGTCGCCGCCCACGGCTCCTCCTCACCCCCTCTCCGCTCATCTCACGCAAAGGACCATCATGAAGCGCTTCGGCCTCCTCGCCGCCACCCTCGCCCTGGGGCTCGTCCTCACCGGGTGCAACGCGAATCCCGAACTCAACGACGACTCGCAGGGCAACACGCTCGGCGAGACGCAGAAGGGCGGGACCCTCAACATCTTCTCCGAGGACCCCGACATCGACTTCGACCCCGGCAAGAGCCAGGGGCTCGCGATCACCTCGCTCTCCCTCGTCCACCGCCGGCTCACGACGTGGGACATCCAGCCCGACCAGCCGGGCGAGGTCGTGCCCGACCTCGCCACGGACACGGGCACGGTCAGCGACGACGGCAGGACGTGGACGTTCACCCTCAAGGACGGGCTGAAGTTCGAGAACGGCGACCCGATCACGACCGCCGACATCAAGTACGGCATCGAGCGGTCGTTCTCGACCGAGCTCTCAGGCGGCCTGAGCTACCACAAGGGCCTCATCGAGGGCGGCGACGACTACGCCGGCCCGTTCACCGGGGACGACCTCGCCTCGATCGAGACACCGGATGAGAAGACGATCGTCTTCCGCCTCAACTCGACGTTCGGCGACTTCCCGTGGATCGTCTCGATGCCCGCCTTCTCCCCCGTGCCCGAGGGCAGCGACGACCCCGGCACGTACGGCCTCGATCCCGTCGCCTCGGGTCCGTACAAGGTCGAGTCGAACCAGTCCGGCGCCGAGGCGGTGCTCACTCGCAACGACCAGTGGAATGAGGAGACCGATCCGGTCCGCACGGCCGGCCCCGACCAGGTCGTGTTCAAGCTCGGCCAGGACGCCTCGGTGACCTCGCAGGCGCTCATCTCCGACTCCGGGGACGCGAAGAACGGGTTCTCCGCGAGCTTCGTCCCCGCCTCGCAGCTCGCGCAGGTCCAGAACGACCCGAACGCGCAGTCGAGGCTCGTCACCTCGGGGCCCGGCGCCCTGTCCTACCTCGCGATGAACACCGAGCGGGAAGGGCTCACGGACCTCAAGGTGCGGCAGGCGATCAACTACGCCGTCGACAAGAACACGTACCGGATCGCCGGCGGCGGTGAGATCTCCGGTGACTATGCGACGACGCTCATCACCCCCGGCATTCCCGGTCGCGTCGACTACGACCTCTACCCTGCCGGTCCCGAGGGTGACGTCGAGAAGGCGAAGTCCCTCCTCGCCGAGTCCGGTGCCGACCTCGGCCCGCTGACGCTGCTGACGAAGAACTCCGCCACCGACGTCGCCCAGGCCGAGGCGATCCAGCAGGCACTGGCCCGGGTCGACATCACCGTCGAGATCAGGTCCGTCGACACGAACACCTTCTCCGCCGATGCGACGAACGACGAGGGCGACTACGACCTCGCACTGACCTCATGGCAGCCGGACTACCCGTCGCCGTTCGGCAACATCCAGCCGCTCTTCGACTCCTCGCAGATCGGCGGCGGCAACTACAACATCTCCCGCTACTCGAACCCCGAGGTCGACGACCTCATCCAGCAGGCCACCGGGACTGTCGATGCGGCCGCGGCCGAGAAGATCTGGGCCGAAGCCGACAAGCGGATCATGGAGGACGCGCCGATCGTGCCGCTGACGTACAACCGGAACTCGTTCCTCCACGGCTCGAACGTCGAGAACTTCATCATCGGCGAGTTCCCGGCCTACCCCGTGTACTTCAAGGCCTCGCTGAAGGGCTGACCCGATGAGCGCGACCACCCCCGCCCTGAGCTACCGCGACTACTCGGTGTCCTTCGGTGCCCGCACCGTCACCCGGGACGTGTCCTTCGACCTCGTCCCCGGGTCGATCCTCGCCCTCGTCGGCGAATCGGGGTCGGGCAAGTCGGTCACCGCGCTCGCTCCGCTCGGCCTCGTGCCCGGCGCGAGCCAGGCCGGATCCGTGGTGCTCTGGGATCCCGCCGGCCCGGCCGGAGGCGGGGTGGGGCTGACCGGGGCGATCGAGCTCGTCGGTCTCGACTCCGCGGAGCTGCGTCCGATCCGGGGCGAGCGGGTCGGCGTCGTCTTCCAGGAGCCGATGAGCGCGTTCAATCCGATGTTCCGGGTCGGCCATCAGATCGCCGAGGCGGTCCGGGCCCACGCCGGCAGCGACGGTGCGGGCGGGGCCGGGCGCGGGGACATCGGGCAGCGTGTGCTCGCGCAGCTGAGCGCGGTCGGCCTGCCCGATCCCGAGACGGTCGCCGAGGCCTACCCGCATGAGCTCTCCGGCGGTCAGCTGCAGCGGGCGATGATCGCGCTCGCGACGATCAACTCCCCGCAGGTCCTCATCGCCGACGAACCGACGACGGCCCTCGACGTCACCGTGCAGACGGGCATCCTCGACCTCCTCGTCGCCCAGGCCCAGGCCGGTCAGGCCGTGCTCCTCATCACCCATGACATGGGCGTCGTCGCCGACATCGCCGACCGGGTGGCCGTGATGAAGGACGGGCGGATCGTCGAGACCGGGTCCGTCGAGGACATCTTCGACCGTCCCGCCTCGGACTACACGAAGCAGCTGCTCGCCGCCGTGCCGAGGCTGAGCGCGGTCGTCGATGCGCAGACACCGTCCGCCGCGCGCCCGGACGACCCCGAGCCCGCCGCGGACGCCGTTCCCGCCGGCACCGTTCCCGCCGCCGAACTTCGCGACGCCACCGTCGTCCATCGTTCGTCCGGCCGCCAGGTCACCGCGCTCGACGACGTCAGCCTCGTCATCCCGGCGGGTCAGATCACCGGTCTCGTCGGGGAGTCGGGGTCGGGCAAGTCGACGATCGCGAACGTCCTCACCGGTGGTCAGGCGCTGACCTCGGGCGAGGCGTTCGTCGCCGGTGAGCGCGTGTCCACCCGCCCGAACCGCCGCCAGCGCCGGCTGCGCGCCGAGGTCGGCGTCGTCTTCCAGGACCCGCGGGGCTCGCTCAATCCGCGACGCTCGGTCGGGTCGCAGATCGCCGAACCCCTGAGGGTGCACACGGATCTCAGCGGCCGTGACATCGACGCCCGGGTCGATGCGCTGCTCGCCGACGTCCAGCTGCCGACCGACTTCGCCGCCCGTTTCCCGCACGAGCTCTCCGGCGGACAGCGGCAGCGCGTGGCGATCGCCCGTGCCCTCGCGCTGCGCCCGAAGCTGCTCATCGCCGACGAACCGACCTCGGCGCTCGACGTCTCCGTGCAGCGCGGGGTGCTCGCCCTCCTCGGTGAGCTCCATGCGTCGCTGGACTTCGCGTGCCTGTTCATCAGCCACGATCTCGCCGTCGTCGAACAGCTCGCCAGTCACGTCGTCGTCCTCAAGGACGGTCGCATCGTCGAGCAGGGCCCGAGCCTTCAGGTGCTCACGGATCCGGGCGAGGCCTACACGCGCCGCCTCATCGAATCCGCGCCCGTGCCCGATCCGCGCATCCAGGCGGCCAGGCGCGCCGCCCGCCTCGCCGCGTAGAACCCGCCACGACGACGAAGGCGCCGCCGGAATCCCTCCGGCGGCGCCTTCTCGCACTCGTCACTCTCAGCGAGCGGCAGTGCCCTCGGTGTAGTCGTCGTCGGTGTCCTTGAGCCAGGCGAACATCTTCCGCAGCTCCCGGCCGGTGGCCTCGATCGGGTGCTTCTCCTCCTTGGCGCGCAGCGACTTGAACTCCTCGCCGCCGTTCTTCTGGTCGGTCATGAAGCGCTCGGCGAAGGTGCCGTTCTGGATGTCGACGAGGACGCTCTCCATGTTCTCCTTGACCTCGGGCGTGATGACCCGGGGACCGGAGACGTAGTCGCCGTACTCGGCGGTGTCGGAGATCGACCAGCGCTGCTTGGCGATGCCGCCCTCGACCATGAGGTCGACGATGAGCTTGAGCTCGTGGAGGACCTCGAAGTACGCGATCTCCGGCTGGTAGCCGGCCTCGGTGAGGACCTCGAAGCCGTACTGGACGAGGTGGGAGACGCCGCCGCAGAGCACGGTCTGCTCGCCGAAGAGGTCCGTCTCGGTCTCCTCGGTGAACGTCGTCTTGATGCCGCCGGCGCGCAGACCGCCGATCGCCTTCGCGTAGGAGAGGGCGAGCTCCCAGGCGTGTCCGGTCGCGTCGACCTCGACGGCGACGAGCACGGGCACGCCGCGGCCGTCGACGTACTCGCGGCGGACCACGTGGCCCGGGCCCTTGGGCGCGATCATGACGACGTCGACGCCCTCGGGGGCCTTGATGTAGCCGAAGCGGATGTTGAAGCCGTGGATGAAGACGAGCGTCTTGCCCGGGGCGAGCTGGTCCTTGATCTCCTTCTCGAAGATCTCCGCCTGCACCTGGTCGGGGGCGGCGATGGTGATGACATCGGCCCAGGCGGCCACCTCGGCGGGGGTGCCCACTTCGAGCCCTTCGGCAGCGGCCTTGTCCCGGCTCGACGAGCCTTCCTTGAGTCCGACGCGGACCTGCGCGCCGGAGTCGCGCAGGCTCAGTGCGTGGGCGTGGCCCTGACTTCCGTAGCCGATGATGGCGACCTTCTTGCCCTGGATGACGGACAGGTCGGCATCGTCGTCGTAAAAGCGTTCTGCTGCCATTGTTGCTGCTCCTTAGAGTTTCGGGGTGCTCACCCCATTGTTTCACAGTTCGGTACAGTTGCTCACCCATTGAGACGGTCGGTGTTCCACGGCGTGGAACGTCGGCCACCCTCAGAGCGAGGTCAGTTGCGCAGGGCGCGGTCGGTGATCGACTTCGGTCCGCGTCCCACGGCGACGACGCCGGACTGGACGATCTCCTTGATCCCGAAGGGCTCGAGGACCTCGCGCAGGGCTTCGACCTTGTCGAGCTCACCGGTGGCCTCGACGCTCACCGAGTCGGTGGAGACATCGACGATCGAGGCGCGGAACATCTCCACGGCGGCAGCGACCTGCGGCCTGGTCGCCGCATTGGCCTTGACCTTGTAGATGACGTGGGCCCGGCGCACCGACGCCGCCGGTTCGAGCTCGACGATCTTGATGACGTTGACGAGCTTGTTCAGCTGCTTCGTCACCTGTTCGAGGGCGACGTCGCGGACGTCGACGACGACGGTGATGCGCGAGAGCTCATCGTGTTCGGTCACGCCGACGGCGAGGCTGTGGATGTTGAAGCCGCGGCGGGCGATGAGCCCGGTGAGACGCGCGAGCACACCGGGCTTGTTCTCGACGAGGACTGAGAGCGTGTGCCGGTTGTTCATTCCAGGCCTCCTTCGATCTGCGCCACGGAGCGCATGGTTCCGTCTTCACCGGCGGCCGCCTCGGCGATCGCCGCTTCCGCCTGCTCCTCCCCCTCGTCCTCGAAGTCCGGGCGGATGCCGTTGGCGTACTGGATCTCGTCGTTGGAGACTCCGGCGGCGACCATCGGCCAGACCATGGCATCGGGCGGGACGGTGAAGTCGAGGACGACGGGCCGGTCGTTGATCTCGAGAGCCTTCTCGATCGCCGCGTCGACCTCGTCGTTGCTGTCGACGCGCAGCGCGAAGCAGCCGTAGGCCTCGGCGAGCTTGACGAAGTCGGGGATCCGAATCGTCTCGTGCCCGGTGTTGAGGTCAGTGTTCGAGTAGCGGCCGTCGTAGAAGAGCGTCTGCCACTGCCGCACCATGCCGAGGGAGGAGTTGTTGATGATCGCGACCTTGATGGGGATGTCGTTGAGCGCGCAGGTCGCGAGCTCCTGGTTCGTCATCTGGAAGCAGCCGTCCCCGTCGATCGCCCAGACGACGCGGTCGGGTTCGGCGGCCTTCGCGCCCATCGCGGCGGGCACGGAGTAGCCCATCGTGCCGAGGCCGCCGGAGTTGAGCCACGAGCGGGGGCGTTCGAAGTCGACGAACTGGGCCGCCCACATCTGGTGCTGGCCCACGCCTGCCGCGTACACCGCCTCGGGGCCGGTGAGGGCGGAGATGCGGGAGATGACGTACTGCGGATCGCAGAGCTCGCCGTGGGAGGAGTACCCGCGCGGGTACGTCTGCTTGAGGCGCCGGAGGAACCGCCACCACGGCTCGCGCTGGCGCTCGAGGGCTTCGGGGAACTTGCCGCGCAGCTCGGTGAGGATCTCCGAGAGCACTTCGCGGGCGTCGCCGACGATCGCGACCTCGACCGCGCGGTTCTTCCCGATCTCGGCGGGGTCGATGTCGGCGTGGATGACCTGGGCGTCGGGGGCGAACGAATCGAGGTTGCCGGTCACCCGGTCATCGAAGCGGGCGCCGATGGCGATGAGCAGGTCGGCCTTCTGGAAGGCCGCGACGGCCGGCACGCTGCCGTGCATGCCCGGCATTCCGAGGTGGAGCGGGTGCGAGTCGGGGAAGGCGCCGCGGGCCATGAGCGTGGTGACGACGGGGATGTTCGTCGCCTCGGCGAGTTTGAGCAGCTCCTTCTCCGCCTCGGAGCGGATGACGCCGCCGCCGATGTAGAACACGGGACGCTGCGCCTCGCCGATGAGCCGCGCGGCCTCGCGGATCTGCTTGGCGTGGGGTTTGAGGATGGGCCGGTAGCCGGGCAGCTGCGGCTCCTCGGGCCAGACGAAGGGGGCCTCACCGGTCTGCGCGTCCTTCGTGATGTCGACGAGGACGGGTCCGGGGCGACCGGTCGTGGCGATGTGCGCGGCGTTGAGGATCGCGGAGGGGATGTCCTCGGCCTTCGTGACGAGGAAGCTGTGCTTCGTCACCGGCATCGTCATCCCGACGATGTCGGCCTCCTGGAAGGCGTCGGTGCCGAGCAGCTTCGAGCTCTGCTGGCCGGTGATGGCGAGCAGCGGCACGGAGTCCATGTGGGCGTCGGCGAGCGCGGTGATGAGGTTCGTCGCCCCCGGTCCCGAGGTCGCGATGCACACGCCGAGGCGACCCGAGGCCGCCGCGTACCCTTCGGCGGCGTGGCCGGCGCCCTGTTCGTGGCGGACGAGGATGTGGCGGATCTTGTCGGTCTCGAGCAGCGGGTCGTAGGTCGGAAGGATGGTGCCGCCGGGAAGCCCGAAGACGGTGTCGACGCCGAGGCGCTCAAGGCTGCGGACGATCGCCTGCGCGCCGGTGAGGACCTCCGGCGCCGAGGATCGCCGGATGCTGGTCGGGGTCGCGGTCACCGGGGGTGCGCTCTGCGCAGTCCCGGCGGCCGCCTTCTGAGCCGAGGGCGTGGCTGCCATCGTGTCGTATCCTTCCTGGGTTGACCCGCTCGCGTTTCGTCCCTGCATGAAAAAAGCCCCTCCGGTTTCGGTAGGGGCGCGCGGAACGTGTCGTACTGACAGGCTACGGATGATCCGCGCGCTGGCTAATGACGACGACGAGAAGGTGAGTCATGCCTCAATGGTTCACCGCCCCACCGGGAGTGTCAAACGGCAGAAACGATCGTCTCGCAATTCGGGATCAACGATGCTTGATGGATGAGATCGACCGCCTCGGCGAGGCAAGGACCGTTCTCCCCGCCGATCGGCGAAACTCCACTTCAGAGCACCATGGACGCGGGAGTAACCGCGGACTAGGCTTGATGTTCGTGCGCCCCCTTCTACGCTTCTGGCCCGATCTGCGCGCGCGGATCGGCATCTACATCGTCGTTCTCGTCCTCACCCTGCTCGCGAACGGCATCCAGCTCATCGTCCCGGTCATCACCGGGTACATCATCGACGGCCCCATCACCTCGGGTGATCTCTCAGGCCTGTGGCTGCCCGTGCTCGGGGTCCTCGGCATCGGCATCGCCGAGGCGGTCGCCCTGTGGGCGCGGCGGATGATCGTCGCACCGGTGGTCTCGGCGTGGGAGATCCGCTGGCGTGCGCGCCTCTTCGACCGGCTCCAGTACACCTCGGTGGCGATCCACGACTCGTGGGAGTCGGGACAGCTGCTCTCGCGCGCGACGAACGACCTCTCGCAGCTGCGGCGGTTCTTCGCCTTCGGACTGCCGTTCCTCCTGGCAACTCCGATCGTCATCATCGTCGGCACGATCATGCTCACCGTCCTCCAACCGGTCTTCGGCCTCATCATGCTCGTCATGGCGGTGCCGACGATCATCGCCGTGGCGATGTTCGAACGGCGGTATCGGGAGACTTCGCGGCAGTCCCAGGACGCCGTCGGCGAGATCACGACCGATGTCGAGGAGTCGATCCAGGGCATCCGGATCCTCAAGTCCTTCGGCCGCTCCCCGTGGGCCGCCGAGCGCTTCTCCGTCCTGGCGCGGAAGTTCCAGGGCCTCGAGGTGCGCAAGGCGAAGCTCGACTCGTGGTTCTGGAGCGTCCTCATCCTCCTGCCCACCCTCGCCCAGGCCGCGATCGTCGGCATCGGGACCTTCGGCGTCGTCCAAGGCTGGACGACGATCGGCACCGTCGTCGCCGGGGTGACGATCTCCATGGTCCTGCGGATGCCGATCGAGATGCTCGGGTTCCTCCTCGCCGATGCCATCATGTCGATCACCGCGGCCGGCCGCTACTGGGAGGTCATCGACATCCGCCACGACATCACCGATGCCGCAGGCGGCATCGACGACGACCCCGCTGTCGGCCGCCACCGCGGGGAGCTCGTCTTCGACGACGTCGACTTCCACTTCTCCGACACGGACCGTCTCACGCTCTCGGGCCTCGACCTCACGATCGAGCCCGGGCAGACGCTCGCCCTCGTCGGCACGACGGGCTCGGGCAAGACGACGCTCGCCTCGCTCGTGCCCCGGCTCCAGGACGTCACCGGCGGGGCCGTGCGCATCGACGGCGTCGACATCCGCGACCTGCCGGTCAACGAGCTGCGCCATCTCGTCTCCGTCTCCTTCGAGGACCCGATCCTCTTCTCCGCGAGCGTCCGCGACAACGTCGTCATGGGCGCCCCGGGCTCCGACGACGATGCCGTGTGGCAGGCGCTGGAGATCACCGCGGCGGACGACTTCGTCTCCCGTCTGCCCGAGGGCCTCGACACGCAGGTCGGCGAGCAGGGACTCTCCCTCTCCGGGGGACAGCGGCAGCGCCTGGCCCTGGCCCGGGCGGTCATCGGCAGGCCGCGCATCCTCGTCCTCGACGACCCGCTCTCGGCCGTCGACGTCGACACCGAGGACCGCGTGCAGCTGAAGCTGCGGGAGATCCTGCCCGATTCGACGACGCTCATCATCGCCCACCGGCCGTCGACGGCCGCACTCGCCGATGTCGTCGCCGTCCTCGACGAGGGCCGCATCGTCGCGCGGGGCACGCATGAGGAGCTCCTCGAGACCTCCCCGCTCTATCGCGAACTCATGGGAGCGGGCATGCAGGCGACCGCCTCGGCGCGCGGTGAGGGAGCGACCGCCTCGGCGGGGAACCGGCCGACGGAAGGGGGCCTGGCATGAGTGCGCCGCGCCTGGCAGAGGACGACGGGGTCGAGGAGCTGCCGCCGGACATCGCGGCCAAAGCGCGGGCGCTGCTGTTCTCGCTCGTGCGCCCGCACCTGCCGATGGCCGTGCTTCTCCTCGTCATCGTCGTCCTCACCTCGGCCACCCTCGTCATCGGGCCGCTCTTCATCGCCGACGCCCTCGACACCGGCATCCCGCAGGCCGTCGCCGGCGACCCGGCGGCGCTGACGCGGGCGATCACGCTCTTCGTCGCCTCCGCCGTCGCCTCGGCGGTGCTCGCGTTCACGGCGACCCGCCTTGTCGGCATCACCGCGCAGAAGATCATCTTCACCCTGCGCCAGCGCGTGTTCACCCATGTTCAGCGCCTTGACCTGGGGTATCACGAGAAGTCGACGTCGGGCCGCCTCGTGTCCCGGCAGACCTCGGACATGGAGTCGGTCCAGCAGTTCCTCTCGTACTCGCTGTTCGAGACTGCGCTCGCGCTGCTCCAGATGGTGTTCATCGCGATCACGCTCATCGTCCTCGATGTGCCGCTGGCGATCGTCGTCTTCGCCGGGTTCATCCCGCTGTTCTTCATCACGAAGGCCGCGCACCGGACCCAGCGCGGGGCGTACCGGCGCACCCGGACGTCGATCGCGAAGGTCATCGTCCACTTCGTCGAGACGATGGGCGGCATCCGCGCCGTCCAGGCCTACCGGCGCCAGCCCGACCGTCGCGGCACTCTGCGCGAGCAGGACACGGCGTACCGGGACGCCAACACCGATGCGCTGCGGGGCGTCGCGTGGTTCGCCGGGTGGACGCGGCTCGTCGGCAACGTCACGCAGACGGTCATCATCGTCGTCGGCGCGTGGCTCGTCATCGAGGGATGGACGCAGATCGGCGTGCTCGCCGCGTTCATCCTCTACCTGCGCCGGTTCTACGGTCCGCTCGACGAGCTCGTGCAGTCGTTCAACCTCTACCAGTCGGCGTCGGCGGCGCTCGAGAAGATCGCCGCCGTCCTCGACACGGATCCCGGCGTCCCGGCACCGGCCCAGCCCACACCCCTGCCCGCGCACACGGAGACCGGGGCGGCTGAGTCGGCGGGGGCGGCCGGGGCGGCTGAGTCGAATGGGTCATCCACCTCGGCGACGGGACGGTCGATCGACCTCACGGACGTCCGCTTCGCCTACGCCGACGGACCCGATGTCCTCCCCCGCTTCGACCTGACGATCCCGGCGGGGCAGATCGTTGCGCTCGTCGGCGCCACGGGTGCCGGCAAGTCGACGCTCGTCAAGCTCGTCACCCGGTTCTACGATCCTTCGGAGGGCACGGTCAGTCTCGACGGGGTCGACCTGCGCGACCTCGATGACGCACAGCTGCGCTCGAGCGTCGTCATGGTCACGCAGGAGTCGTTCCTCTTCGCCGGCACGATCGCCGACAACATCCGGATCGGCAATCCGGAGGCCACCGACGCCGAGGTGGTCGCCGCCGCCCGGGCGGTCGGGCTCGACCCCTACATCCGCCGCCTGCCCGACGGCTACGACACCGACGTGAAGAAGCGCGGCGGCCGGCTGAGCTCGGGCCAGCGGCAGCTCGTGTCGTTCGCCCGGGTGTTCCTCGCCGATCCCGATGTCGTCGTCCTCGATGAGGCGACCGCTCACCTCGACATCCCGTCGGAGAGGCTCGTGCAGAAGGCGCTCGCGACGGTGCTCGAGGGCAGGACGGCGATCATCATCGCCCACCGGCTCTCGACCGTCGAGATCGCCGACCGCGTGCTCGTCATGGACGCCGGGCGCATCGTCGAGGACGGCACGCCCGAGGAGCTCATCGCCGGCACCGGTCGCTTCGCCCAGCTCCACCGCGCCTGGCGCGACACCCTCGTGTGAGGGGCCCGGCGGCGTTCGCGGCGTCCGCTGGCGATCGACGCCCCGAACCGACAAATACGCCCCGAGCCGACGTCCGCCCGTCTTCGACGCCCTCAACCGACAAATACGCCCTGCGCTAACGGCGTATTTGTCGGTTCACCGCGTCGATACTGCCGCGTGCGGAGTGTGACCGCGTATTTGTCGGTTCACCGCGTCGGTGCCGCCGGTGTACGGGCGCTGACGAGCCGTGCCAGATCGGTGAACGGGCGCCGGCGCCACAGGTCCTTCCAGAAGATGCGGACGACGGTGTAGCCGAGAGCCCTCAGCTGCCGCTCGCGTTCGCGCTCCCTGTCGAACGCGTGACGGGGGTCCGTGTCGTCGATCGTGTATTTGATCCGGCCGTCGAACTCGAGGATCGTCTTCGATGCGGCGTGGAGGAAGTCGACCCGAGCGACGAAGCGACCGTGGGCGTCGGCGATCTCCACCTGCGGCTCGAACCCGGTGAGGCCGACCTCGTGGAGCCTCACCGCGCTGATCGACTCTCCGGGTGACTCGCGACGCGGATCGGCGAGGTCGAGAGCCGCCGCGACGCGGAATCGGCCGCGAGTCTCGCGGCACTTCGCGGCGGCGTCGCGCAGTCCGTCCGGCGTCACCACGTGCCGACGCAGTGCGTCGTCGAGCATGGGCACGCTGATGTCGAGGTCGCAGTCGCGGGCGACATCGATGAGCGTGCGCTCCCGTGTCGTCAGGGCGACATCGCCAAGGCGGTCGATCTGTCCTGGAGGAACGTCGCGCCGTCGTATGAACAGGTGGGCGTGCCGCTTGTTCGTGGAGGTTCGGATGACTTCGACGAACGGCTTGTCCATCTTCACGATGGTGAAGTCCCACAGCAGAGCGGCCGACAGATGGGAGAAGACCTCCACGTCGTGGCGACCCGACTCCCCCGACCGACCGTTGACGACATCGGCACGGGTGCGGATGAGGACCTTGGCCCGAGCGAGCACGTCGCGCACGTCTCCCACTTCCTCGAACAACTCGGCCTCGCCGAGCGTGACCGCGTCCGCGATCCTGGCGTGCCTGGGATTGTCACACAGGCGCTTGACCGCGAACCGCCCCCGAGCGACTCGCTCCAGGCAGCAGTCGGCTGCCACGCTCACGTCGCGGTCGGAGCAGCCGAGACGTCTCAGGTCGGCGGTCGTGAACACCTGATACATGACATCATTCTGCGCCTATCGATACCAAACGTCAATATAGCTGAGCAAATGCGTCACAGTGCACTCACACTGTGCTTCGACGTGAGTAGCGCGGACAGGCCTGAGCAGCCAGCGCGCGACACATTCCGCTGCGACGCCCCGAACCGACAAATACGCCCTGCGCTAACCGCGTATTTGTCGGTTCACCGCGTCGGTGTCCGCCGCCTCACTCCGTGATGAGAGGGACGAACCGGTAGCGGCCGTGCCGGGTGATCGTCACTGCGCCGGCGGCCGCGCCCGTGCGTTCGACGCGGAGCATCACCTCGGCGACCGGGATGACCATGACTCCCCCGACAGACAGCTGCGCGACGAGGCTGTCGGGCAGTTCATCAGCACCGGCGGACACGAGGATGCGATCGAACGGCGCGCGCTCGGGTCGGCCGAGCACCCCGGGCGTCGCCTCGGCGAATTCGAGGCAGTCGATGCCGAGCCCGGCGACGGCGGAGATAGAACGATCGAGGAGCTCCCGGTGACGCTCGACGCCGATGACGCGGCCGCCGGGCCCGACGAGCGCGCCGAGGAGGGCGGTCGTCCATCCCGAGCCGGACCCCAGATCGAGGACGGTCTCCCCCGGTTCGACGCCGAGTAGCGCGAGCATGTCGGCGACGGTGCTCGGCTGCGAGTTCGTCTGCCCGCACCCGATCTCGAGCGGCACATTGCTGTCCGACCAGCCCTGCTGGCCAGCGGGCAGGAAACGGTGCCGCGGCACCTGCGCGAACGCCTCGGCGAGCGTGACCGGTTCTGAGCGAGCGCTCATGGCACGAGGATACGCCCACATTTCGGCGCGCACGATGGCAGGAATGAATTCCGGCAACGACCCCGTAGAGCACAACGACTCTTGCCAGGCATGACACGGCATGGCAGAGTGAAAAATGTCAACGATCATTGACTTCGAAGGATCTGTTCACCGCCTTCGGGCATGACGAAGCCGCTGCACGGAGGTGCGGATGAATCCCACTCGGGTGAGGGCGCGCCGCCGTGCATTCGGGTTCACTCAAGCCCACCTCGCCGAAGCGGTCGGGGTCTCTAGACAGACCATCATCGCCATCGAGGGCGGCGACTACTCCCCGAGCGTCCATCTCGCACTCCGCATCGCCGCGGTGCTCGAAACGAGCGTCGAAGATCTCTTCGAGGTCGAGTCAACGAGGAAGAACACCACCCCACAGTGAAGGAGAGAGACTGATGAGTTCGACTCCCGACGAACACGACAATGAGCGCTCCGCTCACGGTTTCGACCGCGATCCGGGGAGCCGCAGGACGTCTGCGCTGGCGGCCCACCTCGACTCCGGGCTGGAACGGGTCTCTGGAATCTCCGATATGCCGGAAGCCGACGAGCGTGAGCGCGACGTCATCTTCCGATCCCTGGCCATCGGCTTCACCGTCTTCCGCTGGACGTCAGTCGCAATTGCGCTCCTCTTCCTGGCCTCCGGCCTCTGGTGGGCGACCGTAGTCGTTCTCGCTTCGGCGGACCTTCCGTTCTGGGTCGCTCGCTTCCATGCCCGGCGGCGAGGGGTGAACCTCTATCGCCAATCCGGCCTTGCCCGAAGAGAGTGGACCACGAGATCCACTCTGATGATGTTGGGTGTGTTCGCTGTGATGCTCGGACTCATCGCCTTTCAGTCGACAGTGGGCCACCCGCTTCTGCCATGGTCGTGGAGCGTCGGGGCTCCGACCGAGTTGGAATCGTCGGCACCTCCGATCGTCGGCGCTGCGGTCGGGCTGATCATCGGCTGGAGCCTACGCCGCAAGAGGTCGCGTGCGGCTCTGAAATAGGAGTCGAGGCGCGACGGCGCCGCGTCGGGAAGCGAGCGGCCGCGAGTACAGTTGACCCGTGACGAATGCAGAGCTCGACCGCGCGCGGACCCTCATCACCTCGATCCCCGACTACCCGGAGCCCGGGGTGAACTTCCGCGACATCTCCCCGCTGCTCGCCGACGGCACCGCGTTCAACGCCGTCACCGATGCGCTCATCGCGCCGTTCGTCGGGCACTTCGACTTCGTCGGCGGACTCGAGGCGCGCGGATTCCTCTTCGCCGGGGCGATCTCGGCGAAGACCGGTGCGGGCATCCTCCCCATCCGCAAGGCCGGCAAACTGCCCAAACCCGCCGCGGCCGTGTCCTACACCCTCGAGTACGGCACCGCGACGATCGAAGCCCCCGACGTCCTGCGCCCAGGCGATCGCGTCCTTCTTGTCGACGACATCCTCGCCACCGGCGGGACGCTCAGCGCGGCGCAGGCTCTCGTCACCGAACTCGGCGCCGAGGTGGTCGGCTCAGCCGTCGTCCTCGAGCTCACCGACCTCGGCGGTCGTGCCCATACCGGCGACGTCCACACCGTGTTCGCGGACTGAACCGCCGGCCGCGCTGACGCGGCAATGCACCCTGCCTGCACCACCGCCTCGGCGCCGGAGAATTCACGCTCAGCGCAATCGGAGAAATCATCCAGACTTCGGGAATGATTCGGGCGGTGAGTGTCGTTGTACGCTCTGTTGTGTGCCGGATACCGGCGCGCGACTTCGGGTCGAGGCGTCCCACCGGGCGCCGACCAGACCATCATCCGTGACGAAAGGCGACACCATGTCGGTACCAGATCTCACCCTCAATGACGGCTTGACCATCCCGCAGCTCGGCTTCGGCGTCTTCAAGGTCGACCCCAAGGAGACCGAGCGCATCGTCACCGATGCCCTCGAAGTCGGCTACCGTCACATCGACACCGCCGCTGTCTACGGCAACGAAGAGGGCGTCGGACGCGCCCTCGCCGCTTCGGGCATCCCCCGCGACGAGCTCTTCATCACCACCAAGCTGTGGAACGACCGCCACGGCGCCGCCGAATCGCGCCGCGCGCTCGAGGAGAGTCTGACGAAGCTCGGACTCGACTACGTCAACCTCTACCTCATCCACTGGCCGACCCCGGCGCAGAAGAACGCCGTCGAGACCTGGGAAGCGTTCCCCGGCTACCGCGACGAGGGCCTCACCCGCTCGATCGGCGTGTCGAACTTCGACTACCGCTACCTGCCGGAGATCCTCGACACCGGCATCATCCCGGCCGTCGACCAGATCGAGCTGCACCCGCAGTTCCAGCAGATCGACACCCGCCCCCTCCTGGCCGAGAACGACATCAAGATCGAAGCCTGGGGACCGCTGGGTCAGGGCAATGTCGACTACGCGTCGACCGTGATCGGCGAGATCGCCGAGGCACACGGCAAGTCGTGGGCCCAGGTCATCATCCGCTGGCACCTGCAGCGCGGCCACATCCTCTTCCCCAAGTCGAACAACCGCGAGCGCATGGCGCAGAACTTCGACGTCTTCGACTTCACCCTCACCGACGCCGAGATGGCCTCTATCGACGCGCTCGAGAACGGCGGTCGCGTCTCGGCCGATCCCGCCGACGTGAACTGACGTACGGAAGCGAGCTGACCTCGCCGAGGTTGTGCGGACTGACGTGGTCCGCTGAGGTCCGCACCGGCTGAGTCCGGTGCCACAACACCATGAGAACGCGGGCGAAATTGTTTCGCCCGCGTTCTGCGTTGGTGGGGTCAGCTCGGATCAGGGGCAGGTCGTTCGCCGTCGCCGCCGTCACCGTCGGCAGGGTCCCCGCCGAGCACGTCACCGGTGCGACCGCCGTAAGCGGCGATCTTGTATTCGGTGGCGGCCAGCGACAGGGTGAGCTCGCGGATACGGCGACGGATCGTGTCGCGGTGCTCGATGAGCAGGTCGAGCCTCTCCGGCACGGTCGTCTCCCCCGCCTCGACGAGTTCGACGTAGTGGGCGAGGTCGCGCATGGGCATCCCGGACAGCCGCATCCGGGTGAGGAACACCAACCGCCGCTGAGCCTCGGCGCCGTAGACACGATGCCCGGCTGTGTCCCGGTCCACCGCGACGAGCCCCTTGCTCTCGTAGTACCGCAGGGTGTGGGGTGAGAGGCCGAGCAGCTCGGAGATCTCCGCGATCGACAGCGAAGCGGCCTCGTCACCGCTGTTGACCATCCGGTGGATGATCTCGACCGGCAGCGTCCCGTCGACCTCGGCGAAGTCGCCCAGGTCCGCGAGGATCCGGCTCATGAGATCGTCGGTCGCCATGCTCACACCGCCCGCTGTGAAGGTCGCATGCCGGGAAAGTCAGCGCTCTCCGCCACGGCGGCCAGGCGCTCGACCTCGGCCGCACCTCCACTGTACGCCGCCCGCAGACGTCGCACCGCCTCGGCGCCGAGAGGCAGACGCAAGGGCAGCTCACCACTGCCTTCAAGGCTCGCCTCGACCAGATCGACGATGATCGCCGCCGCACGGACTGGGTCTCCCTCCTGCCGGCCGTCGACCTCGGCGAGATCCGTGCGGGCTGGTCCGACGATCGCCGCATAGACGTCCGTTCCCGCGGTCACCCCCAGCGAATGCGCGGTATTGAACCCGGTCCGGAACCGTGAGGGCTCCACGAACATCACGCCGATGCCCAGCGGACCCACCTCGGCGGCCAGTGCCTCCGACCAGCCTTCGAGCGCGAACTTGCTCGCCGAGTAGGCCCCCGCCGCGGGAAACGACACTCGCCCTCCCTGACTGCTCATCTGGACGATCGCACCACGGCCCCGCGCCCGCATGAGCGGCAGGATGGCGCGGGTGAGAGCGGCGGCCGCGAAGAAGTTGAGCTCGAGCTGCTCCCTGAGCGCGCTGAGGCCGATCTCCTCGACAGCCCCGACGATCGCCCGCCCCGCATTGTTGATGAGGACATCGACGTCGAGGTCGGTCAGTGCCTCCCCCACTTCGGCGACGGCGGTCTCATCACGGAGATCCGCGGTGAGGACGGTGAGGCGCTCCCCGACGTCCGCCTTGAGCTTCTGCAGGGACTCCGGGTCGCGGACCACGACGACGGCATCGTGCCCGCGCGCCAGCACCTCCTCGGTCAGTGCCCGCCCGAACCCCTGCGAGGCACCGGTGATCGCCCAGCGCCGCCGGTGCTCGGACGGCTCGCGTACCTCTGTCGTCGTTGTCGTCGCTGCTGTGTTGGTCTCGATGTGTGAGTTCATGACAGCGACGCTACAAGTTCGAGCGCACTCGAACGCAAGGCCGAGCGCCGAAGAAGTTCGCTGCCCTGGTGGCTCGCGCCTCTCCGCGTCCCTTACGTCAGCACACGGATCGGCTCACCGGCGATCCACGCCGCGATGTCCTCGACCGCCTGCGGGTAGAAGATCCGATACGTGCCCTCGGTGACATAGCCGAGGTGCGGGGTGAGCACGGTCCGCGGGCTCGTGCGCAGCGGATGGTCGGCGGGCAGCGGCTCGGTGTCGTAGACGTCGAGGCCCGCCCCGCGGATCGCTCCGGAGTCGAGCGCGTCGGTCAGCGCCGCGGTGTCGATGAGCCCGGCCCGCGAGGTGTTGACGAGGATCGCGCTCTGCCTCATCAGCGCGAGCTCGTTCGCCCCGATGAGCCCGCGACTGCGGTCGCTGAGCTTGTAGTGGATCGTCACGACGTCGGAGGTCTCCAGCAGCTCTTCCTTGCCCACGGCGCGCACCCCCACCTCGGCGGCGCGTTCGGGCGTGAGATTCGCACTCCACGCGACGACGTCCATCCCGAAGGCCTGCCCGATGCGGGCCACGCGCGATCCCAGGCGACCCAGACCGATGACGCCGAGGCGGGACCCGGCCAGGTCTGCTCCGATCGTCTCCTGCCATCCTCCGGCCCTCATCCGCGCATCCTCGGCGGGGATGCTGCGGGCCACGGCGAGGATGAGCCCCCACGTCAGCTCCGGTGTCGCCGTCCGCGGCGCGTCGGTGCCGCAGACCGTGATCCCGTGCGCACGGGCGGCGTCGAGGTCGATCGACGCGTTCGCCGCCCCCGTGGTCACGAGCAGCCGCAGGTCGGGAAGCGCCGCCAGACGCTGCGCATCGAAGACGGTGCGCTCACGCATCGCGACGACCACCTCGGCGCCGGAGAGCAGCGCTGTCAGGTCAGCGGTGCCGGTGACCGGACGCGTGACGACGGTGAAGTCGGCCGGCAGCGTCGCCCAGTCCGCGAAGGACCGGGCGACGTCCTGGTAGTCGTCGAGGACGACGATGCGCATCAGCCGCAGACGGCTCCGGTCGACGCCGACTGGACGAGCTTCGCGTACTTGCCGAGCACCCCGGTGAGCCGGTGGTTCTCCGGGATCGTCCACGCCTTGCGCCGTTCGGCGAGCACCTCCTCGTCGACGTGGAGCTCGATCGAGCGCGCCGCGATGTCGACGGTGATCCGGTCCCCGTCCTCGACGAGGGCGATCGGCCCGCCGTCGACGGCCTCGGGGGCGACGTGACCGATGCACAGCCCGGTCGAGCCGCCGGAGAAGCGACCGTCGGTGATGAGGAGGACGTCCTTGCCGATGCCCGCTCCCTTGATGGCTCCGGTGATCGCGAGCATCTCGCGCATCCCCGGACCGCCCTTGGGCCCTTCGTAGCGGATGACGACGACGTCGCCCTTCTTCAGCTCGCCGCCGAGCACCGCGTCCATCGCCGGCTGCTCCTGGTCGAAGACGCGCGCGGTGCCCTCGAAGACGTCGGCGTCGAAGCCCGCGGACTTCACGACCGCGCCTTCGGGGGCGAGCGACCCGCGCAGCACCGTGAGGCCGCCGGTCGCGTGGATCGGGTTGTTGAGCGCCCGGAGGATCTTCCCGTCGGGGTCCGGCGGGTTGATCGCGGCGAGGTTCTCCGCCACCGTCTTGCCGGTCACCGTCATGCAGTCGCCGTTGAGCAGACCCGCATCGAGGAGGGCCTTCATGATGACGGGCACCCCGCCGATCTTGAACACGTCGTTCATCACGTACTCGCCGAAGGGCTTGACGTTGCCGAGGTGCGGCACCTTGTCGCCGATCCGATTGAAGTCGTCGAGTTCGAGCTCGACGCCCGCCTCGTGGGCGATCGCCAGCAGGTGGAGAACGGCGTTCGTCGAACCGCCGAAGGCCATGACGACGGCGATCGCGTTGTGCAGCGACTCCTTCGTGATGATGTCCTTCGTCGTGATCCCCCGGCGCAGGAGTTCGACGACGGCCTCGCCGGACTGGCGGGCGAAGATCATCCGGTTGCGGTGGATCGCCGGCGGCGCGGCCGATCCGGGCAGGGACATCCCCATCGCCTCGGCGGCCGAGGCCATCGTGTTCGCGGTGTACATGCCGCCGCAGGCACCCTCACCGGGGCAGACGGCACGTTCGATGGCGTCGACGTCCTCGCGGGTGATCGTGCCGGCCCGGCATGCGCCGACGGCCTCGAACGCGTCGATGAGCGTGACCTCCTTCTCCGTGCCGTCGGAGAGCTTCGCGGTGCCCGGCATGATCGAGCCGTTGTAGAGGAAGACGCTCGAGAGTCCGAGGCGGGCGGCGGCCATGAGCATGCCGGGGATCGACTTGTCGCAGCCGGCCATGAGGACGGAGCCGTCGAGGCGCTCGGCGCTCATCACGGTCTCGACGGAGTCGGTGATGACCTCGCGCGAGACGAGCGAGTAGTGCATGCCCTCATGTCCCATCGAGATGCCGTCGGAGACGGAGATCGTCCCGAACTCGAGCGGGTAGCCGCCCGCGGCGTGGACGCCTTCCTTCGCGGCTCCGGCGAAGCGCTGGAGGGAGAGGTTGCACGGGGTGATCTCGTTCCACGACGAGGCGACGGCGATCTGCGGCTTCGACCAGTCCTCGTCGCCCATGCCGACGGCGCGGAGCATGCCGCGCGAGGCGGTGCTCTCGAGCCCGTCCGTGACATCGCGGGAACGCGGTTTGATGTCCGGTGCTGAAGTGGGGGTATCAATGCTCATGGGGGCACTCTACGCTTCCGTCCGGCATACGTCGGCGCGGTTCTCGCATGGTGGAACCAACGTTTCGGGCCGCGCGTGGGTCCCACGTGCGGCCCCGTGCAGGGCCGCACCCGGGGCCGCCCAGTGCCCCGCCCTCCCCCGCGGCCTCAGTCGAGCTCGACGACGTTGAGCAGCTTCTCCCCGTCGTTGATCCGGCGCACCTGTTCGGCGAGGATCTTCACCACACGCGGTTCGAACGCCGAGGTGTCGCCGCCGACGTGCGGGGTGATGAGCGTGTTCGGGGTTCCCCACAGCGGGTGGTTCTCCGGCAGCGGCTCGGGATCCATGACGTCGAGGGCGGCATGGAGGCGGCCGGTATTCAGCTCCGCGACGAGGGCGTCGGTGTCGACGACCTTGCCCCGGGCGACGTTGACGATGAGCGCGTTGTCCGGCAGGGACTTGAGGAACTCGGCATCGACGAGGTGGTGCGTCGAATCCGTCAGCGGCGTGATGAGGACGACGACGTCGGTGTGCGGGAGCAGATCGGGCAGCTCGTCGACACCGTGGACGACCCCGTGATCGTCTTCGCGGGCGGTCGTGCCCACCCGGGTGAGCTCGACCTCGAACGGGGCGAACCGGTCGGCGATCGCCCGCCCGATCTCACCGACGCCGACGACCATGACGCGCCGGTCCTGTAGCGAACGGTAGCGCTGATGATTCCACGTCCGCGACACCTGGTTGCGCACCGCATCGTCGATCCCGCGCAGGCTCGCCAGGGTCAGCGCGAGCGCGAGCTCCGCCGTCCCGCCCGTGTGGACGCCCGACGCCGTGGCCACCTCGATGCCCTGTTCGGGCAGGTGGGCGACAGGATCGTACCCGGTCGTCTGCGTGATGACGAGGCGAAGATTGGGCAGCTCGCCGAGGAGGTCGATCGTTCCCGCCGAATCCATGTACGGCAGGACGACGACGTCGACATCGTCCTTGCTCAGCTTCGCCGACTTCTCCTTGTCGGAGTAGACGACCAGGTCGACGTTGGCCCGCTGGTGGGCGGGGATGCGCGCGATGACGCGGTTGCGGAGTTCGGAATCGGGGAACGCGATGGTCGTGATCGTCATACGGCCATTGTGACACGGGCCTCACGGCCGCAGGCAAGCCCGATTGCTCCCCTGGTCCTCAGTCGAGGCCAGCGGCGATCCGGGAGAACACCGTGCCGATGATCTCCAGCTCCTCGTCGCTGACCTGCGAGAGGACCACCTCGTCGATGGCCCGCCGATGCAGCCGGGCGGCGTCGAGGAACCGCCGGGCCCCCACCTCGGTGAGGCGGACGTTGTGGGACCGGCGGTCGTCGGCACACGTCGTCTTCTCGACGAGACCGGCGTCCTCGAGGACCTTGATCCGGTAGTTGAGCCGCGACGGGGAGAACACGAGACCCTTGGCCAGCGCCCCCATCGTCAGCGTCCGATCCGGCGCCTCCCACAGCAGCAGGAGGGCGTTGTAGTCGCTGACCGTCAGCCCCGCCTGCTCCTTGAGGCGGTCGTCGAGCTCCTGCCGGATGCGCTGGGACGTCTCGAAGTACGTCCGCCACGCCCACTGCGCGCGCTCTTCGCGGCCGCGCCCGAAGCGGATGACCGGGGCGGCTGTCGTCTCACTCATCGTCAGCCCTCGAGCAGCTGCGCGAACGGGGTGATGCGGTTCGGGTCGAACTCGTCGTCGACGCCGCGCTTCTCCCCGCGTCCGATCGTGATCCGATGCGGGGCGAGGCTGTCGGGACCTTCGTTCCCGTCGACCTCGTCGCCTTCGCCGCCCTCGCCACCGGTCAGGCCCCGGATCGACGCGGTCAGTGCCACGAGCTCCTCCCCGGCCTGCCTGACCCGCGAGTTGAGTGCGCGTCCGCCCTCGGCGCTGCCCCAGTCGTCGGTGGCGGCGAAGACCGTCGTCGGCACGACGATGCCCTTGAGGTAGGACAGCATCGGCCGCATCGCCGTCTCCCCGGCGAGCGAATGCCGCGAGGTCCCGCCCGTCGAGGCGATGAGCACGGGCGTGCCCGCCAGTGCCTTCTCGTCGATGAGCTGCCAGAAGAGCGTGTGCAGCCCGACGGGGGCGACCTTGTAGACCGGGGTGACGGTGATGATGGCGTCCGCCTCGGCGACCTTGAGGTAAGCCTCCTCAAGCTCCTCGGAGCGGAATCCGGTGAGCGCCATGTCCGTGAGCGCGGTGCTCAGGCTGCGGACGTTGATGTGCTCGGTCTCGACCGTCAGCCCTGCTGCCCGGCCCGCCGAGGCGGCCGCATCGACGATCCGATCGCTGAGCTTCTGCGTCGTCGAGTCCTCGCTCAGCGAGGTCGTGACTGCGAGGATCTTCATTCGGTCTGCGCTCCTGTCTCCGCTTCGGCCTTCTTCTCGGCGTCGGCCTTCGCGGCTTCCTGGCGAGCCTGCTCGGCCTCGGCCGCGCGGGCTTCGCGATCCTTGTACGCCTGCGATCCGGGTCCGCCGCCGGGGATCGGGTCCCGGCCCTCCTTGTGCCGCAGCACGAGCGACTCGTGGGTCGGGGCGTCGGGCACGTCGGCGGGACGGTTCTTCGCGAACTCCTTGCGCAGGACCGGCACGACTTCCTCGCCGAGGAGGTCGAGCTGTTCGAGCACGGTCTTGTGCGGCAGGCCCGCGTGGTCGATGAGGAACATCTGACGCTGGTAGTCGCCGGCCCAGTCGCGGAAGCTCAGGGTCCGTTCGATGACCTCCTGCGGGGATCCCACGGTCAGCGGCGTCTGCTTCGCGAAGTCCTCGAGGCTGGGGCCGTGGCCGTAGACCGGGGCGTTGTCGAAGTAGGGACGGAACTCCTTGACCGCGTCCTGCGAGTTCTTCCGCATGAACACCTGCCCGCCGAGTCCGACGATCGCCTGGTCGGCACGACCGTGACCGTAGTACTCGTAGCGCTGACGGTAGAGCTGGACCATCCGCGCGGTGTGCGAGGTCGGCCAGAAGATGTTGTTGTGGAAGAAGCCGTCGCCGTAGTACGCGGCCTGCTCGGCGATCTCAGGGCTGCGGATCGAGCCGTGCCACACGAACGGCGGAACGTCGTCGAGCGGCCACGGGGTGACGGTGAACCCGTTGAGCGGAGTGCGGAACTTGCCCTCCCAGTCGAGGTTCTTCTCCCGCCACAGGCGGTAGAGGAGGTTGTAGTTCTCGACGGCCAGCGGGATGCCCGCGCGGATGTCCTTGCCGAACCACGGGTAGACGGGACCGGTGTTGCCGCGGCCCATGATGAGGTCGAGGCGTCCGTCCGCGAGATGCTGGGCGTACGAGTAGTCCTCGGCGATGCGGACGGGATCCGTCGTCGTGATGAGCGTCGTCGCGGTCGAGAGCTGGAGCTTCTCGGTCTGCGCGGCGATGTTGGCGAGCAGCACGGGCGGATTCGCGGGAGCGACGAACGGCGGGTTGTGGTGCTGTCCCGTCGCGAAGACATCGAGGCCGACCTCTTCGGCCTTCTTCGCAAGCTCGACCGTGTTCTTGATCCGCTGGTGCTCGGAGATGGTGGTGCCGTCGGTCGGGTCAGTCGTGACGTCGCCGATGGTGAAGATACCGAATTCCATGACTGCTCCTCGTCTCTGTGACCGGCCGTTGGGGCCAGCCTACAGTGGTTGAAACTTCAGTTTTGAAGCAACTTGTTGAAATCTTAACAGTCAAGGTTCCGGATGTATTCCCGCGCCTGGCGAGCGCGTTCTCAGTGGGGAGGAATCAGGATTCCGGCGGGCTCGGGGTCGATGAGATTCTGCCCGCCGAGCGAACCCCGGAATGCGTCTCCGAGGTGGATCCAGCTCGAATTCGGGCCAGGAATCGAGCGGGATCCACCTCCGCAGGCAGTCTCCTTCGTCAGATGGACGCACCTCGGCGGCCCAAGTGGGCTGCCAGGGTCCGTGCGAAGGCAGTCATGTCGGTCCTCTTCGTCACGCGCAGAACGATCCACCCCTCGGCTTCCATGAGTTCGCGGCGCCGGATGTCGGCAGCGAACCGCGCCTCCGAGGTGCGATGCTGGTCGCCCTCGTATTCGATGGCGATCCTGAGGTCGGGATAGCCGAGATCCGGATGCAGCAGACAGTCTCCGATGGTGCTGCGCAGCGGCGGATGGACTGCCGGTTCCGGGAAGCCCTCGCCGATCAGCCACAGTCGCAGCCACGTCTCGCGCGGGGACTCGACCGTCGGGCGCATCAGTGACAGCGCCCGCTCGATTCTGCGCCGCTCCGTGACACGGGGACGCTCGAGGATCCTCGTGCTCAGCTCCTCAATGCCGATGTAGGGGCCGCCGGCCTGTCGACCGATCGCCGCATCACCCAGCTGCACCAATTCCTCTGTGCTCAGCGACGGCGCCAGCTGCACGACGAGAAGCGGAATGCTCACCAGCGGCAGTTCGAGCAGCGGTATGTCATCGGCCTCATGGAACATCGAGCGGTGCAGGATCACTCCCGGCCGCTCGATTTTCAGACCCCGCGAGCCGCTCGATACGTGAATCGCCTTGTCGCGGAGGCGGTGGGGCATGGGCAGTCCGTACAGCTGCGCGGCAGTCGCGTGGCTGCCGGCGACGCCGGGGTGGAGCAGCCGCAGTCCACGCAGCCTGACCAGAGTCACGAGCCAGTCCTCATCGGCCCAGAGCGGCGCGGGGATCTCCGTCTCGTCCTCGACATCGATCCACACACCGCGGAAGATCTGGATGTACCGTCCCTTGGTGCCCACCGCGTACCGCGAGACTCCACGCTGCTGCGGCGATCCCATCATGAAGGGCGTGGGGGCCTTCCGAAACCGCACTGATTCGTTCAACGAGGTCCACATACGGACAGCATCGGTGGGGCCGCCCGATGAGCGCCAGCCCCAGTGAGAGGCCTGTGGATGGAGAATTCTCATCCACAGCGAAATGAGCATGAGTCACAGTGGTCCGTAACCACCCCGTGCAGTGGAGAGGGATCGACGATGCGCCGTGATCCCGACCCGACCCCGCCGTGATGACTGCACGGTGGAAGGTCGAGAGCTACCCGGAGCAACGCTACCGAGGTGGATTCCGCTCGAGATCCGGCCGGGAATCGAGCGGGATCCACCTCGGCGATGACTCTGTCGGGTTGACCGATCCTCGCCGAGGTGGGGCGCAGACCCAGCAGTGACCCTCGGTCAGATCCAGATGGCGGGGTCGAAGAGCTCGAAGTCGGCGTCCGCCGTCTCCTGCGGCTCCGGTGCCGGAGCGGCACCGGTGCGCTTGGGGCGCACCGTGGCGGGGATGCCGACCGCGCTCGATTCGGCGGGGACGTCTTTGACGACGACGGCGTTCGCCCCGACCGAGGAGTTGTCGCCGACGACGACGGGTCCGAGGATCTTCGCACCGGCGCCGACGAGGACGTGGTTGCCGATCGTGGGGTGCCGCTTCGTCTTCTCCATCGACGTGCCGCCGAGGGTGACCTGGTGGTAGAGCATGACGTCGTCGCCGATGTCCGAGGTCTCGCCGATGACGACGCCGTTGGCGTGGTCGATGAAGAAGCGCCTGCCGATCGTCGCCCCGGGGTGGATCTCGACCCCGGTGAGGGTGCGCACGACCTGGGAGAGGAGCCGCGCGGGGACTTTGAGCTCATCGTGCTGCCACATCCGGTGCAGCCCCCTGTGCGCCCAGATCGCGTGGAGGCCCGGGTAGGAGAGCATCGAGACGACGTCACTCGAGGCCGCCGGGTCACGGCGCTTGACGGTGTCGAGGTCCTCCCGCAGCGCGGCCCGGACCGTGGGCCTCGTCAGACCGTATGCCGCCGCACCCGCCGCTGCGGCCGCCGCCGCCCACAGTGCCTTCATGTCCTCATCTCCTCATCCCGCGTGCTTCTCATCCCCTCAAAGAGTGCTCAAGGGGCGCCGGTGACCGACGCCCCTTGAGCGATCCCGTGCTGTCGTCTCCCTCAGTCGTCGAGGTACTGGGAGAAGAGCGGCGTTGAGAGGTAGCGCTCGCCGAAGTCGGGAAGGATGACGACGATGCGCTTGCCGGCGAACTCCGGCCGCGAGGCGACCTGTTCGGCGGCGACGAGCGCGGCACCGGAGGAGATGCCGACGAGCAGGCCCTCCTCCTTCGCGAGTTCACGGGCCCGATCGAAGGCGGCATCGTTGTCGATGTCGATGACCTCGTCGTAGATCTCGGTGTCGAGGATCGCCGGGACGAAGTTGGCGCCGATGCCCTGGATTGTGTGCGGACCGGCCTTGCCCTCGGTGAGCAGCGGCGACGCCGAGGGCTCGACGGCGACGATGCGGACGTCGGGCTTCGCCTCGCGCAGGGCGGCTCCCGCACCGGAGATCGTGCCGCCGGTGCCGATGCCGGAGACGAAGACGTCGATGTCGCCATCGGTGTCGGCGAGGATCTCAGGACCGGTCGTCGCCTTGTGGATGGCGGCATTCGCCTCGTTCTCGAACTGACGCACGAGCACCGCGCCGTCGGCGGCGATCTCCTCGGCCTTCTCGACCGCGCCCTTCATACCCAGGGCCTTGTCGGTGAGGACGAGTTCGGCGCCGAAGGCGCGCAGCAGGGCGCGGCGCTCCTTCGACATCGACTCGGGCATCGTGAGGACGACCTTGTAGCCGCGGGAGGCCCCGACCATGGCCAGGGCGATGCCGGTGTTGCCCGAGGTCGCTTCGACGATCGTGCCGCCGGGCTGGAGCTGACCGGACGCCTCGGCGGCGTCGATCATCGCCACGCCGATGCGGTCCTTGACCGAGTTCGCCGGATTGTAGGATTCGAGCTTCGCGATGATCTCGGCCCCGGTGCGCTCGCTGGCCTTGTTGAGGCGGATGAGCGGGGTGCGACCGACGAGTTCGGAGACGTTGCTGTAGATGGTCAAGTCATGTCCTTCCAGATGTCCGTGGGCAGTCGAGCCTCGGCTGCGGCTGTCATCTCGTGGAACGAGACGTCACACGCCCATCTTAACCACGCGGCCCCGGCGATCGCCTCCTCACAGGTTGCTCAACAATCAGTGTTCGCTGGGGGCGAAATCCTGCGTCACATTCCGACGCACGGGATGAATAGCCTGGCACCACGCGAGGACGAACATGCCTGAGCGTTCGGGAACCCAGTGATGCGCCGATAACCGCTGAGCAATTACAGGCGCAGTGGGCTCGCGCGGGCCCCTCGCCCGTCGACCGAGCAGCGCCGCGCGCAGGCAACCTCAGCGCGAATTCTGAGACAACTCAGGGAGTCTGCGGATGACGAAGCTCTCGTGCTCGGCACCCCGCTGACTCCGGCCGCACTCGATACGATGGAGACCATGACCGTTCATCCCATCGTCATCTACGGCGAACCCGTGCTCCACCGCCCTGCCGACCCCGTCACGGAGTTCGATGACGCCCTTAGGACACTCGTCGCCGACATGCACGAGACCCTCGATGCGAGCAACGGGGTCGGTCTCGCCGCACCGCAGATCGGCGTGGGCCTGCGGATCTTCGTCTACCACGCCGAGGATGACGCCGGGGTGCGTCGTCGCGGCACCTTCGTCAACCCCCGACTCGTCGCCTCCCGGGTGCCCGACGGTCGCCCCGACCCTGCCGAGGACACCGAAGGATGCCTGTCGGTGCCGAGCCTCGACTACCCGCTCAAGCGCGCCGACCGGGTCACGGTCACCGGAGTCGACGAGGCGGGCGAGCCCGTCTCGCTCAACGCCGAGGGCTGGTTCGCCCGCGTCATGCAGCACGAGTTCGACCACCTCCAGGGCACCCTCTACGTCGACAGGCTCGACAAGCGCTGGGCGAAGAAGTGGAAGAAGGAGCAGACCGCCGCCGGGTACGACGAACCGGGACGGTCATGGATGCCGGGAGTCGACCCCGATCCGTTCGGCCACTGACCGCTCAGGCCAGCAGCCTGCTCACTGTGCGGGCGCGCCGTCTCCGGTCTCGAGCGACTTCTGCGCCGCGGCCAGGCGGGTGTCGAAGTCGTCGAAGGTGTCGGCGGTCTCCTCGAGTTCGGTGAGGAGACCGGAGACGACCTCGGCCTGGGAGTCCGCGTCGATACGCAGCTCCCGGAACTGCCAGTCGGCGGAATCGTCGGCGGCGGTGCGGGAGAGGACGTCGAGGACTCGGTCGCCGAGCTCCCGCGAGCGCTCGGAGTTGTGGAGCAGCACGAGCTGCTGGTCGAGCTCGAGCAGCCGCAGATAGTAGTCGTGCATCGACACGACGCGATTGGCCATCGAGGTGAACGCGACGGCGAGCTTCGTCAGGTACGCATCGACGGTCTTCGCCGTGCCCGAGTCCTTGATGCTCTCGATCTCCTCGCGGAGGCGGACGAGCTCGCGCAGCCGCACGCCGATCGACGCCACGGCGTGGTCGAGGTCGACGCGGGAGACGTGGTCGGTGAGGATCGGATGCGTCCAGGCGCGGGTGCGCACGATCTTGCGGGCGATGGTGACGGCGAGATGGAAGAGACGCTGCTCATCGGTGTCGCGTCCCTCCTTCCGGCCGGGCTGGAAGCCGAGGCTCGCCGGTGTCAGCCACTCGGCGTGGGCCGCGCGCTGCCGGTTGCGGCGATTGAGGCGACGGGGATCGCGCAGGTACTTCGGTCCCGTCACGGCGGCGAAGACGCCGGTGCCCACGGCCGTGGCCCCACCGAGGACGCCGAAGGTCAGGGCGGCATCGAGGTACCCGGCGAGCAGCGCAATGCCGCCGGGAGCGGCGAAGCCCGTGGTCACGGCGGCACCGGTGGCGGTTCCGCCCTTGAACACCGCGGAGGTGCGGAAGAAGTTCCGGCGCATCGCGCCGGTGAGCATGATCGCGCTCGGGGCGCCGGCCGTGTACCGGTAGCCGCGGGCCTTCCAGGCGGTGAGGATCTCCTCATTCACGCTGTCGGGCACGAGCACCCGGTAGATCGGCACGGTTCTGCCGCATTCGTCCTTCCACAGCGACTTCCACGCATGTGCCACTGCGTCCACCTCCACGCTCAGCAGGGGGCGAGCCGGCTCGGCGGCCGACGCGCGCTCCGGGGAGAATGCGAACAGCCACACCCTCCGACTCTCTGCGGGAACCCCGGGGGGTTCCCTTTGCTCAGAAGTCTAGAGGGTGTGGCTGGATCAACGCTGAGTCCGCCTCGGCCTCAGCCGTTGATCTTCGCGAGGATGAGCTCCTTGGCCTTGCCGGCGTCGGCCTGACCGCGGGTGGCCTTCATGATCGGCCCCATGAGCGCGCCGATGGCCTGCATCTTCCCGCCCCTGATCTTCTCGACGACGTCGGGGTTGCCGGCGATCGCCTCGTCGACGGCGGCCTCGAGCGCACCGGTGTCCTCGACGATCTCGAGACCGCGGGCCGACATCACCTCGGCAGGGTCGCCCTCACCGTCCGCGACTCCGGCGAGGACCTCCTTCGCCAGCCGGTCGTTGAGCTTGCCGTCGGCGAGCAGAGCCGTGAGACCGGCGACCTGGGCCGGAGTGACGAGCTCCGTCGGGTGGATCTCACGCTGGTTGGCGAGTCTCGCGACCTCACCGGTCCACCATTTCCGGGCGGCAGCCGAAGGCGCCCCGGCGGTGACGGTGTCCTCGATGGCCTCGAGGAGGCCGGCGTTGACGATGTCGCGCATCTCGAGGTCGGAGAAGCCCCATTCGGCGGTCAGCCGGCGGCGCTTCTGGGCGGGCAGCTCGGGCAGCGACTCCTTGATCTCGGCGACCCAGTCGCGGGAGGGCACGAGCGGGACGAGGTCCGGCTCCGGGAAGTACCGGTAGTCGTCGGCGTCGGACTTCAGGCGCCCCGAGGTCGTCTCACCGGTGTCCTCATGGAAGTGGCGGGTCTCCTGGACGACCTTCTCACCGGCGTCGAGGACCGTGGCCTGGCGGGCGATCTCGTAGCGCACGGCGCGTTCGATCGAGCGGAACGAGTTGACGTTCTTCGTCTCCGTGCGGGTGCCCAGCGGTGCCTCGGGGCTCTCCCGCAGCGAGACGTTGACGTCGGCGCGGACGTTGCCCTGCTCCATCCGCGCCTCGGAAACGCCGAGGGCGCGGAAGATGTCGCGCAGGGTCCGGACGTAGGCGGCGGCCACCTCGGCGGCCCGCTCCCCCGTGCCCGTGATCGGGTGGGTGACGATCTCGACGAGCGGCACCCCCGCCCGGTTGTAGTCGACGAGCGAGTGGTCGGCTCCGTGGATGCGGCCGGTCGCCCCGCCCACGTGCGTGTTCTTGCCCGCGTCCTCCTCCATGTGGGCGCGTTCGACGGGGATCGTGAACTGGGTGCCGTCCTCGAGTTCGACCTCGACCTGTCCCTCGGAGGCGATGGGCTCATCGGACTGGCTCGTCTGGAAGTCCTTGGGCACGTCCGGGTAGAAGTAGTTCTTCCGGGCGAAACGGCAGGATTCGGCGATCTCGCAGCCGAGCGCCAGACCGATCCTGATCGCGTACTCGACGCCCTTGGCGTTGACGACGGGCAAGGAGCCGGGCAGACCGAGCGAGGTCGGGGTGATGTTCGAGTTCGGTCCGCCGCCGAAGGTGTTCGGGGCCGCGTCGAACATCTTCGTCGCGGTGCCGAGCTCGACGTGGACCTCGATGCCGATGACCGGATCGTACTTGGTGATCGCCTCTTCGTACTTCACTTGGTCAGTCCTTCCGCAAGGGTGTCGAGGACACGGGATCCGGCGGCTTCGAGAGCGGCCTCGAGGGGGCCGGCGACGGCGTACATCCGCCGGTCCTCACGCGCCGGGGCGAGCACCTGGAAGCCGACGGGCAGACCGTCGGCGAGGCCGGCGGGCAGGGAGAGGCCCGGGATGCCGGCGAGGTTCGCCGGCAGGGTCGCGACGTCGCCGAGGTAGAGGGCCATCGGGTCGGAGGCGGACTCCGCCCCGAACTTCAGAGCCGTCGTCGGGGCCGTCGGCGAGACGAGGACGTCGACGGATTCGAAGGCCTTCGCGAAGTCCCGCTGGACGAGGGTGCGGATCTTCTGCGCCGACCCGTAGTAGGCGTCGTAGTATCCGGCCGAGAGCGCGTACGTGCCGAGGATGATGCGGCGCTTGACCTCCGCGCCGAAGCCGGCGGCACGGGTCGCGGCCATGACGGTCTCCGCGGTCACCGGTCCCTCGGTCGGTTCGACGCGCAGACCGTAGCGCATGCCGTCGTAGCGGGCGAGGTTCGAGGACACCTCGGAAGGCATGATGAGGTAGTACGCGTCGAGCGCGTAGGAGATCGAGGGCACGTCGACCTCGATGATCTCCGCACCCGCGGCAGCGGCGACGTCGAGGGCTGCGGTGAACGCGTCGCGGACCCCGGCGTCGTAGCCGTCGCCGATGAGCTGCTTGATGACACCGAGCTTCTTGCCCTTGAGCGTTCCGTTCTGCGCGAGCGCGACGAAGTCGTCGACCGGGTCGGGCAGCGAGGTCGAGTCGAGCGGGTCGTGTCCGGCGAGCAACATGTGCAGGGCTGCGGCATCGGCGACGCTGCGGCCCATCGGGCCGACCTGGTCGAGGCTCGAGGCCATCGCGATGATGCCGTAGCGCGAGATCGACCCGTAGGTGGGCTTGACGCCGACCGTGCCGGTGAAGGCGGCGGGCTGGCGCACGGAACCACCGGTGTCGGTGCCCACCGACAGCGGGGCCTGGAAGCCGGCGAGCGCGGCGGCCGCACCGCCGGAGGAGCCGCCGGGGACGTGCTCGAGGTTCCACGGGTTGCGGGTCGTGCCGAAGGCCGAGTGCTCGGTCGTCGAGCCCATCGCGAACTCGTCGAGGTTCGTCTTGCCGAGGACCGGCAGGCCCGCGGCCCTGACCTTGAGGTGGACGGTCGATTCGTACGGGGGAACCCAGTTCTCGAGGATCTTCGAGGCCGCGGTCGTGCGCACGCCCTCGGTGACGACGAGGTCCTTGAGGGCGACGGGCACACCGGCGAGGGCGTGGAGGTCCTCACCGCGGCTGCGCCGGTCGTCGACGTCCTTGGCGGTCGCCAGGGCGAGGTCGTCGGTGACGGTGATGAAGGAGCCGAAGTCCTCCTCGGTGTCGCGGATGCGGTCGAGGTGGGCCCGAGTGACCTCAACGGAGGAGAACTCGCCGGATGTCAGACCTGCGGCGAGTTCGAGGGCGCTCTTGGCGATGAGTTCGCTCATCATTCCTCCCCGAGGATCTGGGGGACGAGGAACTTGTCGTCGGCTGCGGCCGGAGCGGCGGCGAGCGCCTGCTCGCTCGTCAGGGTCGCACCGACCTCGTCGGGACGGAGCACGTTCGACAGGGCGATCGGGTGGCTCGTGGCCGGAACGTCGTCACCGACGACCTCGTTGACCCGCGCGACGTTCTCGAGGATCGTCGAGAGATCGCCGGCGAGTGCGGCCAGTTCGTCTTCGCTCATGGCGATCCGCGACAGCGACGCCAAGTGCGCCACCTGTTCGGGGGTGATTGCGGAGGACTCCGTCATTCCCTGCCTTTCATCGTCGTTCAACACTGCGCTCCAGTCTAATGTCTCAGCCCGCGCCCACCGGCACGCTGTGACCGTGACCCGTCCCTCGCCGAGGCGGCTGTGCTCACTCCGCGAAGACCGGCGGTCGACTCGTCACCGTCACCGGCGGCAGCCCGGCGGCATCGACCGGTTCGACGCGCACGAGCGTCGACAGCGCCGCGGGCCCCTGCGCGAGCCGGGACGTCCCGTGGTCAGCCGTGAGGACATTGGGGTTGCCGTGGATCTCGAGCGAGGCGGGGTCGGTCGGGTCCGCGGCCTCGTACCAGGCTCCTGCGGAGAGCTGGATGACGCCGGGGCTGATGTCCGCGCTCAGTGCGGCCCCGGCCAGGCACGCGCCCCGGGAGTTGACGATGCGGACGACGTCGCCGTCGGCGATGCCGCGGGCTGCGGCGTCGGCGGGGTTGAGGCGGCAGGGTTCGCGTCCGGCGATCTTCGCCGCCTGGCTCGTCCCACCCGTGTCGAGCTGGCTGTGGAGGCGCTGTCCCGGCTGGTTGGACACGAGATGCAGCGACCCGGCCGGGGCGTCGGCGGCGCCGAGCCACTCGGTCGGGGGCAGCCACGCGGGGTGTCCGGGGCAGTCGTCGTAGCCGAAGGCGTCGATGGTCTCGGAGAAGAGCTCGATCCGTCCCGACGGGGTCGACAGCGGGTGGCCTGCCGGGTCGGCGCGGAAGTCCGCGAGGAGCACCGTGCTGCCCTGCGGGACGTCGACTCCCCCGTCGGCCCAGAACGTGGCGAAGTCGGGCAGCGCGATGTCGTGGTCGGCAGCGGCCTGCCGGGTGCGCGTGTAGAGGTGTGCGATCCACTCCATCTCGGTCCGGCCCGCGGTGAAGGACTCGTGCGTGCCGACCCGGGCCGCGAGTGCTGAGAAGATGTCCCAATCGGCGCGGGCCGCGTGGCGGGGACTCAGTGCCCGGTGCATGGCGACGATGCGCTTGTCCCCCGAGGCGGCGCCGAGGTCGTTGCGCTCAAGGGTCGTCGTCGCGGGCAGGACGATGTCGGCCTGCCGGGCCGTGGCCGTCCAGAAGGGTTCGTGGACGACGATCGTCTCCGGCCGCTGCCATCCGCGGCGCAGCCGGTTGAGGTCCTGATGGTGGTGGAAGGGGTTCCCGCCCGCCCAGTAGACGAGGCGGGTGTCGGGATACGTCCGCCGCTCGCCGTTGAACTCGTAGTCCTCACCGGGGTGGAGGAGCATGTCGGCGATCCGGGCGGCCGGGATCGGCGCGGTCACCGGGTTCTCCCCGACGGGCAGGCGCGGCGCGGGGAACGGGTACTGCCAGTTGCCCATCGTCCCTGCGGCCCCGTACCCGAATCCGAATCCCGCCCCGGGCAGGCCGATCTGTCCGAGCATCGCCGCGAGCGCGAGCGCCGCCCAGTACGGCTGCTCCCCGTGGTCGGCGCGCTGCAGCGACCAGGCGACGGAGATCATCGTCGTCGTGCCCGCCATCTCACGGGCCAGTTCGCGGATCGTCTCCGCGGGGATCCGGGTGATCCCGGCCGCCCAGTCCGCGTCCTTGGCGATGCCGTCGCTCTCACCGAGGAGGTAGGGGCCGAAGCGCTCCCACCCGACGCAGCGGGTGGTGAGGAACTCCTCGTCGTGGAGGTTCTCGGCCAGCAGCGTGTGGGCGAGTCCGAGCATGAGCGCGGTGTCCGTGTTCGGTCGCACCGGCAGCCACTGCGGATCGAGGAAATCGGGGGCGTCGTCCCTGAGCGGGGAGACGGAGACGAACCGGCAGCCGTTGTCGTGGGTGGCCCGCAGCCGGTCGGGGATCGGGTGGTCGGAGAGTCCTCCGGATTCGAGCTGCGTGTTCTTCAGCGCGATCCCGCCGAACATCACCCACAGCCGGGTGTGCTCGGAGACGACGTCCCAGCTGCTGAGCCGACCGTTGGCGAACTGGGCGGGCCCGAGGACGTGCGGGAGGATCATCGCCGCCGCACCGAAGCTGTAGTTGCCGACCTGCGAGGTGTGTCCGCCGAAGGCGTTGAGGAACCGGTGGAGCTGGGTGCGCGCGTGGTGGAAACGACCCGCGCTCGCCCAGCCGTAGGACCCGCCGAAGATCGCCGCGTTCCCGTGCTCGCCGCGCACGCGCTCGAGTTCCCCGGCGACGAGGTCGAGGGCCTCATCCCAGTCGATCTCGACGAAGGGCTCGGCGCCGCGCAGATCGGTTCTGCGCTCATCGGTTCTGCGCTCATCGGTGCGGCGGGTCTCGGGTTCGCCCCGGCCCTGGCGCTCGGCGCGCACTGCGGTGAGCCAGGAGCGTCGCACGGCGGGTCTGCGCACCCGCAGGTCGGAGTCGACGGAGTCGGCGAAGTCGTGGATGAGCCGGCTCGGTCGGGCATCGGTGTCGGGTGGAACCACCTCGACGAGGGTGTCGTCGTCGACGACTGCTGTGAAGGACCCCCAGTGCGAACTGTGCGGAACAGTGCTCATGGGGTCCTCTCTATCACACGCTCACGCGCTCGGGCCAGGTTCTCTCACCGCGGATGTAGCCGGCCATGTCGCCGAGGACGCGGTCGGCGTCGGCCTGGGTGAACTCGCCGGCGCGCACCCCTGCCTGGAGGTCCGCGGCGAGTTCGGTGATCCGCGCTTCGACCGACTCTCCTCCCGTCCCGGCGGCCAGCGTGAGGTTCGGTGACGTCGCGGCCGTGACGGCGGCGTCGGCGGTGCGCGGGGCGAGCGCGAGCGGTTCGGGTCTCTCGAGTCCCTCACCGCGCTCGGCGCTGCCGAGCAGTCCCCCGCTCCACGGTTCGCCCTGCTCCTGCGGAGACTCGGCCGCCGCGGTCGGCGCCGTGCTGCGCTTGGTGTGGTGGTCAGGGCTGAGGACGAAGTCGGCGAGACCCGCTCCCAGAGGTGCCGCGGTGAGAACTGCTGCCAGAGCGACCGCGGTGCCGGCGATCAAGCGGGGGAATGCCTTCATGGCTCCCACTCTGCCAAACCATTCTGTCCCCATTCTCCGCTCCGCCTGAGACGTTCCTGGTCTCAGGCAAGGGACCCGGTCGCCAGCAGCGTCCGGAAGCCGTCTTCGTCGAGCACGGGCACACCGAGCGATTCGGCCTTCTCGAGCTTCGAGCCGGCGTTCTCCCCGGCGACGACGTAGTCGGTCTTCTTCGACACGGAACTCGCAGCTTTGCCGCCGGCGGCGAGGATCGCCTCCTTGATGCCGTCGCGGGTGAACGTGCTCAGCGACCCGGTGGCGACGATCGTCAGCCCGGCCAGGGTCTGCGGCGCGGTCTCACCGACCTCGTCCTCCATCCGGACTCCGGCGGCGCTCCACCGGTCGACGATCTCGCGGTGCCAGTCGACGGCGAACCAGTCGCGGATGCTCGCCGCGATCGTCTCCCCGATCCCGTCGACGGCGGAGAGCTCCTCGAGGCTCGCCTCGCGGATGGCGTCGAGGGAGTGGAAGTGGGCGGCAAGCGTCCGCGCGGCAGTCGGTCCGACGTGGCGGATCGAGAGCGCCACGAGCACCCGCCACAGGTCCTGGTCGCGGGCCTTGTCGAGTTCGGCGAAGAGCTTCTTCGTGTTCTGGCTCGGGGCACTCGGCTTCTTCGCCGTCCCCCGGGTGAAGAAGTACGGGACGAGCTCCCGCTCCCCCGTCTCGACGCCCTTGACGCGCTTGTTGCGCCAGATCTTCACATCGGCGAGGTCGTCGGGGGTGAGGTCGAAGAGTCCGGCCTCCGAGGACAGCGGCGGGGTCTCGGGTTCGGCGGGCGCGGTGAGCGCGAGGGCGGCCTCCTCGCCGAGGGCTTCGATGTCGAAGGCGGCCCGGGAGGCGAGGTAGAAGATCCGGTTCGTCACCTGCGCTGGGCACGACTGCGCGTTCGGGCAGCGGACGTCCTTGTCGCCCTCCTTCTGCTCGCCGAGGAGGGTCCCGCAGGACGGGCAGTGCGTGGGCATGACGAATTCGCGTTCGGATCCGTCGCGGGCGGCGACGACGGGGCCGAGCACCTCGGGGATGACGTCTCCGGCCTTGCGCAGGGTGACGGTGTCGCCGATGAGCACGCCCTTGCGCTTGACTTCGTAGCCGTTGTGCAGCGTTGCGCGTTCGACGGTGGAGCCGGCGACGGTGACGGGTTCCATCACCGCGAACGGCGTGACCCGGCCGGTGCGTCCCACTTGCACCTGGATGTCGAGGAGCTTCGTCGTCACCTCCTCGGGCGGGTACTTGAACGCCGTCGCCCAGCGCGGTGCCCGTGAGGTGTAGCCGAGGGCCTCCTGGACGGCGAAGTCGTCGATCTTGACGACGATGCCGTCGATCTCGTGGGAGACGTCGTGGCGGTGCTCACCGTAGTAGGCGATGAACTCCTCGATCTCCTCGACGGTCTCGAGGACCTTGTAGTACTCGCTGATCGGCAGCCCCCACGAGCGGAACTGCTCGTAGACCTCAGACTGCTCCTTCGGCTCCGGGTGCGAGGCGTCGGCGGGCGTCCACGCGGCGATGCCGTGGACGAGCATGTGCAGCGGACGGCTCGCCGTGACCGCCGGGTCCTTCTGCCGCAGCGATCCGGCGGCGGAGTTGCGGGGATTGGCGAACGGGGGCTTGCCCTCGGCGACGAGCTGCGCGTTGAGTTCGGCGAAGGCTTCGACGGGGAAGAACACCTCCCCGCGGATCTCCACCTCGGCGGGCGGGAACTCCGTGTCGAGGTGCTGCGGGATGTCGGAGATAGTCCGGACGTTCGCGGTGATGTCCTCGCCGATGCGCCCGTCGCCGCGGGTCGCGGCGCGGACGAGTTCGCCGTCCCGGTAGAGGAGGTTGACGGCGAGTCCGTCGATCTTGAGTTCGCAGAGGAACTTCGACTCAGCGCTCACCGCGCCGCTGACCCTGTGGTACCACTCGCGCAGCTCGGCGAAGTCGAAGACGTTGTCGAGGCTGTACATGCGCCCGATGTGCGTGACCGGGGAGAACGTCGTCGTGTCGACGGATCCGCCGACGGTCTGCGTGGGCGAGGAGTCGGTGACGAGCTCCGGGTACTTCTCCTCGAGCGCTTCGAGCCGGCGGGAGAGCTCGTCGTATTCGGCGTCGGAGACGAGCGGCGAGTCGTCCTTGTAGTAGGCGGCGCGATGCGACTCGATCTGCTCGGCGAGTGCGGCGTGAGCCTTCGCCCGGGCAGCGGCGTCCTGCAGGTCCAAGGTGTCGTCCATGGTCGTGTCTCCGTCTCGCTGTGTCTGGCTCATCTATCCCTCCGTCAGGGCTCGCCGCAGTCCTGCCGCCAGCCGCATCGCCGGCTCATCGGCGCGGTCCGGCGTCGCCGCCGGAGCGAGCAGCGGCGGGTGCCCCAGCGGCAGCTCCTCTCCCGTGAGCACGCCGAAGCCCGCGAGGCTCGCGGCACCCATGCCGACCCGCTGCCACGGTTCGGCGATGCGGTCGAGCCACTGCCGCACGTCACCGGGTCGGGAACCGGCGTCGGCGGGCAGGCGGATCCATGTGCCGACTCCCGCCTCGGCGAGGATCGCCAGCTGCTCCCATCCTGCTGCCCTCAGACTAGCCAACGGCACGGACACGGCGCCGGCACCGGTGGAGCGGACCACCTCGGCGGCGGGGATCTCCTTGCCGCGCAGCCGCAGGGGCGCGAGGTCGGGCAGGCTGAGCAGGGACGGCGGCAGGTGCCCGAAGGTCGAGGTCAGCGCCGCGTGGACCTGTGTCTCGCTGATCGCGGGCAGGCTCGCGAAGCCGGAGACGGTGGGCCAGGTGCCGGTGAGGACGGGGTCGAGGCGCATCTCGGCGAAGCGGATGACGGTGCGCAGCCCGAGCCTGCGCAGCCGTTCGGTGAGGCCGGCGATGCCGAAGGCGTAGGCCTGGACGACGTCGCGGCGGGCTCCGGCGTCGCCGAGGACGCGGGCGCCCGAGGGCAGGCTGAGCGCGGTGACGAGCGTCCAGGGTCCCGGCAGGGACACCTGCACGGCACCGGGGAAGCCCTCGCCGTATTCGGCGACGGCGTCGAGGGCTTCGCCGAGCCCGGAGGACTCGAGACGCTCGTCCCGTCCCGCCGCGGCCGTCAGCCTCCACCCGTAGGACGCGCGGTCGACGTGGAGGTCGGTGAGCAGGCCGACGGCGCGGCCGATCGCGTCGGCGCCCCACCGGTCCCCGGAGCGGTGGGCGATGAGCGGGACGGGAGGCAGGCCCGAGGCGAGGACGTCGAAGCCCGCCGAGGCGGCCCGCCGGGAGACGTCACCGGGCCGGGACGCGGCGGCCGGGTCGGAGCCGCCGAGACTGTCCCCACCGGGAATCCACACCGACGTCGTCGTCGCCGACGGAGTGAGTGACTGCGTCTCAGCGGTGCCTGCGGCTGCGGGGGATTCCGAAGACGTCGACATAGAATCCGAACTCGCTTTCCAGGGAATCGATGATGGTCTCGGTGCGGACGAAGCCGTGGGATTCGCCCTTGTACAGACGGTAAATGTACTCCACTCCGGCCAGTCGGAGCATGTCGACGAACTCCTGCGCCTGATTGGGCGGGACGATCGGGTCGCGGTCGCCCTGCATGATCGCCACGGGCACCCTGATGTCGCTCGTGCGGTGGATCGGCGAGCGGGAGAAGAGCGCGTCCTGCGCCTCGGGCCAGGGGCCGACGAGACCGTCGACGTAGTGCCTCTCGAAGTCGTGGGTGTCGATGACGAACCGCATGAGGTCGGTGACCCCGAAGTACGAGGTGCCGCACGCGAAGACATCGGAGCTGATGAGCGCCGACAGCGCCGTCCAGCCCCCCGCCGAACCGCCGGAGATCGCGATCCGCAGCGGGTCGGCCAGTCCCGCATCGATGAGTCCCTCGACGGCAGAGACGATGTCGGCGACGTCGACGATCCCCCACTGTCCGCGCAGGCGCTCGCGCCAGGCGCGGCCGAAGCCCGTCGACCCGCCGTAGTTGACCTCCATGACGCCGATGCCGCGGGAGGCGAAGAAGCTCATCCGCGCCGACATGTCCGCCGTCGCCTGCCCGGTCGGTCCGCCGTGGGCGATGACGACGTAGGGAGGGCGCTCCCGGTCGAGGGCGATGAAGCGGGGATTGTGGGGCTCATGGAGGACGACGGGGACGCCGCCGAGGACCGTCGTGCGCGGGTGCGCGTAGTAGTCGTCGTGGGCGTCGAGCCGCTCCGTCGCGATCTCCGTGAACGCCCCGGTCACCCGGTCGACGGCGATGAGCGCGCCCGCGCAGTCCGGTGACTTCGCGGTGAGCAGGACGTGGGTGCGGCCGAGATCGTGGAGTTCGATGCTGCCCAGCGTCGCGATCTCCTCGACGACCCGCGCCGAGGCGGCGGTGGCGCTGGCGTCCCCGACGGGAGTGGCGGCAGCGTCGTCGCGCGCCCGCACGAGGGCGGCCATGTCCGACTGCGCGTGCGCCCACACCTCGGCGCCGTCACCGAGGTGCCACAGCGCCCCGAGCTGCCACAGCGGTCCGCCGATCTCGGTTCCCGTGTCGAGGACGGGACTGAGGTCGGTCACGGAGAGGTCGACCGCCTCGGCGGCAGACGACCCCGCCACCCCGCTGAGGTCGAGTTCGTAGAGGGCCCAGTGCCCCTGATGGTCCGAGCACAGCCGCAGCGTCGTCGGTCCGCTGAACTCCGGCTGGAGGAGGGCCACCTCACTGCCGTGGAGGACGGCGGCGACGGTCGGGTCGCCCCCGGTGCCGAGGTCGACGACCCACAGGCTCGTCTCATCCCACGGCATGTGCGGGTGCTCCCACCCGATGAAGGTGAGAAGTCGGCCGTCGGCCGAGATCCGCGGCCACGCCATGAAGTGCGCCTGCGTCGCGAGCTCCCGCATCGTCCCGAAGCGGGTGATGAGCACGATCGAGCGCCGCCGCACCGTCGATCGGCAGTCCTCGCGCACGCAGAGCAGCCCCCACGGGGTCATGTGGAGGTCACCGTAGCGGATGAGACCCGAGGTCTCGGGGGTGAGCGCGTGCGGCGACCGGCCGGGGATGAGCTGCCAGACGCGCTGGTCGGCGGCGTTGACGAAGTAGACGATGTCGCTGTCGGGGTCGAGCGCCCAGGCCCCGCCGCCGTATTCGTGGACGGCCGAGCGGATGTTGAACGGCTCCGGCAGGATCCGCTCCCCCGGCCCCGGGTGCGACAGGGAGGTGCGGACGAGTCCCGTCCGGGAGTTCTCGGCGGCGAACTTCGCCGAATAGTAGACGTGCTCGCCGCGGAAGGCGGCTTCGAAGATCGGGGCTGCCCCGGTGGCGACCTCCGCTGCGCTCAGCGGCGAGGACCACGTGCCGTACGGCGCGGTGACGACGTCCTGGGGCGATTCCTTCATTCCCCCAGGCTACCGCCCATAGCGGGCCCGTCACCGGTGGGCGTCACCGGTGCGCATCACCGCGCGCCGAGGCGGTCCCTGGCGGTGACGTCGATCGTGGCCTGACCGAGGACGCGGGTGCCGCGGTAGACGACCATCGTCTGTCCCGGGGCGACACCGGAGAGCTCCTCGGCGACGTCGACGTGGAGGAGCTGGCCGGCGGGCCGGGCCGCCGGCACCGCGGCCTCGTGGGCGGGCACCTCGGTGACGACGTCCCCGAGCCACGCGCGGGCGGGCACGGGGTCGGAGTGGGCGCGGATCTGGACCTCGCAGTCGATCCCCGTCTCCGGTGTGGTGCCGATGTCGGCGGGGGCGGGTCCGGCCCACGAGGTGCGGATGCCGGTGAGGTGGGAGACGCCGAGGTCGGCGCGGGAGCCGACGGTCACGGTGTTCGAGGCGGGGTCGAGACCGGTGACGAAGCGCGGCTTGCCGTCGGCGGCCGGCTTCTCGATGCCGAGCCCCTTGCGCTGGCCGATGGTGAAGGTCATCGCACCGTCGTGCTCTCCGAGGACTTCGCCCTCGCCGTCCTTGATGAGCCCCGGGCGCATCGGGATCTTGTCGGCCAGCCAGGCCTTCGTGTCGCCGTCGGGGATGAAGCAGATGTCGTAGGAGTCGGGCTTGTTCGCCACCGAGAAGCCGCGCTCGGCCGCCTCGGCGCGGACCTCGGCCTTCGAAGCGGTCGCTCCGATCGGGAAGTAGCAGTGCTCGAGCTGCTCGCCGGTGAGGACGCCGAGGACGTAGGACTGGTCCTTCGCGAGGTCCTCGCCGCGGTGGAGCTCGGGGCGGCCGGCGGCGTCGCGGACCACCTCGGCGTAGTGCCCGGTCGCGATCTGGTCGAAGCCGAGGGCGAGCGCCCGGTCGAGGAGGGCGGCGAACTTGATGCGCTCGTTGCAGCGCATGCACGGGTTCGGGGTGCGGCCGGCGGCGTACTCGGCGATGAAGTCATCGACGATGTCCTCCTTGAACCGCTCGGAGAAGTCCCACACGTAGAAGGGGATGCCGAGCATGCCCGCCACTCGGTGGGCGTCGCGGGAGTCCTCGATCGTGCAGCAGCCCCGCGAGCCGGTGCGCAGAGTGCCGGGCATCCGGGACAGGGCGAGGTGGACGCCGACGACCTCGTGGCCGGCGTCGACGGCACGGGCGGCGGCGACGGCGGAGTCGACTCCGCCGGACATCGCGACGAGGACCTTCATGCGCTCTCCTGACTCTCGTGGGCCGTCTGCCGCCAGCGCGGCGTCGCCGAGACCATGCCGGCCCGGCGGGCCTGGTCGACGACGGCGGGCAGCGCCTCGAGGAGCGCGTCGATGTCGGAGACGGCGGTGTCGTGGCCGACGGTGAAGCGCTGTGCGGAGCGGGCGACGTCCTCGCTCATGCCCGCGGCGAGGAGGACATGGGAAGGGCGGGAGACGCCGGCCGAGCAAGCCGATCCCGTCGACGTCGCGATCCCGCGGGCGTCGAGGCCGAAGAGCAGGGAGTCGCCCTCGCAGCCGGCGAACGTGAAGTGGGCGCTGCCGGGCAGACGGCCGGTCCCGCGGGGGCCCGACAGTGTCGCGCCCTCGATCGTCGCCTCGACACCGGCGATGAGGCGGTCGCGGAGGTCGGAGAACTTCGCGGCCCGCGAATCGAGGTCGGAGGTCGCGAGGTCGACGGCCGCGGCGAAGGCGACCGCGCCGGCGACGTCGAGGGTGCCCGAGCGCACGCTGCGCTCCTGACCGCCGCCGTGGAGGATCGGGGTGGGCGCGGCGGCGCGGTCGAGGAGGAGGGCGCCGATGCCGACGGGACCGCCGATCTTGTGCGCGGTGATCGTCATCGCCGTGGCCTCCAGTGCGGCGAAGTCGAGCGGGATCTGCCCGAGCGCCTGGACGGCGTCGATGTGGAACGGGATGCCGAGGTCCCGGGCGAGGCGACCGAGTTCGGCGATCGGCTGGATCGTGCCGATCTCGTTGTTCGCGGCCATGACCGACAGCAGCGCGGTCCGGTCGGGGTCGCGGCGCAACGCCGCCTCGGCGGCGGGCAGGTCGATCCGGCCGGTCTCGTCGACGTCGAGGAGGACGATCTCCGCGCCCTGGGACTCGAGCCAGTCGACGGAGTCGAGGATCGCGTGGTGCTCGATCGCCGAGGTGAGGACGAGGGGTCGGGCGGGCTCGGCGAAGCTGCCGTTGTTGCGGGAGAGGTAGAGGCCCTTGACGGCGAGGTTGTCGGCCTCCGTGCCGCCGGAGGTGAAGACGACCTCGGAGGAGCTCGTCGCCCCGAGTGCCCGGGCGATGTCGTCGCGGGCCGTCTCCAGCCGCATCCGCCCGGCCTGACCGACCGCGTGCAGCGACGACGGATTGGCCCGGCGGCTCAGCTCGGTCGTGTAGACGTCGAGCACCGCCTGGGGCATCGGCGAGGTCGCGGCATGGTCGAGATAGATCGGCACGTCGAGTATTTTAGGCGCTCGGGCCCGGCCCCGGCCAGGTTCCGTGCCCGATCTCACCCGCTTCCGTGCCCGATCTCACCCGGTTCCGCCGCTCGGAGCGGTCTTCGCCGCGGGGCCCTGCGGACTAAACTTGTCCGGGTGTTCACCGTTTTCACGCTCGTGCTCTATGCCGTCGCCGCCGTGCTCACCGTGTGGGCGATCGTCGAGACGATCCGCAACCGACCTGCGGGACCGCTGCTGCTCGGCTGCTCCGCACTCCTGCTCCTCCTCCTCATCGTCGAGCTCGTCATCTCGATCGCGACCTTCGGAGGCACCGACGGCGTCGACCCGCTCCTCTACTTCGGCTATGTCATCACCGCGATCCTCGTCATCGCGCTCGCCGGGTTCTGGGCGTTCGCGGAGCTGAGCAGGTGGGGTCCCGGCGTGCTCGCCGCCGCCGGGCTGACGGTGATCATCATGATCGAGAGAATGGACCAGATTTGGCTGTGAACAGACGCACTCGCCCGGCACCGCGCTCACCGTACTCGGCGATGCATTCGGGACCCGGTCGGGCCCTGACCGCGGTCTACGGGATCTTCGCGCTGTCGGCGACCGCGCGGGCCGGCTACCAGGTCATCCGCGAATTCGACGTCGCCCCGGTCGCCTACACGCTCTCCGTCATCGCCGCCGGCATCTACATCCTCGCGACGGTGTGCTTCGTCATCGGCAACCGGGTCACGCACCGCATCGCGATCGCCGCGTGCCTCATCGAGTTCGCCGGCGTCATCATCGTCGGCATCCTCAGCTTCACGCATCCCGAGGACTTCGCGAAGCCCTCGGTGTGGTCGAACTTCGGCTCAGGCTACGGCTTCATCCCGCTCGTGCTTCCCCTCATCGGCCTGTGGTGGCTGCTGCGGGTCGGCCGGCGGGTGCGCGAGGAGCAGACGGACCTCGTGTGATCTCCTCACTCGATCCGTGAGGAGAGGATGTCCCAGTCGGTGTTGAGTGCGGTGATCGTCTCCCCGTCCTTGAGCAGGACGTAGGGCTGGGCGGTGTCGACCTTGACGGTGTTGCCGTCCTTGTCGTTCGTCTTCACGGCCTCGATCGTGTCACCGAGGTCGACCGAGTAGTCCTCGGGCACCTTGATCGTCAGGGTGCAGCGGATCTCGCCCATGCCGAGCGCCCCGTTCTCCGTCGTCAGCGTCATCGACCCGAAGTCGAAGTCCTGGTACGGGGTGCATTCGACGGTAACGTCGTCGAAGCCGGAGTCCTCGTTGCGCAGGCCGCCGACGTAGTCCTGGAAGGACTTGAAGCCGCCCTGGTCGAGTCCGGAGACGATGCCGCCGTCGACCTTGCCGTCCTTGAGGAACGTCGAGATCTGGTCGGCTGCGGTCGCCATCTCCTCGGTGAACGCCTGCGGGGCAGGCTCGACCGCTCCGCTGCCGTCGGCGAGCAGGGTCGGGGCCTGATCGGCGGGAATGAAGACCGCGGTGCGCACGAGCGGCTGCACCGAGGCGGATTCCCGGGTGGCCAGCTGCACCTGCGTGAGCTTCTCGTCCCCGCCCGTCGTGCCGAGGGCGTAGAACCACATCGGATAGTCGGTGAAGGCAGGTCCGCCGGCGACGACCTCGGTGAAGTTCGGGGCGCGCAGGTTCTGCTTCGTCTTGTCCGCGATCTGGATCTGCGCACGGGTGCGGTCGATGAGCGGGGCGCCTTGGATCGCTTCGAGTCCCTCGCCCTTGTCGGCGAGGATCTTGTCGAGCGACTCCGTGTACGAGGTCATGAACTCCCCGGCCTCGCCCGGGCGCACAGCGGTGCGCTCGTAGGGGGTGACCTGCGGGGTGTCGGGCTGGGCGATGGGCAGCGCACCGCAGCCGGACAGCGCCAGGCCCGAAGCCAGCGAGATGCCGGCAGCCGCGCGCACGCGGGTGTTCCGGCGCCGAGGCGGAGCCGCAGGTTTCGCCGGCTCCGCGGTCGGACTCCCGGCCGGGTTCTCGCTGCCGGTCGGCGCGGTGTCCGCGGTCTCCTGCCCGGTCGCCGAGGCGGACTTCCGGGACTTCCGGCGGGGCGCCTCGGTGCTGGGGCGGCGCTCCTTGAGCTTGCCGGACTGCTTGCGCGGGCGGATCCGTCCGTTCCACCAGCGGAGGAAGAAGTACGCGGCGAAGCCGAAGGCGATGATCGCGGCGGCCAGGCCGATGAGGCTGAGCGCGAGCACACCGGCCACGCGCATCTTCAGCTGCACGGTCGTCCCGTCGAGGTTCTCCCCCGCCGTCGCCGGCGCGATGACGAGGACCTGCGGGTCGGCATCGAGGTCGAAGGTCTTCGACACGGTCGCCCCGGTCTCCGCGGATGTCCACCAATCCCTGCCGGCGATGTCCGCGGCGGGCGCCGGGTCACCGGGGATCGAGCGATGGGTCGCCTCGTTGGGGAAGTCGACGTCGCTGATCTGGACCTGGGAGACCCCGTCGAGGTAGCTCGCGGTGTCGACGCCGTTCGCGGTGCCGAGGAAGAGTTCCTTGCCGTCGGCGTTCGTCGCCTCGATGGTGACGTTCGTGCCGGAGAACGGCACGATCGCCTCGTCGAGGACGACGGCGTACGACCCGTCGGAGACTTCGAAGGCCGGGGTCTCGGTGACTTCGTCGGTGCCGACGACGGACATGGCAGAGGCCACCAGCACGGTCAGGATCACGCCGGTGATCGTGAACAGGATGGCGGTGGTGAGGCGGACTATCTGGTTCAGAACAATGCCCTCATCAGTTTGGTGCGTGCTTTGGCGACGGCCGGGTCATCGGGTCCGACGATCTCGAAGAGGTCGAGCACGCGCAGGCGCAGCGCCTCCTTCTCCGGTCCCGTGGACGTGCGGATGAGCGAGATCAGGCGGTCGAACGCCCCGGCCGGGTTGCCGCTGACGACCT
>NZ_BAAAMB010000016.1:53955-63039 GCF_039528855.1 Brevibacterium sanguinis | reverse complement strand
CGGCCTTCGCGGCCTCGACATCCGCGGGGTCGGCGTCAGCGGCGGCGATGAGCTCGTCGGGGTCGGCGTCGATGAGGCGGCGGCCGAGGCCGGCGCGGGCGAGGCCGAACTTCGCCTCGTCATCGGCCGGTGAGGCGGCCAGTGCCGCCTTGAAGAGGGATTCGGCGGTGTCGAAGTCCCCGGCGGCCAGGGCCTCCTCGGCCTCGGGATGCTTGGGGCCGGCCGGTTCGGGTTCGGCTCCCCCGACGACCGCGTGACCGCTCACGCCGTTCTCCGCGGCGAGGGTGAGGAGCTCGTCGAAGTAGGCCGCGATCTGCGGTTCGGGCAGCGTGCTCTGGAACAGCGGCACCGGCTGGCCCTTGATGATCGCGACGACCGTCGGGGTCGACTGGACGCCGAAGGCCTGGGCGACCCGCGGGTTCTGGTCGACGTCGACCTTCGCGAGCACGAGCCTGCCGCCGTAGGACGGGATGAGGCGCGCGAGGACGGCGGAGACCTCACGGCTTGCGTCACTGGCGCTCGAGGCGAGGTCGATGACGACGGGCACGCGCTCGGAGAGCGCGACAATGTCGTTGAAGACCGCTTCGTCGACGTCGAGGACGAGCGAGGGCAGCGGCACCGCGGTGGGATCCGCGGCCGGCGCACCCGCCTCGTCGGCGGGCATGTTCTTCGTGCGGACCGCGGAGAGGTCGAGCCCCTGCTGAGGGGTGCTGCCCGACTGCGGGCCGGGACCCTGATTCGGATCGAAAGACACGGGATCTCCTTTGCTGGGTGCGTCAGCCGAGCTTGGCTCCGCTGAGGGTTTCGAGGCCGCCGATGAGGCGGGGCTTGCCGTCCTGCGGCACGAGGAAGGTGAGCACCTGGTACGTCGTCGTCGTCACCGGCTGCTGCGTGCTGCTCTCCCCGGTGAGCTCCTTCTGCGGGGTGCTCAGGGTCAGCGTGCCCGTGCGGCCGCCTGTCGACTGCGGGGTGATCGTCGATTCGGCGGTGATGACGCCGGTGACGACCGCGGAATCGCCCGCCGTCTCCTGGGCGACGATCTGCTGTCCGGGCTCGTACGAGTACTTGACGCTGGCCTTGCCCTCTTCCGCGCTCTTCTTCTGCTCGTCCTGGTTCGCCCAGATCGACTTCGAGAAGTCGTCGGGCTCATAGAGCTTCGCCTCCTTCGACGAGGCGCCGGCGCCGAGGGCCTTCGCGTAGTCGGCGACGGCGGCCTGCGGGGTCATCGCGAAGCCCTCCGCGCTCGCGTCGAGCGGCTGCGAGCCCTGACGGGCGTCGGCGATCTCCGGCAGCTCGGTGCCGGGGACGAGAACGGTCTGCGACCACAGTTTGTAGTCGGCCCGGGCGTCGTCCTGGGTGAGGACGAGGAGCTGCGTCTGGTCGCCGGCCGAGGTGATGAGGCTCGTCATCCGCGGCCACGTGTCGGTCGCGGCGGTGAAGTTGACGACGATGTCGTCGGCGGCGATCGCCGGCGGCATCGTCTGGTCCTTGACCTTGTCCTTGACCGTGTAGACGGCGGTGCGCTGTTCGAGTGCGGGTCCGGTGGCGCGGGCCTCGAGCTTCTTCGCGTCGGTCTCCTTGTCCGCGGCGGCGATGTCGGTGGCGACGGCGCCGAGGATGCGCTCAGCCTGGCCGCTGCTCACCCCGGCCATCGGCGTCGTCGGGGCCGGTGAGGCTTCGGGGGTCGGCAGCTCGGCGGGGCCGCACGCGCTGAGCGCGAGGACCGGGACGATGGCGAAGGCCGTGCCGTATTCGGCGAGCTTGCGCCGGCGGTCCTGCCGGGCCTGGCGGCGGTTGGCTTCGCGCTTCGCGGTGCGACGGCCGAGGAAGAGGAGGATGAGGCCGATGACGAAGATCGCGCCGCCGGCGATCATCAGCGGGATCGCCCAGGGGGTGTCGGCGCGGTTGGGCCAGGACAGGGACACCGAGGTGACGTCGCCGGGGGCGCCGGAGCCGGCGATGAGGAACCCTGTGCGGTTGGGGTCGGAGTCCCAGTCGAGGCTCACGGTGTCGGTGCCGGTGACCTCGGCCTCCCAGAGGTCGGAGCCGACCGGGTTCGGCAGCTCTGCCTCGCCCTCCTTCGGCTCGACGGTGAGACCGTTCTCCGCGGCGAGTCCGGTGATCCGGGCGGCCGGGGAATCGCCGACCCAGGCGTCGATGCTCTCGATCGGGGCCTGCGCGATCGTGAGATCACCGGTGCCCTGGGCGGTCAGCGTCGCGGGCGTGTCATAGAGGTTGAGCATGCCCGGATCGACGATGACGGCCGGGGCCGACCCGTCGATCTGCGTCGTGGCGGTGATCGTGTCGGAGGGGGCCCACAGGGTCTTCTGGAGCAGCCCGAGCCCTGAGACAACGACACCCACCACCATGAGAATCACAGCAAGTGTGTAACGCACGCGAAAAACCTTCTCCTCGAGTCGGCACGATTCCTCCCACCCTGTCCGGGCAGAGGTCAGTACAAGTTTAGGTCACCGACGGCGGCGGTGTTCTGCGGATGCACTCAGCGTGTGTCAGCGGACACACAGACCCACTCGGCTTGTCCCGACCCGCACACCGTTAAGCTGGCAGCGTGAGCAACGACAGAATTGTGTGGATCGACTGCGAAATGACCGGCCTCGACGAGGCGCGTGACGAACTCATCGAGATCGCCGCGATCGTCACCGACTTCGAGCTCCGACCGCTCGATGAGGGCATCGACATCGTCATCCGGCCCTCGGCGGCGGCCCGGGCGAACATGAACGACTTCGTCACGAAGATGCACACCGATTCCGGGCTGATCACCGAACTCGACGCCGGCACGACCGTCGCCGAGGCGCAGGCCCAGGTCCTCGACTATGTGAAGACGCACGTCAAGGAGGCCGGCAAGGCCCCGCTGGGCGGGAACTCGGTGGGCACCGACAAGGTGTTCCTCAACAAGCAGATGCCCGACCTCGTCGCCTACCTCCACTACCGCATCATCGACGTCTCCTCGATCAAGGAGCTGTCGAAGCAGTGGTTCCCCCGCGCCTACTACCAGGCACCGGCGAAGCTCGGCGGCCATCGCGCCCTCGGCGACATCCGGGATTCGATCGTCGAACTCGAGTACTACCGCCGGGCCGTGTTCTCCGCAGAGGGGCCGACCTCGGATGATGCCAAGCGCATCGCCGCCGAGGTGGTCGCCCAGTACTCCGCGGACGCGGAGCAGCCGGCGGGCGACGCTGCTGAGACCCCCGCCGACGCGACACCGGCGAACTAGCTCGACTTCCGCTCCGGCTGCGCGAAGACGGCGGACGGGAACGCCCCCGACTGGACGAGCACCTTGACGAGCGTGCGGCTCGGGGCGATGAGCGAGGCGATCTGCTCGTCGCTGAGCACCGACCAGGCGGCGGCCACGGTGCCGTCGGTGAGGATCTCGACCTCCTCCTTGAGCTGACGTCCCGCGTCGGTGATCTGCGGCAGCGGATACCCGCGGTCGTCGGTGCCCACGGTGATCAGCCCCGCCTCGGCGAGTCCGTCCTGGGCCCTCTGCCACTCCTCATCGGTGTAACCGCGGGTCTTCTGCGCGGCCCGCGGCTTGAACGACGCACCGGTGGCGACGTCGAGCATGAGGGCGTCGATGCCGGCGACTCCGGCGGTGACGAGGGAGGCGACGTGCCCGTCGCCGCGGAACTCGCGCGCCACTGTGGCGAGATCCCAGAGAGCCTCGAAGGCCGTGGCCGGGGTGTGGGCGGCGACGGCGGCGGCGGTCGAGCCGGCCAGCGAGCGCCCGGTGAAGTCCATCGCCTCGCGCACGGGGGTGAGCGTCTCCGTGAGCTGGACGGCCGCCTCGGTGAGGAGGGCGATGTCGTCACGGTCGCCGAAGAGTCCGTCGAGGTAGAGGGACACGGCGTCGAAACGGGCGGAGACCATGACGTCCGGGGAGACGGTGTCCCAGATCCGCGGAATGATCGTCGCGATGAACGACGGCGAGTAGTTGTAGAAGGTGCCGGCGACGACGCCGGCGTTGACGCGACCCATCGGCGCCGAGCGGGCGGCCATGTTCGCCGGGATCCCGGGTTCGAGGCCGAGTTCGGCGAACGAGGCGCCGACGACCTCGGAGAAGTAGATCGACGAGTGGAACGAGTTGAGGCGACCGGAGAGGGTCCTGATGTTCTGCGTGCGAGTCGAGTCCATGGCCCCATCCTAGGCGGGGTGCGTCCCCGGCCGACAGGGCAGGCGATTGTCGGACCGGCACATCCGACAGCCAGGTCGCACGCATCCTGGGCAGGGACAATGGGAGAATGAGCGTCATGACGACTGGAGCAACCCGAGCCCATCCGAGCCGCCGGTCCCGCCGCCGTCCCCTCATCGTCTCCGCGATCATCGTCGTCGTCACCCTCGTCGTCGGGGTCATCGCCGCCGACCGGATCGTCGATTTCACCACCGAGCGCCGGATCGCCGAGGGGCTGGAGAACTACGGCGACGCGCAGGTCGACGTCAGGGGCTTCCCGATCCTCAACCAGTTGGCTGCGGGCAGGCTCGACGCCGTCGACGTCACGGCGACGCGGGCGACGTACGAGGACCTCGAGGTCACCGACGTCGACCTCAGCCTCTTCGATGTGCCCACCGACTCCTCGCGGCCGATCGGCACCGTCGACGGGGAGGCGACGATCCCGCTGTCGACGATCGATCGGCTCGCCGGGCAGAACGCCTCCCTGCCCGACGGGATGACGTTCACGACGACCGACGGGACGCTCTACCTCACCGGTTCCCTGCTCGGGCAGGACGTGCGCGTCGGGATCGATGCGCAGCCCGACGGGCGGCAGATCCTCGTCTCGGCGACGACGCTCACCCTCGGCGCGGCCGAGGTCGACCTCTCGACGATGCCGTCGTTCCTCACCTCGGAGATCTCCGACATCGTCATCGATCTGGGCGACATGCCCGAAGGCCTCGAGGTCACCGGCATCGACGCCGTCGACGACGGCATGCGGGTGAGCGTCCACGGCAACGGGGTGATGCTCGAGTAGGTCAGTCCGTCGAGGACTGAGGTGCCTTCGGCACGATCATCCGATAACCGGACCAGAGGATGTCGATGAGGACGACGATCGTCCAGATCCGTGAGATCGAGCCGATCCACCTCTGCATGTCCGTTCCCCCGGCGTTCCAGCTCAGCAGGGTCGTCACCGAGGTCCCGCCCGTGATCACCTCCCAGGGCCAGCTGGCGGCGACGAGGGCGAAGATCACCTGCGCGATCACGTAGATGCCGACATGGATGGCCAGGGTCGCTGCTGTTCTCTTCATGGCTGGACTCAGTCCCTTTCTCTCTGTGGTGGTGCCGCTGCGGCGGGTGTCGTTTCGACGAGTGCCGTGCTGGCGACTGTCGCGCGGGCGCTGGTCTCGAATGCGTTCGTCTGCCCCGAGGTCTGCGGCGGGGAAACGGCGCAGACCCCGCCACCCGGTGAGCGCGGCGATGATGAGGACGACCGCGGCGGCGATCGTCGCGACATGCCAGGCGCCGGCACCGAAGAGCGCTCCGGCCGCCAGCGTCCCGGCAGCGGTCCCGATGAGCTCTGCGCTCTGGGCGTACCCGAACCCAGCTCCCGCCCGGTGGCCGGAGACGACGGCGATGAGCCTGTCGAGCAGCGGTTCGAGCAGCGAGAAGCACAGGGCGGAGAGGACCCAGAGCACGGCGAGCGCGACCGGGCCGGGGCGGGTGACCATCGCCGCGGCGAACCCGGCGGAGCACGTGAGGCCGAGGAGGAGGATCCACCGCGGCTCGATGCGGCGGACGAGACGGTGGAGAGGACGCGGGGCGATGCTGAGCACGATCGCCCCCGGCAGGTAGACGAGCGCGATCTCTCCGAGCTCCAGCCCGAGCTCGACGGCGAGGTGGAGGATGAGGAGGAGTGAGATGATGCCCTCGGCGAAGGCGAGGACGACGACGAGCGCGAGGATGCCGCGCAGGGATCGCAGCAGATGTGCAGAGTCGGGCGTCGGGCGCTGCCGTGCCTCTCCCTGTGCAGGACTGTGCGTTCCGATCCGCGCGAGCAGGACCCCCGCGACGAGGCAGGCGACCGCGCACGCCAGGAAGACGGCCTGCGGTCCGGCGACCTGGAAGAGCGGGATGCCGATGATGAACGCGATCCAGGCGCCGGAGGACTCGTTCTCCATGAGCACGGCGAAGCGGTCATCGCCGATATCGCCCTCGGCGCGCTCGGCGATGAGGGCGCGCACCGCGACCCAGAAGAGCGCACCGGCGATGCCGCCGAGTGCGGCAGCGGCGAACGCCGGCGGCAGCGTCGTCGAGGCGGCGAAGACGAGGAAGGAGAGTACCCCGACGCCTGAGCCCGCCGCCGCGATCATCGCCGAGCTCCGCGGCGATCCGCACCGGTCGACGAGCCTGCCGGCCAGGGGCCGGATGAGGAGCGAGACGAGGAGCTGGACGGCGACGAGCGCTCCGGTCTCGGCCCCGCTCGCCCCGAGGTGCTGCGCGGCGACGACGGGGAGGACGAAGGCGAGGAGTTCAGCGGGTCCGCTGAAGAAGCCCGACGCCGTCGATGCCTGTGCCCGACCGGAACTCCGGGCCGCCTCGGTGCTGTTCATGCCGCCACGCTATGCGGGAGAGGGAAGCCCCGTCGTCGGGAGGAAGTCGCACGTCGACATCCGACTTTGGGATGATTCCTCCCGACGGCGTCGTCACTAGACTCGGATCATGTCCGATCAGCGGCACCTGTCAGTGCCGGGCCTGCCCGCATTCACCCTCGAGGATCTCCTCACCGCGCTCGTGCTCAGCGCGATCGGCGTCCTCTTCATCGTCCTCGGCCCCCAGAACCAGTGGTTCGACACCGACGTCGTCCCCGACCAGGTCGCTCAGCCCGTGCTCATCACCTGCGGATTCATCGGCACGCTCTACGCCCCGCGGGTGGCGATCTCGACGACGAGCTTCCTCATCGGCCTCGGTGTCGACGTCCTCGCCGGCGGCCACGACTTCGCTCTCTGGCTCGTGTTCCAGCTCGTCTTCGCCCTCGTCGGACACGCATCCCCGCGCGTGTCGACGGTCGTGTTCACCCTCGCAGGAGTCTCGACGATCGTCGCGGGCGTCGCCTCGTTCGCCTCCGGATTCGATCTGTCGACGTCGTTCCAGTTCTCGGTCCTCGCCGTCATCATCCTCTTCCTCCCGGCCCTGTGGGCGAGCAGCGTCCGCGAGCACCGCAACACCGCCGCCGCCGAACACGAACGGGCCGAGGCCGAGCGCGCCCGCGCGGACGCTCAGGAGCAGGCGGCGCGTCTGGCTGCCGAGAACGCCGCGGTGAGCGCCCGGCTCGCCGAGCAGAAGGTGCGAACTGCCGCCGCCGAGGACCTCCACGACCTCGTCGCCGGGCACATCTCCGCGATCGCCCTCCACTCCCAGGCGGCGCTGGCCGCCCACGATGAGAGGATCCGCACCGAGGTGCTCACCACCGTCCACGCCGCCGCCGACCGGGCGCTGAGCGAGATGCGCCGCATGATCGATGTCCTCCGCTCCGACGTCGAGGCCGATCCTCCCGTCGCGGCGTCAGCGGCCGAGGCGATCGCCCTGGCCAGGAGCCTCGGGGTCACCGTCACCGGGGCGGAGGCGCTCACCGCGCTGCCCGACCGGCAGGAGGCGGCGCTGCGTCCGGTCATCGCCGAACTCATCTCCAACGTCGTCAAGCACGCCAGCGCACCGGAGCTGACGATCACCGTCACCGAGGCGGGCGCGATCGCCGCGTCCAACCCGGTCGCGCTCTCCCCCACCGCGGGGGCGACCGACCGGGCGGGGCACGGACTCGACAACATCGCCCACCGGCTCGAGCGCCTCGGCGGGGGTGCCGCATTCACCCGGACGACGGACACGTTCACCGCCACACTCACCCTGCCGGGAGGCAGGACGGCCGCACCCGAGTCGCACGTCGCGCCGGAGCCGCCGAGACCGAAAGGACCCCCGCAGTGACCACCGTCCTCATCGCCGACGATCACGGAGCCGTGCGCGCCGGCATCCGCCTGCTCCTCGACACCGCCGACGGCATCTCCGTGGTCGGCGAGGCCGCCGACGGGCGCACGGCGGTGAGCATGGCAGAAGCGCTGCGCCCGGACATCGTCCTCATGGATGTGCGGATGCCCGTCCTCGACGGAGTCGCCGCGACCCGGCAGCTGCGGTCGGCCCCAGGCGCCCCGACGGTTCTCATCCTCACGTCGTTCGGACTCGACGACGTCATCCTCGCCGCCCTCCGCGCGGGGGCCGCGGGCTTCCTCCTCAAGAGCGCCTCGGCCGAGGAGCTCATCGGCGCCGTGCACCGCGCAGCCGCCGGGGACACCGTGCTCTCACCCGAGGTCACCGCGAGCGTCGTCACCATGCTCTCGGCACTTCCCGAGGAACCGGCACCCGCCGCGGCGCTGCCCGACGATCTCACCGACCGGGAGCGCGAGGTCCTCGCGGGGATCGCCGCAGGCCGGAACAATCGCGCCCTGGCCAATGAGCTCGGCATCACCGAGGCCACTGTGAAGACGCACGTCTCCCGAGTGCTCGTCAAGCTCGGCGTCGAGTCGCGGGTGCAGGCAGCGCTCGCCTACACCGCCGCGACCGGCCCTTCCGCGGACAAGTCGGGTTGAGGCGGGGCGAAGGCGGCCCACAGGACCGACTCAGCCTCGCGGACTAGGATCGGTGGCGACCATCACATCTGTGAAGCACACCTGTGAAGAAGGGCAGTCCCATGGGATTCGACAAGTTCATCAACAAGGCGAAGAACCTCGCCAACGACCCCAAGGTCCGTGAGAAGCTCAACAACCCCAAGGTGGAGAAGTTCAGCGATCAGGTCCTCGACAAGGCTGCCGGTGCCGCCGATTCGCTGACGAAGGGCAAGTACAGCGACAAGATCAAGAGCGCCCGCGACGCCGCGGACCGCGCGATCGGCCACGACGACCAGCGCCCCGGCGACGCCCGGCCCGGTGACCCGCGCCCCGGTGACCCGCGCCCCGGCGACGCCCGGCCCGGCGACCCGCGTCCGGGTGAGCAGAACCCGGTCGACTTCCGTGATCGCCGCGACCCCGAGGACCCGCAGAGCCCCCGGCGCTGAGCCGGTTCGGCACCACCGAGGATGCCCCGCA
>NZ_BAAAMB010000016.1:0-53919 GCF_039528855.1 Brevibacterium sanguinis | reverse complement strand
GGGCATCGCGTGTCTCGGGTGGCCGATCCGGCGGCCTCGTGTGTGAGAATGGCAGTCGGCCCGCGCTCGTGCGGCCGACAGCCGACACTGCCCCGAAGGAGGTGCTGTGCGATCCCCCATTCCCGACTTCCTCGATGAGACGCTCGAGCGTCATCGCCACGACCGCAGCGGTGCGATGGCCGACTACATCCCCGACCTCGCGGCCGCGGATCCGAACAAGCTCGCGATCAGCATCTCGACGCTCGACGGCGTCCTCTACGACTCCGGCGACTCCGATTTCGAGTTCTCGATCCAGTCGATGTCGAAGCCCTTCATCTACGGCATCGCCCTCGAGGCCCTCGGCATTCCTGCCGTCCTCGACAAGGTCGGCGTCGAACCCACCGGTGAGGCGTTCAACGAGCTCTCCCTCGACAAGACCTCGGGCAAACCGCTCAACCCGATGATCAACGCCGGGGCCATCACCATCCACTCCCTCCTCGGCGGGGAGAACGCGACCCTGGCCGAGCGCACGGAGATCGTCCGCGCCGGACTCTCCCGGTTCGCCGGCCGGCAGCTGCGCGTCGATGAGCACATCGCCGCCGGGGAATGGCAGCAGGCCTACCGCAACATAGCGATCGCCAACATGCTCCGGTCCTACGACGTCATCACCGACGATCCCGACGAGGTCGTCCAGGGCTACATCAACCAGTGCTCGGTCCTCGTCAGCGTCCGGGACCTCGCGATGATGGCCGCCACCCTCGCCGGCGGCGGGGTCAACCCGATCACCGGCGAGCGGGTGCTCTCCCCGAGGGTCAACCGGCAGGTGCTCGGAGTGATGATGACGTGCGGCATGTACGACGCCGCCGGTGACTGGATGACCGAGGTCGGGGTGCCCGCCAAGAGCGGCGTGTCCGGCGGCCTCTTCGGTGTCCTGCCCGGCCAGGTGGGCATCGCGACGTATTCGCCGAAGCTCGACAAGCACGGCACGAGCGTGCGCGGAGCGAAGATCTTCCGCTCGCTGTCGGCCGACCTCGGCCTCCACATCATGAACGCACCGGAGCCCGCCCGCTCGATCATCCGCCGCGATCGGCGCTTCGTCGATGCGAAGGGCGACATGGTCCGCATCGTCAGCCTCCAGGGGCTCATCCAGTGGAGCGGCGCGGAGAACGTCATGCGCGAGATCGCCTCCCCCGACGACGCCATCGACGTCTTCGCCCTCGACCTGCGCCGGGTGTACTCGATCAACGAGGTGGCCCGCCGGATGATCGTCGAGGCGCTGCGGCGACTCGGCGAGGAGGGCAAGCAGGTCGTCCTCCTCGACCCGGAGAACTCGATGGGCTGCAGCGGACCGTCCTCGGCGCTGCCCGGGGTCGAGATCCTCGAGTCGCCGAAGCAGCTGCGCGATCTCGACCTGCGCGGGCTGCGGCGGGTGCGCGACGACTTCGCCGATCAGGTGTCCTGACCGCCTCGCCGGCTTGCGGTGGCGCGATGCCGGCGACCACCTCGGCGGGATTTGCTAAGGTGAACCTAACTCCACCTACAGCGAAAGGCCCCCGCATGTCGACTCCCGCCCCCGCCCGGACGAAGCGCCCGGATCGCCCGCAGGCCATCCTCTCCGTCATCAGCACGGAGACGGTGAGCCCGCATCTCGTCCGGATCGTCGCCGGCGGCGAGGGGTTCGACGCGATCAGGAACAACGACTCGACGGACAAGTACGTCAAGATCATGTTCGCCGATCCCGCGCACGGCCTCACCCCGCCCTACGACCTCGCCGCCCTGCGGGAGACGGCACCGGAGACCCTGCCCCGCAACCGCACGTACACGGTCCGGGAGATGGATGTCGCGGCCAAGCGGGTGACGATCGACTTCGTCGTCCACGGCGACGAGGGCATCGCGGGCCCCTGGGCGAAGGCCGCGCAGCCCGGGGACACGCTCGTCCTCATGGGTGCCGGCGGGGCCTACCGCCCCGTTCCGGCATCGCCGTGGCATCTGCTCATCGGCGACCACACGGCGCTGCCCGCGGTGAGCTCGGCGATCGAGGCGATGGACGCCGAGGCGACCGGCCACGTCCTCCTCGCCGTCGCGCACTCCGCCGACCGCCTCCTCCCCGCGGTCCCGGCAGGACTGACCGTGACCTGGGTCGACTCCGATGAGGACCTCATCGCCGCGGTGAGCGACCTGCCCTGGGCGGCGGGGACGCCGCAGGTCTTCGCTCACGGTGAGCGGGAGACGATCAAGGCGATCCGGCGGATCCTCAAAGAGCGGGAGGTGCCCCGGGAGGCGCTGTCGATCTCCGCGTACTGGGCGCGCGGACGGGCCGAGGACCAGTTCCAGGCCGAGAAGCGCGAACCCATCGGCCAGATCGAGTGATCGACCCGGCCGATGGGCGGGATGGGGTTCTCAGCGCGTCAGTCGGATGTGAACGCGCCCTTGAGTTTTGACAGGGCCGCGGCGATCTCGGTGAGATCCTCGGCGGAGAGCCGCTCGAGGTAGCGGTCGACGAGGAAGTCCTCGTAGCTGACCAGCGCGTCGCGGTACTTCCTGCCGCGGTCCTGCAGCTCGAGGACCTGCACGCGCCCGTCGCGCTCGCTGCGGCGGCGGGCGATGTAGCCGCCCGCCTCGAGGACGCCGAGATGCTGGCTGATCGCCCCCTTCGTCACTCCGAGGTCGGCCGCGAGCTCCCCCGAGGTGATCTCGGGGTTGTTCGCGATCCGCTCGAGGACCGTGTGCTGCTGAGCGGTGAGCTCGAAGTCGTCGTACTGCGGACCCTCCCCTTCGGAGACGCGCCACAGTTCGACCAGGAGCGTATTGATCCGCGCGGCGGCCGCGCGGGCCTCGGCCTCATCCGGCATGACGCGCCTGCCTCACGGCACCGACCACGGCGGGCTTCGCCGCCGGGGCGTCGGTCGCCGTGTCGCTCGACGTGTCGGTCACCGTCTCGGCCGTCGTCTCACTCACCTCAGTCGCGGGCTTCTTCTTCCGGCGGAGGATCTTCGCCTTGATCGCCTGGAACGCCTCCTTGCCGACGCACGCGATGGCGAGCAGCAGGACGCCTTCCCCGGCGGCGAGGACGCCGGCCACGAGTCCGACCTTGCTGCCGGCGTCGATGGGCAGGAACGGAGCGATCGGGATGATGAGGAAGAAGAGCGGATAGAGGATGAGCAGGGCGATTCCGAACTTGAAGCGGAGTGGTTTCTTCGCTCCCTTTGCGGGAGCCTTGCGGGTGCGGGGTTTCGTTGTCATGTCATTTAGTTTAGTTGACTAAACTAAATGAGTCAACTCGGGTCAGCGCTTCCTCCGCGTCACGACGAATGCGACGACGCCGATGGCGATGAGTCCGACCGCAAGCGCCCCCATGAGCAGGTACTGCCCGAGGTCGGCACCGGTGCGCGGCAGCGAGCCCGCGTTCTCGTCGCCGTCGTCGGCAGAGTCAGCGCTCGCGTCCGGATCGGCGCCCGCTGCCGCTGAGGCCGATGAGCCGCTCGCGTCCGCTTCGGCGCCCTGTGCGTCCGCGCCGCTCCCCTTCGCATCCGATCCGTCGGCGTCCTGGCCGCCTGCGGTCGACCCGGTCGCCGCGGTGGTGCCCTCAGCGCCGGCGTCCGCCTCGGCGCCTGCGGTCTCGTCTGCGCCGGACGCATCCGCGTCGGACCCGGCGGTGCTGTCAGCCCCGGCGTTGTCGCCGGCCCCGGCATCCGCCTCGGCGCCGGCGTTGTCCCCGGCCCCGGCATTGTCATCGGCGCCGGCATTGTCATCGGCACCGGCGTCCGACCCGCCACCGCCGTTACTGAGATCGGCGATCGAGTAGATGCTCGTCGTGCCGGACACCTCACTGCCGACGACGAGGGCGGCCTCCCCGGACGGCGATTCGTCGGGGCTGAGGAACGTGATGCCCTCCGGGCCGAGGTCACCGGCGCTGGCGAGCAGGGCCGTCGGATCCTCGGCGGCCTCGATCTCGTCCTCGACGGAGACGGAGAAGTCGCGGTTGTTGAAGTAGGTCGCGAACTTCGGCTGCGCGGGATCGGTGAGGTCGTAGGCGGCGATGCCGCCGACGCGCTCGAAGCCGATGAACGCATACGTCGTTCCGCCGACCTCGCCGATCGTCAGCGCCTCGGGCTCCGGACCCTTGTCGTCGCTGCGTCCCTCGAGGTTCGACTCGGAGTGGTTGGAGTTGAAGAAGTCGGGATTCGCCTCGGCGGTGAGCCGCTCGAACTCGTCACCGGAATCGGCGACGAGCTCACCGTCGGTCGTCCACACCGCGAACGAGCGGGCGCCGAAGGAGTAGAGCTCCTCGTAGCAGCTGCCGTCCTCGCTGAGGCCGAGGTCGGTGATGACGTTGAGGCGTCCGAGCTCGTCATCGCCGAGCCGGTCGGCCAGCGGCGAGGACTCGCAGACCGGCGCAAGGCCGTCGTCGCCGAGATCCTTGGCGCGGGCGGCATCGGAGAAGTCTCCCCATTCGCGGGAGTCGCCCTCATTGGCGGTGACGAGGTAGTCGGTGCCGCCTGCGGAGAACGTCGAGATCGTGTCGGGCATGTAGGTGCCCTTGAGTCCCGGGTATTCGGCGATGTTGATCGTCGGGGCGTCCTCGGGATCGCGGTCGGAGGGATCGAGGCCGTTGCCCGGCTGCCCGTGGTCCTTGAAGCCGAGAGGGAGGATCTCGGTGACCTCGGCGGAGGCGATGTCGACGACGGCGACCGAGTTCGCCTCCTGCAGCGTCGCGTACGCCTTGTCGCCGGCCACGGTGATGTACTCCGGTTCGAGGTTCCGCGACACCGGCAGGTCGCCGTCGGGGTTGGGGCCGAAGACCCGGACGTCGGCGGGCAGGGTCTTGGAGCCGCCCTCCTCGAAGTCGTTGAAGTCCGCGATCCGCACCGCGTCCTGGGACGGGGCGGCCACCTCGGCGGGGAGATCGACGACGCCGATCGACCCTTCGGGGTCCGTCGAGAAGTCGTCGGCGGGTTCGCCTTCGTTCGCCGTCAGCGCCCGGGTGCCGTCGGGGGTGAGGGCGACCATGTCGGGCAGGGAGCCGACGGTGACCGAGCCGAGCACCGTCGCCTCGGGTGAGTTCGCGTCGAAGAACAGCAGCGTTCCCGGCTGGGTCTTGTCCGCGTCTTCGAGGGCGATGACGCCGAGGCCGTCGTCGCGGATCGCCACCGAGTTCGCGACCCCGGTCCCGGTGATCTCGCCGGTCTTCGTCGGGTTCGTCGGATCGGAGGCGTCGATGATGTCGACGGTCGCCGCCTGGGCGTTGACGGTGAAGACGGTGTCGCCGTAGGTCGCGGTGATCTCTGCGGCGGATTCGTCGAACTGGCCGGTCTCATAGGAGCCGAGGAAGCCGAGTTCGACTTCAGCGTCCGGTGCCGAGGAGCTGATCGGGTCGGGCACTTCCGCCGCACTCGCCCCGGCACCGCCGGTGACGGTGAGCCCAGTGGTGAGACCGGTGGTGAGGAGAAGTGAGGTGAGGGCGGCGGTGATCGTCTTCGTATGCGTCATCGGGTCTCCGAGTCGTGGCGGCGGCAGGCGGCAACGGCCCGCCCACCTCCATATATGGGCAGGGAGTTGTCTCCGGCCGGAACCTCAGATGGACGGCAGGTGAAGAGCCGGGGTCGGTCTGCGCGCCGGTGACGCTGTGACCGGCAGGCTCAGGCAGGGCCGGTTGCCGGTGTCTGCGGACCAGCTGCCGGCGGGGACCTCAGCGCAGACCGAGGGCGTCGACGACCTCGGCGGCTGCGCGCTTGGCCTCGGCGTCGAGCCCGTGCAGGGGTGCGGGCAGGCTGTCGCCGGTGACGAGGCCGAGGTGCTCGGCGATCGCCGCCCCCACCCGGAGGCTCCCGCCGTGGGCGGCGAAGAGGTCCCACAGCGGCTGGAGCTCGGCGGAGAGCTCGCGGGCGAGGTAGGCGTCCCCGGACTGTGCGGCGCGGGTGATCGCGAGCATCGGCTCGGGCAGAGTGCCCCCGATCGCGGAGAACCACGCATCGCAGCCGGCGAGGAGGCCGTCGGCGCCGTACGCGTCGACGGAGACGCCGATCGCTGTGCCCTCCGCGGTCGCCTCCCGGATGTCGGCGACCCGCTGCGTCCACTCCCCCTCAGACAGCGGCAGGCCGGGGATCTTGATCGCGGCAACGCCGTCGAGCTCGCTCAGCCGTCCGTAGAGGTCGGTCGTGAACGTGAAGTGCGTCGTCCCCGGATTGTCGTAGACGATGACGGGCAGGTCCGTCGCCGAGGTGACGGCGCGGAAGAGCTCGACGACCTCGTCCGCGGTGAGCGGGTGGTAGCTGATCGGGGCGAGGAGGAGTGCTGAGGCCCCGGCCTCCTCGGCCGCGGCGGCGTTGGCGAGCACATCGCGTTGGCTGAGCGCTCCGATCCCGACGATGACGGGGATGCCCTGGGCGCGCTCCACGGCGGCGCGGGCGACGAAGGCGCGGGTGCCGACGCTGAGGTAGGGGCCCACCCCGGTCGACCCGAGCGGGGCGATCGAATCGACGCCGGCGGTCACGAGGCGGTCGATGAGCCCGTCGAAGGCGACCTCGTCGAGGCTGCCGTCGCGGATGGGTGTGAGCGGGAAGGCGCTGAGGCCGGTGAGGGCGATCATGACGATGTCCGTTCTCTCGTCGTCGATGGGTCTCCGTCGAGGGTGGCGATGAGGTGTTCGAGCGGCGGGAAGGACGGTCGCGCGTCGGGACTGGCCACGGCGATCGCCCCGACGGCGTTGGCGACGCGCAGGGCGTCGGCGGCGGGGATGCCGGAGCGCAGGGCGATGGTCAGGGCCGCGCAGAAGGCGTCGCCGGCCCCGACGGTGCTCACCGGGGTGAGTGTCTCGGCGGGTGCGAACGCGATCTGCTCACCGTTCTCGAGCAGGGCCGATCCCTGCGCCCCGTAGGTCACGGCCACCCGGCGAGCCGTGGCCAGCTGCGGCAGCGCGGCGTACTCGGATTCGTTGACGATGATGAGATCAGCACGGTCGACGACCTCGGCGGGCAGAGGAATCGCGGGGGCGGCGTTGATGACGAACCAGCCGCGCACGGTGCGGGCGAGGTCGCTGATGACCTCGAGCGGGATCTCGAGCTGCGTGAGCACGGTGTCCGTCTCGTCGAACCTCAGTCCGGCGGCGCTGACCTGGGCGTTCGCCCCTTCGCACACGGCGATCGTGTTCTCGCCGCGGGCGTCGACGGTGATGAGCGCGGTCCCCGTTTCGGCGTCCACCTCGGCGATGGCACTGACGTCGACGCCGGCCTCACGCAGGTCCGCGGTCATCTCCCGTCCCGTCGGATCCGCGCCGACGGCCCCGACCATCCGGGTCACGGCGCCGAGGCGGGCCGCCGCGGCCGCCTGGTTCGCGCCCTTCCCTCCGGGGCTGCGTGACAGCGTGCCGCCGCCGACGGTCTCTCCGGGGCCGGGCAGGCGGTCGGTGACCGCGGTGATGTCGGCGTTGATGCTGCCGACGACGGTGAGCGGGAGGGCGAATGCGGACACACCTCACTCTAACCCCCGCCTCGGACACGGGAGGTGTCCCGGCGCAGGGAGGTGTCTCGGTGCCGAGGCCGGGGTCGTGGGATGACGTATATTCGGGCCATGGCCGATGATTCGACGGAAGCGCGCCCGACGGTTCGGCGCTACGGGGCGGGACAGTGGATCAGCGGGGCGGCGCAGACGCTCATCGTCCTCACGTGCGTCCTCTACCTCGTCACCAACACCCTGTGGGCGCTGCTGCTGTGGGAGGCGGTGACGGTCGTCTACCTCGGCGTCGGGCTCATCGTCGTGTGGAACGGCAGCCGACAGCCCGAGGCCGGAGATCGCACGGAGGCCCGAGCGGTCGTCAAGTGGCTGTGGATTCCCCCGCTGCTCGCCGCGGTCGTCGGGGCGAATGCGGCGATCACCGCGATGGTCACCCAGGACTCCGCGGACGGCGGCGCCGACCAGACGACGATCCTGTTCGCGGCGAGCGCGGGCATCATCCTCTCGTGGCTCATGCTCCACATCGCGTTCGCCGAGATCTATGAGGTCACCGAGGCGGCCAATGACGAACGGGAGCTGCGCTTCCCGACAGCCGACCTCCCGACGACCCTCGACTACCTCTACTTCTCCTACACGATCGGCACGTCGTTCGCGACCTCGGACGTCGAGGTGTGCGGGATCGCCGCCCGCCGCATCGTCCTGCTCCAGAGCATCATCGCGTTCTTCTACAACGCGCTTGTCGTCGCCGTCGCCTTCCAGGTCCTCCAGAAGCTTGTGACGATGGCCTGAGGAGCAGGAGACTCAGGCGACGAACACGCAGAAGGGGTGGCCTGCGGGATCGGCGAGGACGTAGAGAAGCTCGTCAGGGTCGTCCGCGCGGTCGAGGAGCTGGCGCGCCCCGAGGTCGAGGGCCCGGGCGCGGTGGGTCTCGAGCGCTGCGGTGTCGGGCACCGTGAAGTCGAGGTGGAGCTGCATGGGCACGGCCGGATCGGGCCAGGTCGTCGGGGTGAGCTCGTCGGTCTGCTGGATCGCGAGCGTGCGCCGGCCCTCGGCGTCGACGAGGACGAGCCAGTCGGCGTCGTCGGGTCCGCCGTCGACGGGCGGCTCGTCGCCGCTGCGGTAGCGCAGTCCGAGGAACTGCCGGTAGAACTCGGCGAGGGACCGCGGGTCCTCGGCGTCGAGGACGGTGTGGAGCAGGCGCGGGAAATCGCTCATGTCTGAGCCTAACTCAGGAGGCCTCGTTGAGGAGGCCCTGCTCAGGAGGCGGGAACCTCGAAGTCTCCGCGGAACTCGGGGATCGTCTGGTCCTCGCCGAGGACCTTCGCCTCGGGGCGGACGTACGCGCCCTTGAGCGTGTCGGCGGTCTGGCTCACGTAGACGGGGATGAAGCCGGTGTGCTCGCCGTCGCGGCGCGGCGCGCGTTCGAAGTAGGTGAAGCCGGCGGCCGTGAGCTCGTCGTCAGCAGTCGAGGCATAATTGACCTCCTCGCCGGCACTGTCGAGGTAGAAGTCCGAGGCGCTGATCGTGCCGCCGTAGTCCTCACCGGGAACGACCTTGACCTCGAGGTAGACCATCTCACCGTCGGGGTTGTCGGAGGCTTCGTAGTATTCGGTGGGATTGTTGCGGACCGCGGAGACGATGGTGATGACATCGCCGGTCTCACTGTCGGTGAGCTCCTGGCCGATCTCGACCTGCGTGCCCTCCCCAGCCGGAGCAGCCGCCTCGGTGGACGAGGCTTCGGGGGCGGCTTCGGTGGTCTCCTCGACGGCGACGGAGCCGGCTTCGGAATCGGCCGACTCCTCCGCGTCTCCGGCGGCACCGCAGGCCGAGAGAGTGAGCAGGGCAGCGGCGGCGAGAGCGGCGGAGCGGGCGACGAGTCTGGTGGGGCGGTTCATGATGTCCCTTTCACGGAATGGTCGTCACCGGCTCTCGGCAGGCGACTGATCGAACGAGATCGACGTTAGCCGCGCACACCCTGCCCACAGGTGCTCAACAGGGCACAGACGGTGACAGGACTGGAACATCGGACGCCCGAGGCGACCACCTCGGTGCGGGACCACCTGGGCGTGGGCACGCCTCGGCACGGGACCACCTCGGTGCGGACATGCGAGAAGCCCCGTGGATCCAGATTCCTCAGGATCCACGGGGCTTTCCCATCGGGGTGAGTAACGGGACTTGAACCCGCGACATCCGCGACCACAACGCGGCGCTCTACCAGCTGAGCTATACCCACCACACAGCCCGCACAGAGGTGCAGACAGCAAGATATAGCTTAACCGCCCAGGCCGCTGCCGGGCAAACCAGCAGGCACGGACGGGAATAATGAGACGCAGATCTCCTGACGTGCAACGATTCCGTAGAGATGTATAACGGTTTCGGAAACTCGGTGGGAGGTGCACGACTCATTCACTAGGATTGTCACCGCCCTGCCGTCGACCTGCTCAAGGACCCCTATTACATGCCACGTGCGCTGATCTCTGTCTCCCAGGACGGGTATGCCTACCTGTCCCTCGATGGGGCGACGAGTCGCTACACCGACACCGGTCAGGCCATGGCGTACCTCGGCGACTATGCGCGCGCCACGGAGACTCCGGTGACCGTGACGATCGGCGACGGCGCCCAGGGAGTCGACGTCGAGATCGACGTAACCGGCAGGATCGTCCCGGCGCAGACCACGGAGACCGAACTCGGCGCGACGAGAAGCGCCGCGCCCGAGCCGACCCTGGGGACCACCTCGGCGCGGGCCGCCGACGACACCCAGCCGATCACCGTCCCCGCCAGGATCGACTCCGAGGTCGACTCCCCTGGTCAGGGGTCCACTCCGGACGCCTCCCCCGCATCCGCCCAGTCCTCGACGTCCGCGCAGTCCCCCGCCGAGGCGGACGCCGCCCACCGCGCGACCGACGGCCACGACCGCGCCACCGATAGCACCGGGCCGGCGACGACCGATGCGGGCTCGACCGCGGATGAGTATCCGCTCGGCACCCCGTACTCGGGTCCGGCCGCACAGGCGCCTGCGGCACCGAAGCAGAAGCCGCCGCGCAAGCAACCGCCGCGCACACGCGGGCCGCGGTCGGGAAAGACGCGACTGGGCAGGCTCACGGTTCCCGGCCTCGTCCTCATCGGCATGGCCATCCTCATGATCGGCGCGTTCGTCGTGCCCAACATCGTGCCGACGAACGCCACGGACTCCCCGCAGACCATCGCCTCCGACCAGCAGCTCAACCCCGCCTCCGACATCTCGGTGGAGAAGACCGACGACATCGTCCCGAGCTTCGCGAACACGCCGACGTGGCAGGCGAAGATCCCGGGCACCGCCTCGGTGACGGCCTCCGACCGCGGTGTCCTCGTCGTCGACGGCGGCAACCTCGAGGTCCTCGACGCCGCCGACGGCACGGTCCGCTACTCCGGACAGACCGATGAGGCCCCGACCTTCGCCGTCGACACCCGCATCGACGGCCGCGCCGCCCTCCTGTGGCAGGTCGGCGACTCCGCGCAGGCGCTCTTCGACGGCGAGAGCACCCCGAAGACCTACCAGCTGCCGACGAACGCGCGGATCTCCTCCGCGGGCACGAGCGTGCTCGTCAAGTCCGGCAACAAGCTCGCGACCTTCGGCCAGGACGGCCTCATCGACATTCCCACCCCCGACAGCGGGTCGACCCCGATGGCCGTCGAGAACGGCGAGCTCTACAGTGCCGACTACGACGGGCCCGTCGTGGCGACGAACATCACCAGCGGCGACGAGCGCAGCATCGGGCTCGAATCCCCAGCCGACGGCCTGCGCATCATCAAATGGATCTCCGCCGGCCACGGCAAGGTCATCGCCCTGTGGGGCGAGCAGGGGGCGTCGACGAACAGCGGTCACCGCATCCAGCTCGTCGTCCACTCCCTCGAGGACGGCTCGATCCTCTCGACGGTGACGACGACGACCGACATCGTCGGCGAGATGTCGTGGGTCCGCGGTCAGGGCGGGCAGCGCGCCTACATCGGCCCGTACCTCTTCGACCTCGAAACGGGTCTGCTCCTCGTCGACACCTCCGGCCGCGACATCAACCTCTCCGAGCCCAAGGGCACGATCGTTCCCTGCACGATCGACAGCGAAGCGGCATGCCTCCTTGCCGGACAGGCGGCGTACCGGTCCGACACGCGACTGCTCGCCGTCACGGACGCGGGCAATCTCGCCATCGTCGACGGCCCCGACTCGACGATCCGGGCCTACCCGAAGAAGCCCGCGACCCCGGGCGGCTGACCGCGCGCTTTTACAGCGTTCGCTCAGCCACTATGATGGTGGCCGGCGCGCCTTCGCGTCATGCCACCCTGAAGGGACGTTGACCGGAATCTCCACCCGAAGGACCACAGTGTCGATCACCACTCGAGAGCTCAGCCGCACCGTGGCCGCTTTCGGCACTGCTCTTACCCTCGTGGCGCTGCCGTTGACGCTCGCCCCCACCCCTGTGCATGCAGCTCCGGCCGTCGCCGAGGCGGATGCCGGGTCAGCGGCGACCGCTGACTCCGATGCGGGTGCGGATGGGGCGAGCGCGGAGTCCGGCGCCGAAGCCGATTCCGGCTCGGGAACCGACGGCACCGCCTCATCGGGCGGGTCGGCCGACGGCTCCACCTCGGCGGACGGTTCGACCGCGAGCGCCGATGGCACAAGCCAATCCGACGGCGTCATCCCCGGCCCCGATGCGGACAGTGACGGCGCTGCCGACGGCGGCGGGACCGATGACCCCAGGTGCGAGGACCCGACCACCGCGCCGGACGGCGAGCCCTGCGCGGCGAAGACCGTTCCGCTGCGCGCCGGTTGGGACACTGACACGAAGCAGCTCAAGCTCCCCGACGGTGACGCCGGCATGCCCGAGAGCTGGGTCGGCGCCCAGTTCTCCGGTCCCCCGTCGCGGGCTCGTGTGCCGGCGCAGTCGACCGAGGCGCCCTCCGATTCCGATGCCGGGTCGGACTCAGATGCCGGGTCGGATCCCGGTGCCGCCGGCGACTCCCCGGACACCGACACCGGCGCCGAGGCGAACGGTGAGACCGATGACAGCGGCAACCCCATCGACAACCGAGCCCCCGCCGCAGTGCCGACGACGTTCTCGCTCAACGCGGCCGGTGAGGTCATCGACCCGGCGACGGACCGCCCGGTGACGTTCGCGAACTTCACCAGTGATCCGGAATGGGACTTCGAGGTCAGAGACGTCAACGGCACGAACACGATCACCGTCACCGGGACGCCCTACCCTGATTCCGACGGCGGATCGACGGGGTCGAACGACGGTTCCTCGACCGCCGGGGGCGGCGGCACCTCGAGTGGCGGTTCCGACGGCGGCCGCTCCGACGGCGGCGATTCCTCGACGTCGTCCGACGCGAACTCACCGGGCGACGACAGCGGCGCGGGATCGGAAGGCTCCTCGGGCTCGGACGGATCCGGGTCCCGCGGGGATTCGTCGGCGACTGCGGACGGACGCGCCGAGGCGGGAGCATCGGCTGAGGGATCAGCGAACTCCGCCGCGAACGGCGGTGACGAGCGCCCGAGCCCGTCACCGAGCACCGGTGCCGACGGAGCCGACGCGAATGCCTCGTCCGGTGCCGACGGAGGCACTGGCGCCGGCGACGAGGAGAACACCGAAGCCCCGTCGACGGGCAACGGGCAGGGCACCGATCGCGATGTCATCCCCGGCGATGCGGGCGACAGCTGGGTGCCCGGCGGCGGAAGCGCACCGCACCCGGACTATTCGGACCCGGTCCCCCGCAATCCCGATGTCCCGACTCCCGAGGACGACACCGACCTCATCACCGGCGGCGACCAGACGGCACCGCGCGGCAACAATCAGCCGGCGAGCTCGTTCGGCGAGTCGCTCATCTCGACGATCGTGAGCTCGTGGCCGGTCCTCGTCCTCGCCGCGTTCGGCATGGCCGCTGTCGGCTTCATCCTCTTCCTCGTCGGCCGCCGCAACAAGCAGCAGGACTGAGCGGTGGAGCCCCAGGCCGCTGAGCTGCGCGTCATCGCCGCAGCCGAGGACCTGGTGACGATGCTCGGTGAGGATGCCAACCACACCGTTGCGGCAGCGGCCATGGACACGCGTGGCCGCATCCACCTCGGCGTCAATGTCTACCACTTCACCGGCGGACCCTGCGCTGAGATCGTGGCGATCGGTGCGGCGGCAACCGCAGGCGCGGGTCCGCTCGTGACCATCGCCGCGGTCGGGGATCGGGATCGCGGGCTTCTCGCGCCCTGCGGTCGATGCCGTCAGACGCTTCTCGACCTTCACCCCGACATCCTCGTCGCCCTCCCCGGCGATGATTCGTCGCACCGATCAGCCGCCTCGGCGACGGTCGTTCCCATCGCTGCGCTCCTTCCCACCTCCTACCGGCATCCTGATGCAGGTCCCCTCCGGGTGCTGAGGTTCAATGCCCGCTACGCCGAGGCGGTCGAGAACGGCAGCAAGACCGTCACGGTCCGCTGGGGAGAGTCCCCCGTCGTCGGACCCGCGCTTGCGTACTTCGAAAACACCGACCGCGATCCGGTGCCCATCGAGATCCACTCCGTCGAGCCGACACCGCTGACCGAACTGACGGAAGCCGGTCTCGGCCTGACCGGGACGACGACCGCCGACGACTATCGCACCAGTCTGCGCGGGCACTATCCGGACATACCGCGCGATGCCACAGTCGACGTCGTGAGATTCCGGCACTCCGAGCCGTGTATCTGACACCGGGAGAAGTCAACGGCTAAGCTGGACGGCAAGGTCCTGTGACGCCCAGTCACAGGTGAACAATGCATTCGCGACTCGGAGGATTCGACCCGATGACTGACAACGTCTACACCTCAGATGTGACCGTCGACAACGCCACCCAAGCACAGCTGGCCGAATCGATCCGGCTGCGCGAGGAGCGGCTGACCGGCAACATCGACGAACTGGTGGGACGCCTGCACCCGAAAGCCCTGCTCAACCGCGCCGTCGACAAGGCGAAGTCGACCGTCATCAATGAGGACGGCTCCCCCAAGACCGAGGCCATCGCCCTCGGCGCCGGTGCCGTGCTCGGCGTCGCCGCCCTCATCGTCGGGTTCTCCGGTCGGGACGAGCGTGCCTGACACTGCTCTGCCGATCCGAATGCTCCACGACCGGATCCTCGTCGATCCGGGTGAGGAGGCCGGTGAGCGCAAGTCGGCGGCCGGCATCGTCATCCCCGCCACGGCCACGATGGGCAGGCGGCTGGTCTGGGGCGAAGTCGTCGCCGCCGGGCCGCACGTGCGGCAGGCCAACCTCGGCGACACCGTGCTCTACGATCCCGAAGACCGCGCCGAGGTGGAGCTCGAAGGTCAGGCGTACGTGCTGCTGCGGGAGCGCGACGTCCATGCGATCTCCGAGCCGGCCGAGCAGTCGAGCGCGGGAATGTACCTCTGACCTGCGACCTCAGTCACAAAACCGGAAAATCCCCGGATTCGGTTTGCACGCGAGGCGGGCTCCTGAGTAGTATTAATTCTCGTTGCGCAACGTGCGCGGCACGCGCCTCTAGCTCAATTGGCAGAGCAACTGACTCTTAATCAGTGGGTTCCGGGTTCAAGTCCCGGGGGGCGCACCACGAAGTCAGAACCGCCGTTCGGATCATCCGGACGGCGGTTTTCCGTTTCCCCGACCAGGTAGGACACCGACACGTCAAAGAAGCGGCTGACCGCGAGGAGGTCATCGACCGACCATCCTCGCTCGCCACGCACCTTCTTCGAGAGGTTCGCCTGGGTCATGCCCAGCTGCGGGGCGAGCTTCCGCTGCGAGAGTTTGGAATCCCACATCAGCATGTGGATGCGACGACCCGCGATAGCATCGCCGCTGACTTCCGTCGGTACTGAGTCCTGCGCTTTCGTCTCCATGCCAACAGTATAGCGACAGATCGGACAAAACGGAATACTGACTACGAAACGTTGTTGCATTCGTCCGAATAGTCCTCTAGGTTGGTCGCATGACAACGATTCGGACTCATGGCGACTCAGAAGAGTTGCTTCACCCTGGCGACGCCGCCGCGATGTTGAAAGTCGCCGTTCGCTCGCTCGCCCGTATGGCCGAACGAGGCGACATTGACTCCATCACGCTGCCTTCGGGACACCGGCGCTACTACCGCGCTCAGATCGCGGCGCTCGCCGCCGGCGAAGCGGTCGACACTGCCGACCACTCCCCCGCCGTGCCGAAGCGGGCAGCGTCGTGAGCGCGGTGGGCCAGACCGCCGGCGAGCTCGGTGCTGGGCGTGACCGTGTCGAGGCGAAGCTCAAAGAGCTCAAGGCGGCTCAGAGGAAGATCGGGCCTTCACCGCAGCTCAAGCGTTCTCGGATCACCGAAGACCGTGCTCGAGCGTTTCAGCAGTTGGAGGACTTGTCAGTCGCTCTCGTCAAGTTTGGTCATCACGCCAGCAAGAGCCTCGGCGAAAGAATAGTTTCGCGCGTCGAGTTCGATGAGCGCTTGGCTGAGTGCCGTAGTCAGGTCGCTGTTGATCTGAACCAGAACCTCGAGCTTGTCCTCAAGGCTCTCCGCGCCGTCGAAGCGATGGGGCAGAGCCTCGGTGCTGGCCTCGATCGTGTTCATGAACTTGCTGCTGATCTCGAATGCCTCATCCATGAGAACTCCCTTACGGGTTACGGTGACGCGCTGCTCGCGTCCCCTATGGCACCAGGAGAGGCGGACACCTCGCCTGGTGGGGACATCGTAAGGGACGGCACTGACAGAACTCCCGGGACGAGAACCCCGGTCGCAGATGTCGGTGCCTCGGGTGCGGCCGCTAGTGAGGGGTCACCGTCGCGGCCGCACCCGCACACCCACCCCACCACCGAGCGAGAGGTCGATGATGACCGCTGAACCCACGCCCACCCCATCCACGGTCCGCCGGCAGGACACCATCAACGAAGCGATCATCGCCGCTGAGCGTCTCGTCTCGGTCCTCCGCGGCTACCGGGCTGCGAAGCGCGACGGGTTCCCCATGGCCCACCTCGCCCGCATCGATGCCGTCCTCGCCCGAGTGACCGACAAGACAACTCAGGTCATCGGTGGTGAGCAGGACGACCTCATTGCCACCGGTGCCGCAGTTGAGGAGGAAGAACGCATCAGACTTTCCACCTCCCGACTCCGCTTCACCGTCCTCACCCCGGAACCGACAGTCCCCACCTCACTCATCGCCCACCCCATCCAATCGGCAGGAGACTGCAACTGATGAACACCCTCGGCTTCACCACTGACCCCAATGCGAAACGCGATCGCGAGGAGTTCGTCGGCCAGATCTTCGCCGTCCGGCAGGTCGCGATCCTCCGCACCAAGCAGCTCGAGAAGGAACTCCGCACCCTCGGCTTCGACTACAACACCCCAGTAGAGAACCTCGGCCTCATCGCCACCGCACTCCTCCGCGTCGTCGACGAAGCCACCGACTCCATCGCCGAGATCGCAGCCAACACCGAAGACGAACTCGTGGCACCACTCCGCGCTCGCCTCATCCCGGACGCGGATGTCGACGCCGAGGTGGCGTCGCCCCATTGACGGGGTGGGTGCTGGTGGAAGGGGAAGCCCCAGCATCCACTCTGACCCCGCAGAAAAGAAGTGACCCCCGCCGGGCAGGGCGAGGGCCGAGTAGATCGGATCGATCGTGAACACCATTCTAGACCAACCCCAGGACACGGAGCGTGAACGCGCCCGTGACAGGAGGCGAATCTTCGTGCGTCGCCGTTTCAACCTCGTGTGGCTCCCGCTCATCGCGGTCGGTGCTCTCATGTACCTCGTCGCCTCGGCGCAGACCCTGACGACGAACGGCCTCAACGTCGCCGGCTTCGCCCTTATGGCTGCCGGCGTGCTCGCCGCGGCGTGGGATGCGGGTGAGAAGCGGTGACCGCGGTGCGTGGCCCTCATGAGGAGGCCGTCGACGCGGTGAACGCGTCGACGCACGTGCACGGCCGGGATCAGCGCCGCATCGACACCGCGGTGCGCGCGGTCGCTCGCAGGGAGGCCGGCTTCGTGGACCCGAACCTGGTGCGCGCCGAGCTCACGAACGAGCACGGGCTCGTCGTCAACCCGCGCGTCCTCTCAGCCCGGTACCGGAAGCTGCTCCACCGCGGCGTAATCACCCCCGCTGGCACGACGACGAACCTCGACGTCGCCGGCGGCAACCACGGCAAGCCGATGCGCCTCTACGAGGTCACCGATGAGGCGTGGCTGAACGTCGAGGACGGTGACGGGCAGTGAGCGTCTTCACCATCCGCGTGCAGCGCACCACGGTCCTCCCCGCAGGGCGGAAGCAGGAGCTCACAATCCCGTTCGCGAAGCGCGTGTGGGAGATCCACGAGGTCGACCCTGCGACGGGGAAGGCCGAGTACTACGGGTTCACCCTGACTCAGGAGGCCGCGGTGAGTGTCGTCTCCGACGTCCTCCGTGCCCGACTCCGCCGAGCCACACTCAAGGGATTCGTCGACCTCATCAACAGGGCACCGACAGCATGGAGGGCCAGGATCGTCCACCGCGCGCCTGATGCCCCACGCCTCCACATCTCTCGCCGCGACCCGGGCACCGGGGAACTCGTGGAGGTGCCATGCTGACGATGACGGACATGTTCTGCGGCGCCGGCGGTTCATCCACGGGTGCGCTCGACGTCCCGGGTGTCGATGTGAAGGTCGCGACGAACCACTGGAAGCTCGCGATCGAAACCCACAACACGAACCATCAGGACGCCGACCACGTCCTCGCCGACGTCTCCCAGATCGACCCACGCTACTTCCCGCACTCGGACATCCTCTGGGCATCACCGGAGTGCACGAACCACTCCGTGGCGAAGGGCGTGAAACGCGCACGACAGGCCGAGTCCCTTTTCGACAAGCCCGACGAGGCAGCCGAACGCTCGCGCGCGACGATGTGGGATGTGCCCCGGTTCGCCGAGCACCACCAGTACAAGATCATCATCACCGAGAATGTCGTCGACGCGGCCCGGTGGGTGATGTGGGATGCGTGGTTGCATGCGATGGACAGCCTCGGCTACGACCACCACGTCGTCTACCTCAACTCGATGCACGCACAGGCGTTCGGTCTCCCGGCGCCGCAGTCGCGGGACCGCATGTATGTCGTCTTCTGGCTCAAGGGCAACCCGCGACCGAACTTCGAGCGCCTCCGTCCGCTCGCATTCTGCACGCAATGTGACGAGGTGGTTCAGGCGATCCAGGTGTTCAAGAAGACCCCGAACTGGGGCCGCTACCGCACCCAGTACGTGTGGCGGTGCCCGCGCACATCCTGCCGCAATGCCGTCGTCGAACCTGGCTGGCTGCCTGCATCGTCGATCATCGACTGGTCACTGCCCGCGCAGCGCATCGGTGATCGGGAGAAACCGCTGGCGGCGAAGACGATGCGCCGCATTGAGGCGGGGCTGAAGAAGTACGTCGAACCGTTCCTCATGCGCAACAACTCCGTCCCCGCCGGCGACAACGCGGGTCGCATGAGCACGCCGACCTCGGAGGTGATGCGCACGCTCACCACTGCCGGTCACCAGTCGCTGATCGTGCCCGTCGAGGGCCGGGACGGCAAGACCGCTCAGTCGTCGGCCGAGGCGCTGCGCACGCAGACGACCCGCGCCGAGACCGGCCTGGCCGTGCCGCCGCTGATCGTCAACAACGTCTCCGGTGCCGACAGCTCCCGCACCACGAGTGTCGATGAGGCCGCACCGACGTTCGTCGCCGGCGGACTCCATGCGTCACTGCTCGTCCCGGCAGGCGGCACATGGCACGACGGCGCGCACCCGACGACGGACCCTCTGCGGACACTGACGACGCGCGAAGCTCACGGTGTCGTGCAGGTGCCGGCGATGCACCTCGAGGCCGCGGGCCACACCTACGACTCGGCAGATCCTCGCCGGGGCGGCGACTACTACCGGATCTGGTCGGAGAGCGAACCGCTCCGCACCATGCACACCTCGGCGTCAAAGGGTGTGGTGATCCCGCCCGGGCACGAACCGGCCGGCACGCCGTTCCTGACACAGTTCCGTGACCGTGTCCGCGACATCGACCCGCAGAAAGAACCGCTGCCCACGGTCGTCTCGGACAGCGCAGGCCACGGTGTGATCGTGCCGCTGCGCAACAACAACCGGCCGAAGCCGACATCGGCACCGTTCGACACGTTCGCGGCGTCCGGCACCCATCACGGCCTCGCGACGTCGGCGTCGATCGACGTCATGGACTGTCTGTTCCGGATGCTCTCACCACACGAGATCAAGCTCGGCATGGCGTTTCCCGGCGAGTACGTGCTGCTCGGCAACAAGAGGGACCAGGTGCGCATGGCTGGCAACGCGGTCACACCACCTGCGGCGCGGGATCTGATCCGCATCGCGGTGGCTTCCCTGCTCGAGGAGGCGGCATGAGCTACCTACGCATCACCAAAATCCACCCCGACGGCGACGAGAAGCTCACCGTGACCGAACTCCCGGCCGTCTCTGCCGCCGAGGCGTTCGCGAACGGTGTGAACAGCCTCAGAACCACCCAGCAGGGCTACCTGGCCGACCACACGACCCGCACGATCCGCCTCAACCCCGACGACGCCGTTCCCTACACGCGGTACTACGAGTACGCCGACAACTACGAAGACTTCCCGGTATGAGCGGCCAGAAGAACTACACACCCGGCCGCGCTCGCCGCCGGTGCGCGAACTGCGCGGCCACAGAGATCTCCTGCAAAGCCCTGACGGGCGACACAGGCCGCCCATGCTGCCCTGACTGCCACCACGACACCGAGGAGGACGACTGATGGTGCTGATGAAGAACTGCTCGCACAAGATGTGCGACCACCCTGTGTTCGCGTGCCGCCACTGTGGTGCCACCGTCATCCAGTGCAAGACCACCCAGCACCTGAAGCAGGGCTGGTGCTGCGACGGATGCGATCACACGAAACCGAAGCGAATCGAGGAGTGACCGCCATGTCCAATGCTGATGACGCGAAGGAACACCTCACCGTGATCCACGACTTCATGGCCGGGAAACAGGACCGGGAGGCCCGCCGCATCACCCGCGACCTCTCCGCCCGCCTCGACCCCATCACGCTCACTCAGGCGCTCGCCGCAGCGTTGCCGCATGTGCCGAAGGACCCGGAGTCGGGCAATCACATGGTCGGTGTCGTGTTCACTGCCGACCATGTGCTGGTCGTGGCGTCGTCGGGGTTGACGATGATCGTGTGCAAGGTCGCGACGATTAACGGCGCCCGAGTCACCGGTGATGTGCTCGCGGATTCGATCATCCTCACACCCACCATGGCCTCCCAGCTGATGGGGTTCGCGGGTCTGACCCCGAAGGAGTCGTGGGACCCGGAGGTGGAGGTCACTGTCACGGGCACGGGCCCGGAGAAGATCCGCATCCGCGCCACCGATCGCACCGGCCTGTTCGAGGGGAAGTCGATCACCCTGCCCGCCGCCGAACCCGCCGAGGAGCTCGCCCGGGCGGTACACGTCCTCGAGTCCATGGCCGCTCAGAACCCGCGCAGCACCCGCACCACCGTCGTGCCGGCGGACCGGTTGAAGGTGTTCCTCGATTCGGCGAAGAAGTACGGCGGGGAGATCGAGATCGAAGAGATCACCGCCGCACTGTGGCGGGTCTCCTGCGGGAAGTACTTCTACGGCCTGGCAACGAACCCGGTCGCCCCGACCGACGAGAAGGAGAAGATGCTCACCGCCGACACCCGACGCCAGACCCGCCTCCAATGGTCCGACGACCTCACCGGGGTGGGGCAGGAACTCGTGAAGGGATTCCGCTGATGCGCCACCTCATCGACCGCATGCTCATCCTCCCCGCCCACGTGTGGGTGTGGATCATCACCAGGAGAAACCGCAAATGACACTCCAACTCGCCGCCACCCTCCCTCTCATCATCGTCACGCTGTTCCTCATCTGGCAGCTGACGCGCGCGATCAAAACCAACCGTGAGACCACGGCAGCTGCCCGCGAGGGCCAGGAACTCATGAAGGCCGCCGAGAACCGCCGGCAAGCCGAACAGGAGAAGGAACGGCAACTCGCCGCGCTCTTCGGTGCCCTCACCGGGACGACCCCGGTCGAACCGATCAAGATCACCGACATCAAACACAAGGACGAGGTGTGCTGGCACTCCACCGACGGACGCCGCCACGAACACTACTTTGCCGGCTACGACGGCGACCCCGGCCCCTCCACCGACGGCATCCACGCCCGACCCCTCACACCGAAGAGCCTCTGACCATGGTCAAGTCAACGATGTGGCGGATGCGAGACACCGACAACCGCGGCGACGACGGCGGCCCCTACGAGATCGTCAACTACCCCACCGAGATCGCCGAGTACGTCGACGGACCAGTCCGCAGCGACCTCACCTTCCACGCCGACTCGGCCGAACTCAACCGCCTCGTCACCGCATGCAAGAACTCCGACCTCACCACCGCTCAGGATCTCGGCCCACAATTCTCGATCTACATCGACCTCTTCACCGACGAAGAACCGATCACCACGGGAGACGCATCATGACCATCCACCAACTCGCACCGAAACTCTACAACTGGGCATCCATCCTCGAACCCGACACCCGCGCCCAGGCGGGCTCCACCGCGGCGATGCCGTTCGTCCACCCGCACCTCGCGCTCATGCCCGACGCGCACCTCGGGAAGGGCGCCACGGTCGGCTCGGTGATCCCCACGGACGGGGCGATCATCCCGGCCGCGGTCGGCGTCGACATCGGGTGCGGCATGATCGCGGTGCGCACCCAGTGGACCGGCGTCGACCTGTACGAAGTCGGCGGTGTTCCCGGCGTCACGAAGCTGCGTGAGGACATCGAGTCCCGCATCCCGCTCTCCGCCGGCAACTACAACGACGAGGTCGACCCAGTGACCGCAGCGAAGCGAATCTGGGAACTCGAGGACATGTGGGAGCAGGATGTGTGGCCAGTCCGCGGCGATGAGCAATACCCAGACGTCTACGCATCGAACTGGCGCCGGCAGCTCGGAACCCTCGGGTCAGGCAACCACTTCATCGAGATCACCCTCGACGAAGACTCCCGAGTGTGGGCGTTCCTCCACTCAGGGTCCCGCGGCATCGGCAACCAGATCGCCCGCCACCACATCAAGGTCGCCACCGAGCTGATGAAGAAATGGTGGATCGACCTGCCCGAACCCGACCTCGCCTACCTCGTCGAAGGCACCCCCGAATTCGACCACTACATCGCCGAACTCAACTGGGCACAGCACTTTGCACTCCTCAACCGCGAAGAGATGATGGACCGCGTCCTCACCGCGCTCGCCTTGCACATGGGCACCGAGGTGGTGGAGGGGCAGCGCATCAACTGCCACCACAATTTCACGCAGAAGGAGCACCACTTCGGCCGGAACCTGTGGATCTCCCGGAAGGGTGCGATCTCCGCGCGTGAGGGGCAGCTCGGGCTCATTCCGGGTTCGATGGGCACCGCCTCCTACGTCGTCGAGGGCCTCGGCAACGCGATGAGCTTCAACTCGTCCCCGCACGGTGCCGGCCGCACCTACTCGCGTTCGAAGGCCCGGAAGATGTTCACCCGCGACCAGTTGCGTGAGGCCATGGTCGGCATCGAATACCGCGACACGGATGCGTTCATCGACGAGATCCCGCAGGCATACAAACCGATCGACCAGGTGATGGATGACGCGAAGGATCTCGTGAAGATCCGCCACACGTTCCACCAGGTCATCAACGTCAAGGGTGACTGACGATGACCGGCTACGAGTACAGGGCGACACCGGCCCGGGCCCGCCATGCGCAGGAGTTCATCGAGGAGCACGGAGTCTCGGACAAGGAGAACGACCCGCTGCCGACGGAGGAGACGTGGAAGAACACAGCCCACGACCTTCGACGCAGGCTCGCCGAGCTGTCGTCGCCGGCGGCGGCCGAGCGGGTCGCGGCGTCCGCGTTCGATCGCCGCTACGCCGCCGTCGGCCGCACCTGGGCCACGTGCCCGGAGGGCCCGATCAAGAACTGGTGGCGCCGCGACGCAAGGAAAGCTATCGCCGTGCTGCTCAAACCGCCCGCTGAAACGCAGGCAGTCGACACCGAAAGAACAGAACGATGACTGAGAAGACGTACACCGCCGCCGACTTCGCGGCCGCGAGGTTCGCGGAGAAGGACGACTACGTCGGGATGCGCGACGAGCAGGACGCGGGACGGCCATGGACGATCAAGAGGATCGGGGGCACGTATCAGTCACGACGCTCCGATCGCGGGATGGTTGACCTCCTCTGGACGCCCGTCCCGGCGACCCCGGCAGTGCGCACGATCACGAAGAACAAGTACACCGAGATACGAGACGAGCTCGTGCGCGTAGGTGCCGTGCGGGGGGACAGTGAGTTTTTCGTCATCGTCACGGCCCTCGGTATCGAGGTCGTTCCCGATCCGGAGCCGACAAACGCGGAGCGGCTGAACGGTCTCCTGGTGGAGTTCACGCATCTCAACGCTTCGTGCGGTGGAGAGCAGGGAGACCACGCTCTGGCGGCGTTCCTCGACGCTCACGGCGTGATCGCACCGGGAGGTGACGAGACGTGAGTGAGCACGAATGCCGGGTCCACTACGAACCGGACGACCACCGCGCACCAATCGTCAACGATGCCCCTGCAGGGTGGACGCCGGAGGGCTGGCACGCCGACGCGACCGCCGACACGAACACTTCCCACGTCCGCGTCGGCCCTAGATACGTCATCGCCTGCCAGTGGTGCCGATGCGTGTTCATCGCACCGACGAAGAAGGAGGCGATGACCAGCTTCCGGAAGCACGAGGCGGAGATGTCTGCCGACCCAGGGCCGACGACCGTGGAGCGGCTGGAGACGGTGCTGTCTGGCCTCTACGGTGCTCTCCGTGAGGCTGGGATCGACTCAAGCCTGAAGCAGAGGATTGCCCTGGCGGAATCACTCGACGGGGCTGGCGTGACTGCACCGGGAGGTGAGGGCCGTGAGCGAGTGTGATGCCGAGATGTGCCCGATGTGGGACGGCGAGGGCTGCCCCTGCGAGACATTCGGGCTCGACAAGGACGACCTGCCCACCGACGGGGTATTCACCACCGAGGTGACAGACCCGTGATGCTCCCCGGCCACGAGCACTGCGAGCAGGTGCAGATCGAGGAGAAGCGACTGTGCCAGATCGAACCCGACGTGACTGTCATCTGCCAACACGAGCACAAGGAACCCGTGTACGCCACCGACGGCCTCGACGAGATCACTGTCGCCTGGCACTGCCACTGCTGCGGAAACACCTGGCCAGACCGCAACTACATCGAGAAGGGAACCCGACCATGAACGAAATCGAACCCGACACCGCGCTCGCCGGTGAGGTGATGGACCCAATCGTCGCACTCCGGAAACTCAGGACGAGCAGATTCAACTCCGGCCTCTACCCAGACGAAGAGATCGCCGGCCTCATCAACGTCTTCTCGAAGTACGAAGGCGGCTACGAATGGGAGTCGTTCGGCGCGTGGCGCGACGACCACAGGTACTACTGGTTCTCAGACTCAGGATGCTCCTGCTACGGCCCGGGCGAAGAAATCGCAACGCTCGCCGACATGGAGAACGGCGACGCCGCCGCGCTCGCCCGTGCCTACAAAGAGTGGGCCTCGAAGTCGTCCTTCCTATCGGATAACGACAAGGTCGAAGCGGAGGCACAGATCCGAACGGCGATGAGGGAGTCCCGGTGAACCGTAGGCTCGGCTTCGAGCAATTGAAGCGGCTCGACATGCGTGACCTCGGCGAACACTTCAAGGCGATGATCGATGCGATGCAGGCGATCCGATACCCGACTCTCATGTGGCAGAGGCTCCCGCTGAGAGCGACGTGCAAGCTGTGTGGTGAACGGTACGAGGTTTCGATACTCATCGACGTCGACCGCATATGCCCCGACTGCAACGTGGCGCTCGAGCGCGCTGTCGAGAAGATCGGTCCCATCACGACCGTGACCGACCTCGCCGAGCTCGTCGCGCGAATGGCCCCACACCACCACGGCATCCGCTACGGACGCCCCTGGCAAGACCACGTGCCCGCACACAGCCGGCATCTTCTCCGGAGGGGCGCATGAATCCGGATTGCCGAGACGGCAAGCACCGCGCCTGTGACGGCAGCGGGTGGGACCACGAGCGCGACGAACCCGCACCGTGCCCCTGCGAATGCCACACCCACTGAACCCCACCCACGAGAGGAGACGACCCGGATGCCATGGCTGCGCAACGGTGACACGTCCGCCAACCACCCAGTCGTCCTCGCAGTCCTCGAAGACCAGCGATGCGACGACCGCCTCCTCAACGAGGCGTTCGGCTTCGTCCTCCGTTGCGCACTCCAATCCACTGCCCACCTCACCGACTACATCATCAGCCACGGCACCGCAGTCCAAATGGCCGGGCAGGCACGCTCCCACGAGCTCATCAGCGTCGCGATCGCCGCGGGTTACCTCACCGAGGTGACTGACGGGGATGGGCGACGTGCGTACAAGCTCATCGAGGACGACACCTTCATCCACATGCGAACGAGAGAGGAGATCGAATGGGAACGGCAACGCAAGCTCGACAACGCGAACCCTGGCCTCACGATCCCCGTGCGCCTCCGTGACGGCGACGCGTGCCGTTACTGCGGCCTGGTCGTGAACTTCCACGGCGACCGGCGCGGGCAGAAGGCAGGAACGTATGACCATCTCACGAAGCAGGTGCAGTCACCAGACGACATGGTGGTCGCCTGCAACCGATGCAATTCAGCCCTGCTCGACGCACCGCGGGCTCATCGCGAGAAGCAGATGATGCCCCCGCCAAAGCGCCCGTACTTCAAACCGAAGACCCTCGAGTGGTTGCGCGCTCACGAGTACGTGATCGCTCACAACATCGTCCTCCCCGACGCTGCCGAACCCGACACGAAGGCCGGGCAGGTACCGCCCGGCCGCGACGCCGGCACCGTAGCCACGAGGGCACCTGAAGAGAACCCTGCATCCCGGTCCGAGGGACTATCCGACACCCAGTCGGAGTCAGACCCCGCGGGAGACGTTCACCGGTCCGAGGGACCGCACGACCACCAGTCGTGTGATGACCCCGCGGTGGACACAGTCTGGTCCGAGGGACTATCCGACACCCAGTCGGAGCGAGACCCCGCAGACACCGGCTCTGGTCCGATGGGACCGCCCGACACCAACCAGTCGGAGTGTGACCCCGCAGAGCCACCCAGCAGGTTCCAGCAGATCCCAGCAGGTCGCCGGCATCCAGGATCTGGATATGCCGGGTCGGGTCGGGACGGGACGGTGACGGGCACGGTTCGGGCTGGGCCTGGCAGGGCTGGGACGGGACGGTCGGCGCCACCTCCTGCCCTCGTGAACCCCGGTCCTTCGAAGAAGCGTGGGAGGCGGAGACGGTGAAGCTCGATGAGTACCGTGCCCTGCAGGCCAAGGCCATGTCGGAGAGGCAGTTGCAGGAGCTCATCATCAGTCTGGCCGAGCGGATGGGCTGGCTGGTCTATCACGTGTACGACAGCCGGCGGTCTCAGCCAGGGTTCCCGGATCTGGTGTTGGTGCACCCGCGGCAACGTCGAATCCTGTGGCGCGAGTTGAAGTCGGAGACGGGTACGGCGACGGCGGAGCAGAAGGCGTGGATTTCGGCGCTGTCGCTCGTCGGTGCTGATGTGGATGTGTGGCGGCCCCGCGATTGGGTGAGTGGTCGGATCGAGAGGGAGTTGAGGGGACAGTGACGATGTGGGATGCACGGGAGGTGCGCTCGGCGAGCCTGCCTGATCTGATCCGGTTGTGTGGACCGTTGGCTGCACAGCTGAGGGTGTCGGTGCTCAGGCAGGATGCGGTGGCCCCGGCCAGCGGTGGGCGGTCATCGGACGTCACCCCGATCTTGTTCCGGGTGGGTGCGGCTGATGTGCTCGATGAGATCACCGCGGTGCTGCGTGCGATCCTCGGCGTGTGGGTGCTTGAGCAGGAGAGGCCCACGTTCCGGATGCTCGGTGTGCCCGAGCTCGTGGCCAGCCTGGACCCGCTCAGAGATTGGGTGGTCAAGCACGAGCAGGCTGAGGCGTGGCATGAGCGTCTACTCGAGCAGTGTCTCGCTGGCCTGAATCAGATCGACATTCCACCTGAGCGTGTGTTCGTCGGACAGTGTCCGACGGTTGGGTGTGGTGCTGAGCTGTGGCCCACCATCGGTGAGGACGTGACGGTGTGCCCGAGGTGCAAGGCGCAAGTGGATGTGCGTGCTCGTCGTCGTGAAGGTCTGAGGCGCATCGAGGCATACGAAGCGCCGTTGCCTCGGATCGTTGACACGCTGAGGGCAGCAGGTGAGAAGATCACCTACGATCAAGCGAGGCAATGGGCAACGAGGCGAGACGTTCGCGGTCGTGTGCTGTTGCGTCCGATTGGTCAGGATCAGCGTGGTTCGCGTCTGTATCGTCTTGGTGATGTGCGATCTGTGTTGCTTCGCACGACACGCCGCAACACGCGCAGGTCCCGAGGTGCTTGACATCTGTCACGTACTATTCTCGTAGAGTCACCAGAGGTGGCGATGAAGGTCTGACAGGTTCATCCGGTCAGGCCTTCCGTCATGTTCGGAGGCAGTCGATGAAGAAGCTCTGCTCGGTCAAGGGATGCCCGACCCTCTTCGACGGCCCCAAGTCCCGGTGCCCAGCCCATGAGCGTACCGCCGACCGTACTCGTGGCACATCCCGTCAACGCGGGTACGACCGCGAACACGAGAACCGATTCCGCCGAGCCGTCCTTCAACGCGATCCGATCTGCGTCGTGTGCGGCCGCCGACCCTCGCGCGACGCCGACCACTTCCCGAGATCACGCCGCGAGCTCGTCGCCGCCGGCCTCGACCCGAACGATCCTCGCTACGGTCGCGGCCTGTGCGGACCGTGCCACTCGGCATCGACGGCCCGCCGGCAGCCCGGAGGCTGGGCGGCAGGGTGACTTGCCTCTACCACACCCCAGGGGGAGGCAACCGAACCTGTTCTCAACCCGTACCGACGGGGAGCACTCAGATGAGCAAAACTAGTTCAAACATTTCCAAATTCCCAGGTCAGAAACCCTATTCGCTTGCCCGGTCGGACTCGCTCTGACCCTTTGGGTCAGCCGCTCCGCGAGCGATTCGCGGGGCACTTCTCATGTCGGCGCGATGCCGAGGAACGGAGTATACCCATGGTCAGTGGAGGCCCCCGCAGCCGATCCGGCCCACCCGTCGACCCGAAGTCTGGCCGCTCGGACCGTCGAGGTCTGACGTTCAAGCAGCTCCCCGCCGAGGGCTACCACGGCCCGGTGCCGGAGTTCCCGCTGCCGAAGATGATCCGTCACCGCGTCGTCGTCGTCGACAAGACCCGTACCGTCGAGGTCGACCACACGGCCACTATCTCCCTGCGCCGGCGGGAGATGAAGGTCTGGCGTGACGTGTGGGCACTCCCCCAGGGCCGCGCATGGTCCGCTCCCCGCTACCGGTGGCTGTGGTCCTCGATCGGAGAATACTGCCGGCTCAAGGCGCTCGTCGAGAAGGAACCCGACGCGAACGCCACTCTCGTCGCCCAGCTGCACCGCTACCGCGACCAGATCGGTCTCACCCAGGCCGGAATGCGCGAGCTCGGCTGGGACATCACCGACGACGAGGTCGCTGACAAGCGCGCCGAGATCGCGACGAAGGAACCCGACGCGCCGACGCCCTCGGCCCGAGACAGGCTGAAGGCCGCCGGTGGACGCTCATAGCGAGCAGCCGGCACCCCTGACCCTCGACTTCGACCCCCGGCACACCCTCGGATTCCTCGCCACCGACTGGATCGAGGCGCACTGCCGTGTCCCCGGTGGCGTCTACGAGGGCGAGTCGCTGACGTTCAACGGCTGGCAGCTCTACTGCACGGTCAATCACTACCGCATCCGTCAGAACGCCGTGGTCGATCGCCGTCGGCTCCTCGCCCCGTTCCACTACCGCCGCTCGATCGTCGTCGGCCCCCAGAAGGCGCTCGCCGTGGACACCCCGGTGCCGACACCCAACGGATGGACCACCATCGGAGCGATCGACGTCGGCGCTGAGGTGTTCGCCGAAGACGGCAGGCCAACGCGAGTGGTCGCCAAGTCAGAGGTGTTCCAATCGGACACCTACCGAGTGACGTTCTCAGACGGGTCGTCGCTGGTGGCCTGCGGTGACCACGAGTGGTGGGTCGAAGTCCGCACCCCGTCGGCGAAGTACGAGGCCGCCCGGCTTCGCACGAAGGACATGATCGGTCGCCTCGAGGATAAGCATGGCGCTCGCCGTTTCCGAGTGCCGAACGCTCGACCGCTTCAGTTGCCTGAAGCAGGCTTGCCGCTCGACCCATACCTGCTCGGAATGTGGTTGGGAGACGGGGAGACGGACACGGGGCGGATCTGCTGTCCTGATGACGAGGTCTTCGACCGGGCGGCCTCCGCCGGGTATGCGAACAAACCATCTCAGTCTAAGCCGTTGACCAGGCGAATTGTCGGGTTGACTGCACGCCTCCGCGACGCGGGGGTTCTTGGTCACAAGCACATTCCGAGAGACTACCTGCGCGCGTCTGAGGCACAACGCTGGGCGCTCTTGCAGGGCCTCATGGACACCGATGGGCATGCGGACTTGCGCGGCAAGTGCGAGTTCACGACGGTGCTGCCGGAGCTCGCCGAGAACGTCATGGAACTCTTGGCCACTCTGGGTGTGAAGCCGCTGTGCTTTGAGGGGGAAGCGACACTCTACGGCAGGGTGACGGGCCCGAAGTTCCGCGTGTCGTTCTCCGCGCGATCGGACATGCCGGTGTTCTCCCTCCCGCGCAAGCAGAATCGTCTAAAGGAACCAGGACGTTCGCACGCCCAATTCGAGCATCGTCGGATCGTCGAGATCGATCGCATCGCAGACGAACCGACACAGTGCATCACGGTCTCCGCCGACTCTCACGTGTTCTTGGCCGGTAAGGAGATGATCCCGACCGGCAACTGCGGGAAGTCCCCGTGGGGTGCAGGTCTCCTCCTGCTCGAAGCTGTCGGCCCCTCACTCTTCGACGGGTGGGCGCTCGCCGGCGACGTCTACCGCTGTGAGGACCACGGCTGTGGCTGCGGCTGGGAGTACGTCTATGAGCCTGGTGAGGCGAAGGGCCAGCCGCGCAGCAAGTCCCTCATCGGGCTCGTCGCGTTCGCCGAGTCCCAGACGAACAACGTCTACGAGCCGCTGCAGACGATGATCCTCTCTGGGCCTCTGCAGGAGTTCGTGCACGTGCGTGAGGGCTTCATCCGGCTCCCCAACCGAGGGAAGATCGTGCCCCTGTCCTCGGCAGCGAAATCGAAGCTCGGTCAGCCACTCACCGGCGCGCTCGGCGACGAATCGGGCCTCTACACCGAGACGAACAAGATGCTCGACACGTGGAACACGATCTCGCGCGGCGTCGCCGGCATGCAGGGGCGCACGATCGAGCTGACGAACCCGTGGGACCCCATGGAGAACTCCGCCGCGCAGCGCGGGTTCCAGTCCCGGCAGAAGGACATCTTCCGCTACCACCGCAAACCACCGGTCGACCTCGACTACAAGAAGAAGCGCGACCGCGCGAAGATCCACCAGTACGTCTACTCCGACTCCCCCTGGGTCGACACCACCTCGGCGATCGATCCACTCGCCGAGGAGCTCGTGGAGACCGACCCCACGCAGGCGGAACGCTTCTACGGCAACCGCCTCGTCCAAGGCCTCGGCTCCTACATGCTCGAAGCACTCTGGGACCGCACCGAAGCCCAAGTCACGGTCCCCGACGGCACCATGGTCACCCTCGGCTTCGACGGCTCCCGGTCCGCCGACTGGACCGCGCTGCGCGCCGAGACCATCGACGGCCACCGCTTCACCCCCACATACGGACCCGACAACCGACCCACCTACTGGAACCCCGACGAGTGGGAAGGCCGCATCCCCCGCTCGGAGGTCACCGCCGCCGTCGACGAGCTCATGGCCCGGTACCGGGTCAACCGCCTCTACGTCGACCCCCGCCACTGGGAGACCCAAGCCGACACCTGGGCGGCCAACCACGGCGAGGACGTCGTCGTGATGTGGCCGACGAACCAGATCAACCGCATGTACGACGCTCTCGTCCGGTACCTCGAGGACACAACCGAGGAACTGACCACCCACGACGACTGCGAACAGACCAAAACCCACGCGCTCGCCGCCAGGAAGGTCGCCAAACCCGGGGACAAGTACATCCTCGGCAAACCGTCCGAACACCAGAAAATCGACCTCCTCATGGCCGACGTCCTCACCCACGAGGCCGCGGCAGACTCGCGCGCTGAAGGATGGGACGAGGTCGACAACCGCATGTGGGTCTACCGATGACAGAAAGGGGTGAGCGTGGCTCTCTCAAGCGACGAGCAGACTCTGTTCTCGGAACTCCGGAACCGGCACGAGAAGGCTCGCCCCACTCTCGCCCGACTGGACCGCTACTACGAGGGCATGCAGAGACTCGAGCACATCGGTCTCGCCGTACCCCCTGACCTGCGCAGGTTCGAGACGATCGTCAACCTGCCCCGCATCGCCGTCGACGAACCCGAACGCCGCCTCGACGTGAAGTCCCTCATCCTCCCCGGCCACGAACTCGCCGACGCGGGCCTGCGCGAGGGCTGGGAGTACAACGACATGGACGCCCAGGCCCCGCAGGCGCACCGTGAGGCGATGATCTTCGGCCGCTCGTTCATCACCGTCGGCTCCAACGAAGACGACTCAGACCAGCCGTTCATCACCGTCGAATCACCGCGGTACATGAACGCCCTCATCGACAACCGCACCCGCCGGATGAAAGCGGCCCTGCGCCAGTACATCGACCCCGCCAGCCGGCAGGACTCCGCGACCCTCTACCTCCCCGACGCCACGATCTGGCTCGAACGTCAGAACGTCGGCGCGTGGAAGGAAGTCTCCCGCGACAAGCACGCACTCGGCCGCGTCCCGGTCATCATGCTCCTCAACCGGCAGCGCCTCGGCTCCTGGGACGGCACGAGCGAGATCCATGACATCATCCCGATGACCGACGCCGTCGCCCGCACGCTCACGAACCTGCAGATCGCCGCCGAAACGCACTCGGTGCCCCAGAAGTACGTCCTCGGCATGACGAAGGGCGACTTCGTCGACAAGAACGGCGACCCCATCCCTGTCTGGGAATCCTACTTCTCAGGCATCTGGGCACACGCGAACAAGGACGCGAAGGTCGGCAGCTTCACCCCGTCCTCGCTGAAGAACTTCCACGACACCGTCAACCACTACATGGCGCTCGCCGCCGCGATCACCGGCCTGCCCACCCGGTACATGGGTCAGCAGTCAGTCAACCCGGCCGCCGAGGGCGCGATCCGTGCCGACGAGGCCCGGCTGGTGAAGAACTGCGAACGCAAACAGGTGTCCTTCGGCGCCGGCTGGGGTTGGACCATGGCGCTGCGTGAACGGTTCCGCACCGGCCAGTGGCCTATCAACGGCCGCATCCGGGTCGAATGGCACGACGCCGGCACCCCGACGATCTCGCAGCGTTCCGACGCGATCCAGAAGCTCGCCGGCGGCACCCCGATCCTCTCCCGCGAGGGCGCATGGGACGAGATGGGCTGGTCCGAGGCACGCAAGGCCAAGGAGCGCGAGTACTTCGCCCGCCAGGATGCCGACCCGTATCTGAACCGCGAGCGGGAGAAGGAGCAGGAGCAGGATGTCTCTGCCCTCGTCGGCGCTGACGTACCAGCGGCAGATCGGGGCTGAGAAGCTCGAGGCTCTCGACGCGGTCAACCGCCAGTGGTCGCGCATGGGCACCGACTTCGACGCCGGCTGGATCCGTGTCGGCCCCCAGATCACCCGGATCGTCACGACCGCGCAACTGCGCATGGCGCAGGCCGCCGCCGACTACCTACCGTCGGCGCTCGCCGAGGTGGGGCTGAGCTCGCAACTGGCCGGGCAGGTCGTGCCGGGCGCGTTCGCAGGAGTCAACGGACAGAACGGTCTCCCGCTGGCTGAGGCACTGAGCTTCTCCGTAGTCCGGGCGAAGATGAGCGTCGCCGAGGGTGCGCAGGCTGGTCTCGCGTTGCAGCGCGGCGGTCAGTGGCTCACGCTCGCCGCCGGCACCGCGATGGCTGATGCTGGACGGTCCGCCGAGGCGGCCGGTCTGGCGGCGTCGTCGGCAACGGGGTTCGTGCGGATGCTCAACCCGCCGTCGTGCCCACGGTGCGTGGTGCTCGCGGGGCGCTGGTACCGGTGGAACGCCGGCTTCGACCGGCACCCGGGGTGTGACTGCCGTGGAGTCCCGGCGTCCGAGGACGTCGCCGGGGACATGACCACGGACCCCTACGCCTACTTCGAGTCTCTGTCGCCGGCGCAGCGCATCCGTGACTTCGGGGCCAGTGACGCTCTCGCGATCGAAGAGGGCGCCGACATCTTCCAGGTCGTCAACGCCCGCCGTGGCATGACGGCCGCCGGCAGGTTCACGCGCGAGGGCACAACCCGCCGAGGATACTTCCGGTCGGGCACAGAGGCAGGTCGTGCCGGTCGCCGCCGGCTCTCGGTGCAGGAAATCGTCCGCCGCTCCGGCGGCGACCGCGCGGCCGCCAGGGAGCTGCTTCGCCGGTACGGCTACATCACCGAGCAGGGCCAGAACCCGCACGGAGTCATCCGGATGGGCGCCGGCTCGTCATCGGGCGGGATCCGCCGAGTGTCCACGGGTGCTGGTGGCACGCGCCGACCGACACCGCCGACCGCACCCGGGCCTGCGACATCGGGTGCTGGCGGTGGAGCGAAACCGCCGCGGCCGCCGCGCGCCGCCGCGTCGGTGCCGGATCCGGACCCAGGCGATGACATGCGTGACCCGAAGGTCCGAGCGTACTGGTCGCGCCGCCAAGCCCAGCTCGACGTCGACACGCGTGGTGAACGACTTGAGCCGCACGAGGTGCGGTTCCTCGAACGGTTCACTGTTGAAAACCGTGTGCGTTGGATTCCCAAGGACCAGGACACTCGCAAACCGACCTCGGATTTCGAATGGCTCAACGCCGGCGGCATGAAGGTCGAGCTGAAGTCGACGCAACCGAAGTACCAGTCGGTGAAGAACCACATTCTGCGGTCGGTGTCGAAGGCTCAGGCGGCCGGAGTGGTGAAGGAGAACTTCATCATCGACCTCGGCGACCGACGGCTGTCCGAGAAGCTCCTGAAGCAGCTTGCCCTCTACAACCTGCGCACCCCGTCCGCACGGATAAGCAGGCTCTGGGTGATGTCGCGAGGGGAACTCGTCGAAGTCGATCTGTCCGGAACGTGAAGACCGAGGCCAGTGCCCGCGTGTTCTGACGGCTCGTTATTTCAGAGCTGACGCGGGGGGCCTCGGTCACCCCGATTTTACCACCCTCGGCCGTGCGATGCGGTCGAGGTCAATACTGCGCGATGCAGTCAACCAAGGAGGCTCTCATGCTTCGCACCACTCCCGCTATCACCCTCAACCCGTTCTCCTCTGCCGATCCGCGCATGCGGTTCTTCGCCGCCCCGGCCGATGCCGCGACGGCCGGCGGTGACTCTGGCGATCAGGGCACCACCGGCACCGACGGTACCGCCGCGCAGGACGGCACGGGTTCGGGAGATGACCCGAACGATGACGACGGCCTCCGCGAGGGAGGTCTCAAGGCGCTGCAGTCCGAGCGTGATGCACGCAAGCAGGCCGAGAAGGAGAACGCGGATCTCAAAGCTCAGATCAAGGCCTTCGAGGATGCGAACAAGTCGCAGGCCGAGAAGGACGCCGAGGAGCGGGAGGAGCTGCAGAAGGCCAACTCTGAGAACGCGTCGCTCGTGCTCAAGTACCAGGTCGCTGAATCCAAGGGCCTCTCCCTTTCGGCGGCCAGACGTCTGAGCGGGTCGACGAAGGAAGAGCTCGAGGCTGATGCCGACGAGCTGAAGAAGATCCTCGGCCAGGCAACCCCGCCTCCGCCCCCGACACCGCAGCCGGACCGTTCCCAGGGGAACGGTTCGGATAAGCCGAAACCCAAGAACCTGGCGGATGCTGTCACCCAGCATTACGCCTGACCTAGTGAAAGGACAGCGCAATGCCTGTCACGCTCGTTGAAGCGAAGAACAACACTCAGGAAGACTACGATCCGGCAGTCATCGACGAGTTCCGCAAGGAATCGTCGATCCTCGACTCCCTGATCTTCGACGACGCGGTCAACCCGGCCGGCGGTGGGGCGACCCTCACCTACGGTTACCGCCGACTCAAGACTCAGGCGACCGCTGCGACTCGTCCACTCAACACCGAGTACACGCCCGGCAGCGTCGAGACCTCGCACCACTCCACGGAACTCGCGGTCCTTGGTGGTTCGTTCGAGGTCGACCGTGTGATCGCCTCGCTCGGCCCCGCCGCCTCGGCTGCCGTCGCCCTGAACATGGGGCAGAAGATCAAGGCCGCCGTGACGAAGTTCCAGGATCTCGTCATCAACGGCGACACCGCCACCGACGCCGCCGGCTTCGACGGCCTCGACAAGGCCCTCGTCGGTTCCTCGACCGAGATCAACGGGAACGCGGACTGGACGGACTTCGATACGAACCCGCGCGCCGAGCACAAGGCACTCGACCTCATCGACGAGTTCCTCATGTCGCTCGACGGCACTCCGACGGTCATCCTCGGCAACAAGCGCGCCATGGCGCGCCTGCGCGCCGCTGCACGCCGTGCTGGTGAGTACGTCAAGAACCCGGTCGAGGACCTGGTGGGGCAGGACGGACGTCCGATCGTCCGCGAGACCTACGGCGGGATCCTCTTCGCCGATCCGGGAGCGAAGCCGGGCACCAACGACCCGATCATCCCGATCGCGGCCGACGGCACCACCGACATCTACGCCTACCGCGTGGGTCTCGACGGATTCCACGGTGTCACCACCGTCGGCTCCCAGATGGTGCGCACGTGGCTTCCCGACTTCACCACTTCGGGCGCGGTGAAGAAGGGCGAGGTCGAACTCGGACCGGCCTCGGTCGCGCTCAAGGCCACCAAGGCCGCCGCCGTCCTCCGCGGCATCAAGGTCAAGGCGGTGTGAGCAACATGAAACGCGTGACCACCCCAGTCCAGGGATACACCGGAACCGTCGCCGGTGTCGTCTTCTCCGACGGCCAGGGGCGCACCGACGACCCCGCGGCGCTCGCCTACTTCGAACGTCACGGCTACCGCGTGACCGACGAAGAGCCCGACCCGACCGGCGACGACGATTCCACGGACGGCGACGAGACCGGTACCGACGAGACGACTGCCACCGGCGATGCCGACGCTCCAATGGATGCCGCCGGCACCGACGATGACGGCGACTCTGACGAAGAGGAGCACACCGGGCCTGCGGTCAAGCCCGGCGGCAACAGCTCGACACAGGCATGGCGCGACTACGCGCTCGCCACCGGTCGCTCCGAGGAAGAGCTTGAGGGTCTCAGCCGCAACGAGATCCGCGAGCTCGTCGAGAACTGAGTGAAGGGACTGGATGGTATGGCTTTCGCGAACCTCCAAGACGTGCAGACCCGTCTCGGCCGCCGCATCGACGATGCGGTCGAGGTCGAGCAGGTCAACGCGTGGATCAGCGACGTCGAGGCCACCATCCAGTCCCGGATCCCCGACCTCGCTGTCAGGGTTGCCACTGACCCGGTGTACGCCGCGCTGGTCACGAAGATCGTCGCCCAGGTGGTGGGCCGGAAGGTCAAGAACCCCGACGGCAAGCAGAACGAACGCATCGACGACTACTCCTACGGCCTGGGATCGGAGGCGGCTCGCGCCGACCTCAAACCGACAGCCGACGAGTGGGAGGAACTCGGACCGGGCACCGAAGGCTCCGAGGCGTTCTCGATCACGATGCAGCCCCGCCCCGGGTTCGCGGAAGTTTGGCCAGACCGGTGGCCGTGAGCGCGCTCCGTGCCGGCCGGGCCCTCGCCGAGCGGATGATGGTCGACCACGTCATCATCCGCCGCATCGCCGGCCAGGAAACTGACCGGGTCACCGCCAAGGTCACCCCCGTCACCCAAGTCGTCTACGACGGCAAGGCCAAGCTGCAGTCCTACGAAGGCTACGAGCAGTCCCGCGACACCGCTGGCGTCCAGTACACCGTGCAACGCCTCTCGATCCAACTGCCCGTCGGCGCATACCGCATCAACGTCGGGGACGTCGCCGAGATCATCACCTCCACCGTCGACCCGCTGCTCGTCGGCCGGCAACTTCGCCTCGTCTCTGAGGCCCCGTTCAAGACGTTCGGCACCGCCTACCGCGTGTTCGTCGACTACATCGCCGACTGAGGAGGACCAGTGCCGCTCGACACCTCAGAGACCCAGAAGCTCCTCAACGCGATCGACGACTTCCAAGTCGCCGTCCGCAATGAGGGTGAAGCGATCCTCACCAAGGGCGCCGTCGAGGCCCGCCGCAACCTGCAGGCCGACGCACAGAAGTCCACCTACTTCCGGCAGATCGCCCGGACGATCAACTTCGACAAGCGCCGCACCGCTCTCGGCGTCGAAATCGAGCTCGGCCCCGACAAGGACCGCGACCCCGCCGCCAGCCTCGCCGGCATCGCCTACTTCGGCGGCGCCAACGGCGGCGGAGGCACCCTCGACATCGACGAACCCGTCGAACGCGAGCTCGACGTCATCGACGAACACCTGCAGCGCCTCGGGAACCTGCTGTGAGCATCCTCGCCCTCACCGACGCGATCGAAGCGCTCTTTCCCGAGGACACGCACTTCGAGGCCGTCAAGCCCAACGAGCGCGGCCAGTACCTCGACACCCTCTTCCCGTGGACCGTCGCTCGCGTCCAGATCCCGACAACCCGCTCACGGTCCCTCGCCCACACCCGCCTCGCCCGCCGCGTCCGTGTCAACGTCACCATCGCCGGCGTCACCCACGAATCCGTGCGCGCCGTCTACGCCAACCTCGACCCACTCATCCAGGGCGCTCGCCCTATCGCGGAGGGGTGGTCGACATCGCCGTTGGATCTCGTCAACGCGCGAGAGATTGCTGAAGACGAGTCGCTGACGTTGACGACCGCGAACCGGCATCCCGTGTTCACGGTCCTCGAGTACGAGCTCACCGCCACCCAACACTGACCACCATCGCCCTCCTGAGGCCCCGCACCGTCCCGGTTCGGGGCCTTCGTCATACCCGAAAGGTGCACCTCATGCCCTACTTCGTCCGCGTCAAGGACACCTCGACGAAGCACCAGTTCGATGTGCCGGAAGACGACCCGCGCATCGGCAAGGCGTTCGAGCTGCTCAACGACGACCGGTACCCGCGCGCCCGCGCCCCGCGGCCGCCGAAGCATTACGTCCCCGCGAAGCGGTCCAGTGCCGCTGACCGGGACTCGTCCGACGACAGCCAGGAGTCGGACGGCGAGGCCAAGGCATCCGCCGACGCCACCGAAACACCTGAGTCGAAGCCGGCTCGGGCCAACTCAAGAAAGTGAGGCCAGTCATGGCTGAAATTCCATCGACGCCGGCGGACGGCAACTTCAAGGTCGTGTTCGTCCCGGCGATCGCCGACACCAAGGCTCCGAAGCTCACCGAGGTCAACGCGGCGGGTGCACTCGACATCAGCTGTTACCTGACCGGTGACGGGTGGTCCCCGACGAAGGAGCAGGCAACGATCGCTGATCCGCGCCTGTGCTCGCGTCAGGAGTTCGGTCGCCCGGGCCGCAAGACCCCGGGCCTGTCGATCACCGTCATCGACAACACCAACTCCGACAACGCCACCGACTCCAACGAGGCCGTCGAGACGATCCGTGAGGGCGTCAGCGGCTACTACGTGGAGCGCATCGGCGTCCCCTACGAGGAGCCGTTCGAGGTGGGCCAGAAGGTCACCATCTACCCGGCCACCGCCGGTGAGAAGCAGGTCCTCGCCCCCGAGGCGAACTCGGTGACTCGCGCGACGATCCCGCAGTTCATCTTCGGTGACGTGCAGACGGACGTCGCGATCGCGGCCTGACCGCCCCTACCACCTGTCCCCGCGCGGCACTCCCGTCCGCGCGGGGACAGGTCTCCATTCATCACTCACGGGAGGAACGGGAGAACACATCATGTCGAAGCTTGGAATCACTCGCCCCACCGCCGTCGTCGACCTCGTCACGAACCTCGACCTGCTCGCCGACCACCAGGCCGCGCGGGAGGAACTCGACCGCCTCAACCGGCTCACCCCCGCCGCCGAGCGGCTGAACAACCCGTACTCCGCGGACATGCGCAAGGTCGCGAAGAAGATCGCTGACCTCGAAACGCAGATGGACGAGTCGACGGTGTGCGTGAAGCTCAAGGCCCTCAAACGCTCCGAGTACGCCGAGCTCGTCACGGCCCACCCGGCACGGGAGGACAACGACGTCGACGGCCACTTCGGGTTCAACACGGACACGTTCGCTGACGCTGCCATGCCGCGTTCGATCGTCGCGGCGTGGAAGAAGGGCACGAACAAGAAGGTCGACTTCACCGGTGACGACTGGGTGGAGGTGTCTGAGGAGTTCACCGACGCCCAGTACTCCGACTTCACCTCGGCACTCATCGGCATCAACCGGCAGGCCACCGCGGTCCCTTTCTCACAGACCGCCTCCGCCGTGAACCGCAGCTAAGACGCGAGGTCGAGGCCGCTGAACGCCTCGGCATCAGCGTCAAACGGTTCAACGGCTGGGAGCCGACCATCACCTACGTCTACGACGACGATGGTCGGCTCCTCTCGTCCCAGGCGGAACCGGAATGGGACGACACGCAACGTGACTGGTTCCTCTCCCTCGCCGAGTACCGGGCGGGTCTGTGCCCGATCTGCGGGTACGAGAAGGCCGTGTGCCAGGCGTTGGAGAACGTCGGCAAGTTCGTCCCCAATCCCCCGGCCCGGTGTCACGCGACGACGGCGCTGCGCCAGTACCAGAAGGACCGCGAGTACAACGTCCCTGACGCCCTCGTGTGGTCTGTCGGACTCCAACCCACCCCTGAGGAGGTGACCAGTGGCTGATCGTTCCGTTGCCTGGCGGATGACCCTCGACTCGACGGGAATCGTGACCGGGTCGCGCCTGGCGAAGTCCGCCGTGCTCGATCTCGAGCGAAACGGCATCGCCAAGGCCCGCGTAGGTCTGGCCGGGTTGGAGAAGTCAGCCAAGGAACACCCACAGGCGTGGCAGGCCGCCGGCACCGCCGCCGTCGGCTTCGGTAGTGCTGTCGCGGTCGGGTTCGGCATGGCCGGGCGCGCCGCCATGCAGTGGCAGTCCGACTGGGCGGGTGTCACAAAGACCGTCAACGGCACCGAACGGCAGCTGTCGGGCCTCGAACAGGGCCTGCGCAACCTCGCACGCAAAGAACTGCCCGCCTCGACCACGGAGATCGCCGCAGTCGCTGAGGCCGCCGGACAGCTGGGCGTCAAGACCGGCAACGTCCTCATGTTCACCAAGACCATGATCGATATGGGAGAGTCGACGAACCTCTCCGCCGAAGAGGCCGCGAGCTCCCTGGCCCGGTTCTCCAACATCATGGGCACCAACCAGAAGGACGTGGGCCGCCTCGGCGCCGCCGTCGTCGGCCTGGGCAACAACTTCGCCACCACGGAACGCGAGATCGTGGAAATGGCGATGCGCATCGCCGGTGCCGCCCGCCCAATCGGCATGACCGAGGGCGACGTCCTCGGACTCTCCGCAGCACTCTCCTCCGTCGGCATCGACGCCGAGGCCGGCGGCACCGCGATCTCCATGGTCATGAAGAAGATCAACGACGAGGTCTCCGGTGGCGGCGACAAGCTCGACACGTTCGCGAAGACCGCCGGCATGTCGTCTGACCAGTTCTCCGCCGCGTGGCGCGACAACGCCTCCGGTGCCCTGCAGACGTTCATCGCAGGCCTCGGCGAGGCCCAAGCCAACGGTGAGAACGTCAACGGCACCCTCACCCAGCTCGGCATCACCGGCATCCGCGAATCCGACGCCCTGCTCCGCCTCTCCGGCGCATCCGACGTCCTCAAGCAAGCGCTCGCCACCGGCAATGAGGAGTATGCGCGCGGGATCGCGCTGATGGAGGAGGCGAACAAGCGCTACGACACCGCCGAGTCGAGGGTGCGCATCGCTGGGAACGCGATCAAGGACTCCGCGATCAGCTTCGGCGACGTGTTCCTCCCCGCCGTCGCCGAGGCGGCCGACGGTGTCGCTGGCTTCGCGAACTGGGTCTCCGACCTGCCCGGCCCTGTGAAGGAGCTCGGTCTCAACCTCGGCGGCCTCGCGGGCGCCGCGGGCCTCGCCGGCGGCGGGTTCCTGCTGCTGGCTCCGAAGGTGTTCGAGGTCATCGACGGGTTCAAGACACTCAAGGCCGAGCACCCGCAGGTCGCCGGCGGTCTCGTCGACATCGGCAAGGCCGCGGCGGTTGCCTCGGTCGCGATCACCGGCATCCAGCTCGTGTCGAAGCTCTTCGGCAAGGACGCGAAGGACGTCGCGGCCTCATCCGACGAGCTCACCGCGTCGATCGTGAAGCTCTCTGACAGTACGAACGTCAGCACGAAGGAGACGATTCTCGACCCCAAGCTGTGGGACGGCGCGAACACGGTGTGGGCGAAGATGTTCGGCTCCGAGGGCATCAGCGACATCAAGGGCTGGGGTGACGCGCTCGCCTCGGCGAACAAGGCCGGGTTCGACCTCATCAATTGGCTCGATTTCACCAACACCGGTCAGCTGTCCGTCGTCCAGGAGCAGATCAAACAGACCGACGTCTCATTGTCTCAGCTTGCCTCCGGCGGGGGTCTTGAGAACGCGCAGATGGGGTTCCGTGCGATCGCCGAGGAGGGCGTCAGCGCCGGGGTCTCGATGGAGGACACGTTCTCGAAGTTCCCCGAGTACCGGGACTACCTCATCAGCCTCGCCTCGGCCGCCGGCATGAGCACCGACAATCAGACGCTTCTCAAGATCGCGACCGGCGAGGTCACCCCCGAAATGCTCGCGGCCTCGGGTGCCACGGATGAGCAGATCGCGAAGCTCAACGAACTCGGCATCGAAGCGGAATCGACAGGCGACAAGATCTCTCAGCTTGCCGAGGAGATCCGCGGGTTCGGTTCGGCGACGCTGAGCGAGCGTGAAGCGCAGCGGGCGTTCCAGGAGTCCCTCGACACGGCCACCGAGGCGTTGGAGAAGAACGGGAAGACTCTCGACATCACCTCGCAGAAGGGCCGCGACAACCAGGACGCGCTCGACGGGATCGCGCAGGCCGGCAACGAGGCCGCCGCGTCCATGGCGGAGAACGGGGCCTCGGCTGAGCAGTTGCGGTCGTCGCTGCAGACCTCCCGCGAGGAACTGGTGCGCACCGCGCGCAGCTTCGGCATGACGAAGTCCGAGGCCGAGGCCTACGCCGACCAGGTCCTCATGACACCTGAGGAGGTGCGCACCCGCGTCAAGGCCTTGGGCATCGACTCGGCTCTCGACGGCATCACCTCGGTGCAGGAGGCCCTGGACAAGGTCAAGGACAAGACCGTCTGGGTGAAGGTCAACGAGGTCTACGTCCGGCAGGAGGGCAACAAGAAGGTCTACTCCTCCGACCCGCGCAGCAAGAACACCCAGAAGTTCGAAGCCGCCGGCGGAATCCTCGAGTACATGGCCGCCGGAGGCCTGCGCCCCATGGCCCCGATCGCCGAAATGGTGCCCCCGAACACGTGGCGTGTCGTCGGCGACCGCATGGACGTCGACGAAGCCTACGTCCCCCTCGACGGGTCGCGCCGGTCGTGGAAGATCCTCTCCGAGGCCCTGCAGCGCATGCCAGGCACCCTCCCCATGGCCAAGGGCGGTATCGCCTCCACGGGCGGGGACGACGCGAAGAAGCGCCTCGCCGAGGCGAAGGAGAAGGCCGAGGAACGCCGCCGCGAAGCCCAACAGCGCCGGGAAGCCCTCAACCAGCTCCGCGACGAGCTCAACACCGACATCCGCCGCGGCGACATCCGCTCCCAGGTCACCGGTGGACTCTCCGGCGCCTACTCCACCGTCGACCGGCTCAAAGCGCTCGCCGGCAACGACAACCTCAACGGCCGTGCTCGCCGTCGTGCCGGCATCGACGCGAAGCAGTACGAACGTTCCCTGAAGTCCCTGTACGGCTCGTTGGAGAAGCTCGAGGAGCGCACCGCCAAAGCCAAGGACAAACTCGACGAGCTCAAGCAAATCCAGAACTCCGTGTCCTCGTCGATCCAGAACAAGGCGTACAAGCTCGACGTCGACTCCCAGTGGGCACAGAACAAGTCCGGCATCTGGCAGCAGACGCAGGGTGTGTCCGGGGTGCGCACGAACGCCGCCGCCGCGGCCAAACGCGTCCGTGACCTCTCCGGCAAGCTCAAGCGCCTGCAGCGCATGGGCTACTCGGGTGCGATCCTGCAGGAAGTCGCCCAGGCCGGTTCGATCGACGAGTCGATCACCATGGCCGACGAACTCCTCAAGGGCACCAGCGGCGACGTCCGCTCGATCAACGCCTCCTACAAGGACATCGAGAAGTACTCGAACCAGGCCGGCGCCTACGTCACCGAGGGGTTCTACAAGGGCGGTGTCAACGCGGCCGCTGGACTCGTCAAGGGACTCGAGTCCCAGCAGAAGGCTGTGGAGAAGACGATCGAGAAGATCGCCCGCGGCATGGAGAACTCCCTCAAGCGAGCTCTCGGTATCAAGTCCCCCTCCACAGTCATGTACGCCCGCGGCCTCGACACCGCCGCCGGCCTCAACAACGCCCTCCTCGACTCCCTCACCACCATCGAGGACACCGCGGGCCTCCTCGGCCTCGCCGCCGTCCCACCCCTCACCTCGCTCGGCCCCATCCCCACCGACTACGCCACCGCACCCACGGACACCGCGGCGCTCGCCGCAGATCCGACGGCAGCGGTGGGTGTGCCGGCGCCGACGGATCTCGCCGGTTCTCAGGCGGGTGCCGAGGTGTCGTGGGAGGACACGGTCACGACGACGTCGGATGCTCTGACGTCGATGCAGGCCCTCACAGAGGCCGCCTATCTCAAGATGACCTCGGACACCGACGCGTCCCTGCTGGCCCGTCAGGAGGCCACCTCGACGGCGATGACGGGCATGTCGGACACCTTGTCGTTGGGGATGACGACGATGTCGACGACTCAGTCGACGAATCTCGCGTCGATGACGGCGAACCAGGCCGCGAACCTCTCCACCATGGCGAAGGCTCAGAAGGCCGGCTGGGATTCGATGAACGCGCAGACGGCGTCGTCGGTGTCCGCGATGCGCTCGGGTGTCGACGCGACGATGCGCGGGATGAACGCGGACCTCTCCGGCACGCTCGGCACCCTGGGGCGCACGGCGTCGTCCGGGTTCGATTCGATCGAGCGTGGCGGCAAGGACTCGTTCGAGGGTCTGCGGTCCGGGATCGATCGGACGATGGAGCGCACTCCCGGCGACGTCGGCGAGTCGCTGAACCGCACGATCAGTGTGCTCTCGTCGTTCGCGGCCGCGGTCAACGGGGCGTTCGGTGACGTCGGGGTCAAGCTCAAGGCACCCGCGAAGCTGAAGTACCGCGACGGCGGTGTCCTGCCTGGGTACACGCCAGGGCAGGACGTACACCACTTCCGGTCGTCGACCGCCGGAGATCTCTTCATGTCGGGTGGTGAAGGAATCATCCGTCCGGAAACCGTGCGGATGGTCGGCGGCGAGAAGGGCGTGAACGCCCTCAACGCTGCAGCTCGTAGAGGTGACCGCGGCGCCCTGGCCGATGTGCTCGGCAGCGTGGCGTTCGCGAACGGCGGGGTCATGCCCGCGATTCCGGGCGAAAACGCCTTCGCTGACGGTGGTGTGTGGCGCGGCCTATGGGGCATCGTCAAGTCGAAGTTCCCGTCGGCGACCCTGAACTCTGCCTACCGTGGCGGCGCGACCACCGTGTCGGGCAACAAGTCCTACCACTCGCGTGGCATGGCCGTCGACCTCGGCGGGCCGATGCGCCAGATCTTCGACTTCCTCTACAACAACTACCGCAACTCCGCCGAGATCATCTACTCCCCAGCCGGCGGCCGCCAGATCAAGAACGGCCGCCCCTACACCTACTCGGGTGCGGTCCGGAAGATCCACTGGAACCACGTGCACTGGGCGAACCGTTCGGTGCCCGGCGGTGCCGGCGCGGACATGACACCGGGCTCGTTCTCCGGGGACGACTTCATGCCGCCCTCGCACCCGTTCCTCGATCGTGCGGGCGTCGCCGCCGGCGCGAACCTCGAGAAGGCGTACCGGAGGGCTGCGCAGAAGCTCACCGGGGACATGTACGGCAAGTTCTCGAAGCAGCTCCCGGACGGGCTCGCCGGGCAGCTGGGGCGCGGCATCATGTCCCGCGCCGCCGAGGGCCTGGTGAAGAAGGCCGCGGACTACGGCAAGAGCCAGGAATTCGTGATGCCCGGCGGGTCCGGTGTGGAGCGGTGGCGAGACACCGTCATCCAGGCCCTCAAGCGGGTCGGCCTGCCCACCACCGACGACTACGTCAACGCGTGGTTGCGGCAGATCAAGTCCGAGTCCGGGGGCAACCCGAGCATCCGCCAGCAGGTGCGCGACGTGAACTCGGGTGGCAACGAGGCGATGGGTCTCGTGCAGGTCATCCCGGGCACGTTCGCCGCCTTCCGCGACAAGTCGCTGCCCAACGATCGCACGCACCCCCTCGCGAATCTCGTCGCCGGCATGAACTGGGCGAAGTACAAGGCGAAGCGCCGCGGCTGGAACATGCTCGACTTCATCGGCAAGGGCCACGGCTACGCCGACGGCACCCTCGCCGCGATCCCGGGTCTCGCCGAGGTCGGGGAGGACGGCTTCGAGCTCGTCCGTGACCGGTTCGGCAAGTGGGCGCGCCTCGGCGGCGACGGGTCGAAGGTCGTGAACTTCGCCGGCGGCGAGCAGGTCATGCCGCACAAGGAGTCCGTGGCGATCGAGAACCAGGTGATGCGCGGTGTGCCCTCGACGATCGGCCTCGACGACGCCTCCGTGGCCGCGATCGCCGCGGCGGCGGCCGGCCAGATGACGAAGGCCGACATCGCGGGTCTCCTCGACGGCGTCCAGATCACCCTGTCCGTCGACGGGCAGCAGATGACTGGGTTCGTCCATTCCACGGTCGGCAGCGGCTACACCGACGCGAAGCGCACCCTCGCCCGTTCCTCGACCCTCCTCGGGAGTTGACCATGCCGACCCTGTCCCATTCTGAGTTCGATCTGCGCGGGTACCGGTTCGGACCCGGCCACCCCGTCTACCTGAGCGGCATCGAAACGCCGGGCCTGGTGTGGCGTGACCAGGATGTCCTCAACCCCGTCGCCGCGGGCGTGTTCTTCGGACGCGACTACAAGGACGTCAAACCGTGGGGGTTGAAGTTCACGATCACCGGAGCGGACCCCGCCGAGGCCGCGGAGAACTACTTCGCCCTCGTCAAGGCGTGGGAGGCCCCGGACGTGCGCGACCCGGGTGACGAGGTGCCGCTCGACTTCGCGCTGCACGACACGGTCCGCCGCATCTACGGCCGCCCCCGCGACCTCAAGCTCACCGACCCCTCGGACCTCTTCGTCCTCGAGACCCTCAAGGCCGAGGGTACGTTCCAACCGTCGTCACCGGACCTTGTCGACGGTGTGTCCAGGCAGCTCAAGATGACGATGACCCCCGGCCGGGCCGGGGGTTTCGTGTTCCCGATCGTCTTCCCCTGGGGCACCACGCAGGGCGGCACCCGGCAGGGCATCATCTCCGACGGCGGCGGCACCACTCCCACCCACGACGTGCTCATCGAGGTCCACGGCCCCGTCAGCAAGGCCGTCGTCACCGGCCCCGGGTGGCGGTTCGGGGTCACCCAGAACCTGCCGTATGACCGCTCCATCATCCTCGACACCCGCCGGCGAACAGTCCTCTGGGACACCGGCACCTCCGCCGCCGGCCTCATCAGCCCGGGCACCCGCCTCGATGACATCACGATCCCGCCCGGCCCGTCGGAGATCAAGTTCACCGGCGAGGACCAGTCCGGCACCTCCACCGTCACTCTCACGTGGCGGCCCACCATCACCACACTCTGAGGGAGATCACTCATGGCCTTGCAGAACATCCCCTGGGCGATCGGCGGCGGCGCCGAGAACGAAGTCGAAGGCGCTCGCCTCGCCCTGTACGCGGCGACGAACGGCGGCCGCGGCATCATGGCCCCTCGTGACCTCCGGGTCACCGCGCTGCCGACTCCGGGCGGTGCGGTGCGTATCCACTCTGGCGCTGGTGTCACCCCGAACGACTACCTCGGCCCCGGCGGTGCAGGCCAGTCCTACGCAGTGCGTGAGACTTCGTCAACGGACTACCCTGTGCCGGCCACCGGGTCGTCGGGTGGTGCAGTGCGGTACCTCATCATCCGGATCAAAGATGAGCAGTACGAGGGACCAAAGCCGACGAACCCGGCCACCGGCCCCCGCAACTTCTATCAGTGGGTGTCCGGGCTGCCGACGACGGTGCCGTATGTGCCGTTGAAGAAGCTCAACCAGCCGGCGAACACGGCGACCATCACGAATGCGATGCTCACCGACATTCGGGAAATGGCGAACCCTCGCATCCTCGTCGTCAACCGGTCCCGCGCCTCGGTGGCCTCCGATCAGGGCATGGCGTTGAACTCGAAGACGTCGGCCGGCGAGTGGTTCCCCGGCGACGGCACCCCGACCGGTGCCCGTCAGCAGATTTTCTGCCCGGCCTGGGCGACGGCGATGGTCGTCGAACCCGCCTGGTACCAGGTCCGCTATTCGGCGGCGAACGTGTGGGGCAGGTACTGGATCAACTACGGGCCTTCCTCCGCCGAGGGCAACTACTCGGGCCAGCCGTTCCCGTACAACACGCAGGAGTTCGCGTTCGACGCCGCCGAGGGCAACATCCAACGGCAGCCGTGGTTGATGTCGGACTACCGCACCATCCACGCGGCGATGCGCGGACAGATGATGACGTTCGCATTCCGGGCACGCCGCGCCGACAGCTCCACCGCCACCGGGGTCGTGCGCATGGACGGCGTCTCGGGCCTGTCGCTGAAGGTCACGTTCCTCGAAGAACCCGACCCCTCCACTGAGTGAGCACACGCCCATGACATGGCGCTACCTCGCGACCCGAATCCACGGTGACGGCACCGAGACGTTCCTCGGCACCAGCGTGCCACTGACCGACGTGGAGATCCACCAGGTCGTCAACGGTCACGGCGGACTGAAGGCCACCATCGAACCCGAACACCCCTCCCTCAAACAGAACGGGCAGTTCATCCTCGAGGCCGGCACCACCGGCATCTACGCCGAGGTCGACGGCCTCATCCGCGGCGGCGGCATCCTCGAAAACATCGACACCGACGGCCCGAAGCTCGGACTCGACTGCATCGGCCACACCGGGTACCTCACCGGCATGCCCTACACCGGACACAAGGTCATCGAACGCGACGACCCCCTCAAGGTCTCCCGCCACCTGTGGGACCACACCCAAGCCCGCAAGAACTTCAACCTCGGCATCGAATTCGACGGCGCCACGAAGTCCCGCACCATGTTCATCGGCGACGACACCATCCCCACATCCACCACGCCGGTGAAGGTCACCCCCTACGTCCTCGCGTACTGGCAAACCCACGACCTCGCGAAAGAGTTCGACGAACTCGCCGACCTCGCCCCCTTCGAATACACGCTCACCCACACCTGGAACACCGACAAAACGCGAATCCACCACACCCTCACCTACGGCTACCCACGCCTCGGCGCTCGCCGCACCGACCTCCGGTTCACCGTCGGAGAGAACGTCACCGTGCTCCCCCAGTTCAAGACCGACGCGGACTCCTACGCCTCGAACGTCATCGTCCTCGGCGCAGGCGAGGGACAGAAGATGATGCGAGCCGAAGACGCCGACCCCGCACCCGGCCGCCTCGGCCGCTACGAGGTCGTCGCCGACAAATCCATCACCACCCCCACAGCGGCCCGGCAACGCGCCGCAGCCGAACGCCGAGCCCGCACCGGCCAGGACGACATCAGCGACCTCGCCGTCGCCCAACACCCAAACGCACTCCTCGGCTCCTACCAAGTCGGTGACGACATCCTCATCAACACCGCCGACGGCTGGCAGGGACGACGCAGCATCTGGGTGAAGATCCTCGGCATCCAGATCCGCCCCAACACGAACACGACCACCCTGCAGGTCCGACGCGCAGAGAAGGTGAGCAAGTGAAACCCCTCGACCGCATGGTCCGCGACATCGAGAACCTCAAGAAGGCACAACGCGCGCTCGCCACCGGTCCGCAGTTGGCGAACTCGTCGTTGGAGAACGGCACGCTCGACGTCAACGACGCGGACGGGAATCTGCGGATGATGGTCGGGCTGCAGGAGGACGGCCGGCAGACGGTCACCGTGGTGGGTGGCCCGACGCCGCCGAGGCCGTCGGCCCCGCAGGTGACTGTGGACAACGGGACGATCGTCGCCCGGTGGGATGGAACCTTCGTCGATGAGCTCGTGGCTCCCACGGATTGGGCGCGCACCGAGATTCACGTGGTCCAGGGGTCGTTGCCGTTCCTCCCGTCTCCGTCGTCGGCGCGCGACAGTGTCGTTTCTGCGGCCGGCGGTGAGGTCACGATCGGAGTGGAGCGTGGCCAGTACACGGTTTGCCTGGTGTCCTGGTCGCAGTCGGGGAAGCTCTCGGCCGCATCGGAGTTCGTCACGGTCGACGTTCCCGGGTATGGGGACCTGGTGCAGGCGGCGATCGATGAGGCGCAGGCACGCATTGATCAGGCGAAGGTGACCTTGGAGGAGGCTCAGGCGGACCTCAGGGCGAGGCTGGGAGCGGTCGACGGCACACTCGACCGTCTCCCCACCGACATTGCGCAGGCCAGGCAGGAAGCGATCGACGATGCGCTCGCGGAGATTCAGGCGGTCGAGGGCAGTCTCACGACGGCGTTGGGGCTGAAGAACAAGACGACCTGGTCCACGAGCAACCCGCCCACCACGTATTCGGGTGCCGCGGAAGACACGTGGATCAAGCTCACCTCCCTCGGATCGGGTGGCCGTGAGATCGGTCGGTGGCGGTGGACCGGCAACGTGTGGGTCACCCACCTCGTCGACGGCGCGGTCCTGTCGAACATCGACGCCTCCACCATCACGACCGGGTTCCTCGACGTCCTCAACCGCATCCAGACGAACGCGATCCTCGCTGAGAAAATCGCGATCGGCGACTTCACCAACCTCCACACCGACCCGCTCTTCCTCAACCCAGCCGCCGCACCAGGCTCGGGCGCAGGAGCATGGACTGTCGTCAACGGCGGACTCGAGAAGAACGGCTCGGGAACGCAATCAGGCGGCTACGCCGCGAGCACCGAGTTTCCTGTCACTCCCGGTGAGAAGTTCTATGCGGAGATGACCAGAACGACTGTGACCGGGACCGTGCCTGGTGTGGTGACTCTGTACGCCCAGCAGTACAACAGCAGCACCAGTGTGTGGGGCACTCCCATCCAGGCAGTGAACATGCCCGCAGACGGACGCAACACAGGGTCGTTCACTGCCGGGTCGGTCACGACGAAGATCCGATTCGGCTACTACACCCAATCGTCCATGCCGGCGGGAACGCGGGTGAGGCTGACCAGCCCGGTCGTCCGCCGTCAGGTCAACTCGACTCTCATCGAGCCCGGTGGCATCAAGACCCCGAACCTCGCCGCCGACGTCCTCGAGGTCGGCAACCTCAAGGCCGGTAGCGCTGCGCTCGCCGAAGCCGTCATCAAGAAGCTCTTCGCCGAGGTCGTCGTCGCACGCATGGCTCTCGCCGAGGAGTTCATCGGTGAGAACGCGATCCTCGACGACTCAGTCACCGCCCCGAAGATCGTCGCCTCCGAGGAACTGTGGGCAAAGATCGGCGAGTTCGTGAAGGTCCGTGCCGAGATGATGGAGGCCGACGCGATCGACGGCATGGTCATCACCGGTGCCACCATCCAAACCGCCCGCACCGGGGCCCGCGTCACCCAGGACGCGTCCGGTATCGCCGTCTACGACGATGCCGACGACTGGCGAGTCCGCCTCACCCCGTATGGGTCGACGTTCAAGGGCGACCTTGAGGCAGAGTCCCTGGTGGCGACTGGTCCCGCGGAGTTCCGCAACGTCGAGAACCGCCTCGGCCAGGGCGCTCGCCTCATCCTCGAGGCTGGGGTCTCGGACCCGACCGCGCCCCCGGTGGTGCAACCGTACTGGGCCTCGGTGGGGTTCACGCCTCCCGAGGGTGGAGTCCTCTACGGCCTGGCCTACGCGGATGGGAAGTACTGGACGTTTGTCGACGTCCCCAACGCTTCCGAGGGCGACCGCCTCATCTCGATCGACCCGGCCACCGGAGTCGTCGGCGACAACATTCCGATAACGGACCAGTTCTGGGCTTCCGGGGGTGTCACCGCGATCGGCTCCGAACTGTTCCTCCTGGGCCAGAAGTCCGGCACCCCGTACAAGTACTTCGTGCGCGTGTACTCCACCGCCGGCGCGTTCCTCCGCGAGTGGGAGTACACCGATGTCGGCTGGTCGAAGTCGAACCCGCTGACGTACAAGCCGGGCATCGGTACGGACGGCACGAACGTCGTCATCGCCCAGTGCACGGACGCCGGGTCTCTGGTCTGGCGCACGTTCAACAAGACCACGGGCGCGACACTCGCGACCGTGGACTGTAAGGACGGCACGAAGTCTGACATCGGTGGCATCTACATCGGCCCCGGCGACTGGGGCGGCGGCACATGGGTGACGGTGCGCAAGACCACCGGCACTATCGGCGACGCGATCGTGACGTTCTCCACCACCGGAGTGTGGGACCAGGTGAAGTCGTGGAAGACCGCGGAGAACGGGCGCGACACCGGGCTGGTGTTCGCTGACGGGAAGTTCCGCACTCTCAATGGCGGTGCCGGAAGTATCAACGAATACGCCCCACCCACGACAGGTGATGACTCTCCGGATTGGTGGGCGGCGTATGCGTGGGAGACCGATCTCGGTGACGACGGTTCGCTTGACTACGATTCGCGGATCAGCCCAGGAACTCGGTTCACGTGGCCGCGCCGCTCGCGGTTGAAGGTGATGGGTTCACCGCTGCCGGTGGGCGTCGGCAATATCGGCGGGTACACGGCGAAGAAAGCGACCCGCCCGGCGCTGTCAGAGTACCGTCGCACGTTCACCCACTTCCGCTCCGACGAGTCGGTCGCAACCTGGCACTACTTCGATCCGGCGGGAATGGCAGCAACGGATGCGAACACGTATCCGCGGGCCACCCCATCGTCGATCGCGTCGACGACGCCGATGTTCGAAGTCAGGGGCGATGGGTCCGGCAAGTGGGGGACTCTGGCGTTCAACCCGAACGGCACCGTCACGGGTGTCCCGAAGGTCGCCTCCGGGGTGGTGAAGCTCAACGTGCCCTCGAACAATGGTCGCGTCTCAGCGACAGTCACCCTCCCGGCGGGACGGTTCACCACGAAACCCGCTATTCAGGTCACCGCCCGCACCATATGGCCTGTGGTGCACGCGGCGACTTTCATTGACGAGACGACCACGAGCTTCGTCGTCTGGGCGCGCAGGGACACTGCCGGCCCGCTCGACGTGGCATGGACTGCGATAGGGGAATGAGATGTCAGACCTGTGGGCAACGTGTCTCACACCGGATTGTGTGAACGAGGGTGAACCCGTGCAGCTGACCGACCCTGAGATGCTCGTCATCTGCGGGCCGTGCGGGGCACCGATCACGGAGAAGTCCACCACCCCACCCGAACCGGTCGAGGAGGTGGACTCGTGAGGGGTCGGCACTCGTACATGCTGCTGTCCATCCTGCGGGTCAAATTCCGGCTCGAACCAGCCCCAGAATGGCTCCTCACCGCGCTGCTCATCATCCTCGCCGGACGGGGACTGGGCAGCGGACTCGACCTCGCCCTCGACCCGGACACGAGCAGTGACATCTACGCCTACGCCGATATCGTCGGTGCCAACACCTGGGGGTGGTTGCAAGCACTGGCGTCCGTCCTGCTTCTGTTGGCCATGGCCTCCCGGTGGCTTTCTGCGATTCTCGCCACCCAAGTCGTGATCACCGCGATCTGGTTCGTCTACGGCATCGCGATCTTCCAGGGCACCCTCCCGATCATCACCGAAGCCGGTGGGCTCCGGAACGCGTTCAACCCCTGGGCGACTGCCGCGGTGATGTTCATCGGATTCCTCGCCACAGTCGACCAGATGCGGCGGAGGATCGCCCGGGATGGGAGGCCCGCATGATTCCCACGCTGCCGCCGTCGATGATGGATGCCCTCGTCCAGGCTGGTGGTGGTGCCGGGTTCATTGCGTTCGCGATCGCCCTCATCGTCCAGGGCCGCCGCAAGGGACTCAAGGAGCGGGCCGAGGAGGCCGAGCAGGGGCGGAAGGACGCGACCACGGAAATCGCTGACCTGAGGCGGCAGCTGAACGAGATGGAGGCGAATTTCAACACGAAACTCGCGGATCTTAAAACCCAGTTCACGGAACAGGTGGAGAGACTCCAGGCTGAGAAGGGTCCGCTGAAGGTTTGGTTGACCTCCGGGTTTATGCCGCCAGTGTAGCGGCTGGGTTCAT
>NZ_BAAAMB010000015.1:75735-83271 GCF_039528855.1 Brevibacterium sanguinis | reverse complement strand
TTGTCCTTGGTGTGGCTGGGATCCGGGACGATCACGGACACACTTTTTGGCCTATAACCCCGCCTCTACGACCTCGGCGTGCTTCGCTCCGTGCTGGAGGAGGCCGTCGAGATCGCCGTCGCCGATGCTCGCGCCGACGGGGTGACCTGGGTCAGGATCGGCGACGCCCTCGGCGTCACCCATCAGGCCGTCATCAAGCGCTACCGCAAGGGCGGTGGTCGCTGATGCGAACCGACGCCCGCAACCCCAGCACCGCTCCCGCCGACCTGACCCCGCCCGGAGGGCCTGGCCTGGCACCCGCCGAAGGCGGGATGCCCGTCGTCGTGAACTCCAAGAGTTCTGAGACCCTCATTCGTTCCTACGGGCGCGGCAAGGGCTTGTCGATTGCCGCGCCTTGCAACAACACGCCTGGTCAGAAGGCGTTTCTGCGCTCGCTCCGTCACGCGGCCACGCGGGATCATTTGGGGTCTCATTTGGGGGTCAATAGGGGGTCATTTAGGCGCCGGACTCCCTCTGAGAGTCGTCGCGCCTCCCACGGTGGGGGTAGTCGCCGTGGCTAAGCAGGAGAACAACCCGACGAGCATCGGGCTCACGCAGTACCTCGATCCGTCGTACTGGACCTGGGCCGCCGAGGACGCGAACGGTGCCGCGCTGCTCCGGCAGGGAGCCGAGACGATCCTCGCCTACGTGGTGCAGCGGCTCGAGGCCATCGGCTGCGAGGTCATCGAGGCCTACGGCATCGTGCACGACAAGGACGAGCGCGAGGTCTGGAGCGACACGGAGAAGGCGCTCGTGGTCGAGCCGAAGCCCGAGCACCTGCACGCGGTCATCAAGTTCGCCAGCCGCGCGAAAAGCGCCCCGCTGGATCGGCTCGCGTTCGGCATCGGCGTCGAGCCTCAGTACGTCGAGAAGCCCGGTCGCGGGCGGTACGCCTTCGACAACATGCTGTCGTATCTGACGCACGTGAAGTACGCGGACAAGCACCAGTACGCGCCGTCGGAGGTCGCCACGGTGCGCGGGCCGGACTACCTCGGCATCGATGCCCAGCGCCGGGAGACGTGGCTCAAGGGTCGCGCGCACGTGAAGAAGAAGGTCGTCGCCGAGAATTTCGAGGACATGCGTGAGCGCGTGCTCCAGGGAGAGGTCACGCGCGATCAGATCATGCTCACCGATGAGCTGTTCGACATCTACTCCCGGCATCAGCGGGAGATCGACGACGCTCTGTCGGCCTACGGCCAGCGCCGCGCGTACCGGGCGGCGGCGAAGCTCCGCGCCGGGGAGTTCTCGACGCACGTGGTGTTCGTCCACGGGGATGCCGGGATCGGCAAGACGCGGTTCGCCACGGACTTCATCACGGCAGCGCTCGACTCGGTGAACGCCCACGGCGAGCGGTGGCAGGTCTACCGGGCCGCGACGGGGAACCCGCTCGATGACTGGCGCGGGGAGGAAGTGCTGCTGCTCGACGATCTGCGGGCCTCGGCGATGGACGCGAACGACTGGTTGCTGCTGCTCGATCCGTTCAACGCTTCTCCGGCGAAGGCTCGCTACAGGAACAAGGGGGAGGTGGCCCCGCGGCTCATCGTCATCACGGCCACCATCGAACCCGTCGAGTTCTTCTACTACGCCCGACAGAAGGGCAACGTGGACGAGGCGCTGGACCAGTTCATCCGTCGCCTGGCGTCCGTGGTGAAGGTCTTCCGCGCCGATGACATCAACCGGTACCTCGTGCAGCACATCGGGAAGATCGAGCCTTACGAGTGGCACCAGTGCAGCGTTCCGGCCGCCGCGCACACGCCCGGCATGTACGGCAACGCGTACCACCAGAACGCCGGGTCGCGGGAACTGACCTACGGTCCCGAGACCTCGGCGGAACACGACGCGGACGGCGCGGTCGCCGAGCTGCTGGGCGGACTCGCGGTGCGCAGCCCAGACGTGCCGATGGCGCTGATCGGAGGTGCGGCATGAGCACCGAGCTCGATGGACACTTCCAGGGGATCGAAGGGGGCGGAGCCCCCTCGCAAGCAGCCACGGAGGGCACGAGCGCCAGCGATGTGTCCGACGGGGCTACTGCTTGCCACTCTGGCGTACAGGTGGAGCAGCAGGCCGACTCCCCGGTGAGCACCGGTCGGGCTGATGCGGAGGTTGTGCGGCAGAGTCACGGCGGCGCGAAGCGTCGTCGTGGCAGCGGCGGGCGGCTCGATACCCGCTTCGATGACGCCACGCTCGGGGCGCTGCGCACTCGTGCGAAGCGGCTCGGGCTGGCTCCGAGCACGTGGGTGCGGAGCGTCGTGCGCGATGCCCTGCACGCCTCTCGGAGCGAGGAGCTGGACGCCGCCGTGGCCGCACGCCTGCTCGGGGTCGAGACGCGCGCGCAGGCCTCGGCGGACGCCCGGGAGCTGGCCGCGCAGGTGCGCCCGCTGGCGATCAACGTCAACGACCTGGACCGCCGTGCACGGGCCGGTGAGGCGGTGGCGCTGTCGGCGGAGGTGCCCGAGCTGATCGAGCTGCTGCGCGAGGTCCGCGCCCTGCTCGGTGATCGGACGGTCTCATGAGCACCACGCACTACAGCCCGAGCACGAGCGCCGCGGACACGGAGCGCTACATCCGGGGCAAGGAGGACGAGCGCGGGGTCGCGGTCACGTGCGACGTGCCGGGAGGCCCGGGAGCGTTCTCGGCGCGCGCCCGCGCGCTCACGCAGCACACGAAGCGCGACGTCGAGGCGCTGCACTACAGGCAGAGCTTCAGCGATGAGGAGTTCGACCCGAAGAGCCCGGAGGACGTGCAGCGGGTGAATGATCTGGGCTACCTGCTGGCGAAGAGGATGCACCCGGATTCGGACTGCCTCGTCTTGACGCATGTGGATGGACGTGGCCGCAAGCCACACAACCACATCTTGGTCATCAACCACAACAACCGGACCGGGAAGGCGCTCAGCGACTACCGCACGTTCCACGACCGCAAGGCCGGGAACCAGCGGGGCGTGCAGTCGGCGAACGACGAGCTGATGCGCGAGCACGGCCTCTCGGTCGTGAAGCGGCTGGAGCACGCGCCGAAGGACTGGGAGCTGCGCCGCGAGGACTTCGCTGAGGGTGGGCTCGACCGTGAGATGGGCGACCGTATGAGCGCAGCCCTGGCCGATCCCCGCGCGGTGGATAAGGCCGGTCTCGAAGCGGTGATCGAGGAGCAGAACCAGCGGCTCGGCGACGACGAGCGGGTGCCGCGGATGCGCCTGCACACCGCCGTCAGCAAGCGGGGCAAGAACGTCGGCAAGGAGACGTGGACGCTCTACATCGAGGACCGCCGCGGCGAGTCCGGGCGCGCCGAGCGCCGCAAGCGCACGAGCGCCCTCTCTGCGGACTTCACCCCGGAGGGCGCGCAGGCGTTCTTCGACTACCACCAGCAGCAGAAGGAGCAGGACCATGAGCGCAGCGCTCGATCGATTGAAGCAGCAGAACGCGCAGGACGAGCAGCGGCAGCAGCTCGGCAGTCCGGAGACGATGGAGGCGTTGACCTCGATCCTCGCCGCCGTCGAGGCGCAGAATGCGAGGCTCGACCGGCTGGCCGAGCAGCAGAAGAAGCTCGCGGGGTTCGTGAAGGTCATGGACGAGGAGACGACGAGGCGGCTGGAGCGGATCACGGCCCCGCCGTCGACCTCCTCGCCCTCCAGCGACGTGTCCGAGAGGATCGCGAGTATCGCGAGCAGGCAGAGCGAGATCGCGAGCACGCTCGGCGAATTCGCGCAGAGTCTCGACGGCGAGAAGCTGAAGAGCGCCTCGCAGAGCTTGATCGTCGAAGCGCAGAGGAATCACACAGTTACGACCGCAGCATGTGAAGCGCTCAAGGCACAGGCCGACGAGAGCAGGGCGCTCGTGAGCAGGGTCGGCGGTGCCGTGCAGCGGATCGAGAAGCGCACCGAGGAGCGCGTGCAGAAGGCCGTCGAACAGGTCGCCGGGGAGGCCTCGGCCACGATGACGGCGAACCTCGACGCCGCGAACGAGCGGGCCGAAAGGGTCATCGCCGCGACGGCGAAGGTCGAGGCGCGCCAGCTCTGGAGCGCCGCCGCCGCGATGCTCCTCGCGCTCGTGCCGCTCGCGATGCTGGTCGCGGGCGTCTGGATGGCCGTAGCGGGCCTGATCACGGGTGCTCAGTGGGCGCTGGACGTGGACGGGAGCGTGTGGCTCGGCATCGGGCGCTGGCTCGTGGTCAGCGCTGGTCTCGCCAGTGCCGGCTACGCCCTCTTCGCCTCCGCCCGCTGGATCGTCGGCCTGGCGGAGACGTGGAGGGGCCGCGGGATGCCGACATGGCCCCGCTGGCGGAGGTGACCCCAGCTCCCGAGGGCAAGCGCGCGGAGCGCGTGCGGCAGAACTCCACAGAGTGACAATAGGTCAGTGCCTGCTGTATAGTTCAGTGCATGCTGACCATTGCTTCTCGCCTCGACGTCGTGAACCGGCTCGGCCGGGCCATGGCGGACCCGACGCGCTCCCGGATCCTGATGACCCTGTTGGACGGGCCGAGCTACCCGGCCGTGCTCTCGCGCGAGCTGGAGCTGACGCGCTCCAACGTGTCGAACCACCTGACCTGTCTTCGCGACTGCGGGATCGTAGTCGCCGAGCCCGAGGGTCGGCAGACGCGCTACGAGATCGCCGACCCGCACCTCGCGGCGGCGCTCACGGCGCTGGTGGACGTGACGCTGGCCGTGGACGAGCACGCGCCGTGCGTGGACGCCGAGTGCACGGTGCCGGGCTGCTGTGGGACGGGAGCGGGCGCGTGAGCGCGGCGTGCGGCTGCGACGAGCCGGAGACCCGGGTCGGCGAGGAGGCCGAGGAGGAGCGGGAGCGTCCGTGGTGGCGTGACCGCGGGATCATGGTCCCGGTGTTCTCCGGCGTAGCGTTCGGCACGGGCCTGGTCCTGGAATGGACGGGTGCGGAGATCCCGGCGCTGGTGGCGTTCTGGATCGGCCTGCTGCTGGGTGCGTCGACGTTCACGCCCGGCGCGATCCGCAAGCTGTTCACGGGCAAGCTGGGCATCGGGCTGCTGATGACGATCAGCGCGGTCGGCGCGGTCATCCTCGGCTACGTCGAGGAGGCCGCGGCGCTGGCGTTCCTGTACTCCATCGCCGAAGCGCTGGAGGACAAGGCCATGGACCGCGCCCGCGGCGGGCTGCGGGCGCTGCTCAAGCTGGTCCCGGAGACCGCGACCATCCGGCAGGACGGCGCGCCCGTGGAGGTCGCCGCGAAGGATCTGGCCGTTGGTCAGCTGATGCTCGTGCGTCCGGGTGAGCGGATCGCGACCGACGGGATCGTCCGGACGGGCCGGTCGAGCCTGGACACCTCGGCGATCACCGGGGAGTCGATCCCGGTGGAGGTCGAGCCCGGCGACGCGGTGTCGGCCGGGGCGATCAACACCGCCGGTGCCCTGGAGGTCGAGACGACCGCAGCGGGCACCGACAACTCGCTGACCACGATCGTGGAGCTGGTGGAGCAGGCGCAGGCCGAGAAGGGCGACCGTGCCCGCCTGGCCGACCGCATCGCCCGGCCGCTCGTGCCCGGCGTGCTGATCCTCGCCGCCCTCGTCGCGATCATCGGCTCGCTGCTGGGCGACCCGGAGCTGTGGATCACCCGAGCCCTCGTGGTGCTCGTCGCCGCGTCGCCGTGCGCGCTGGCGATCTCCGTCCCGCTGACCGTCGTCGCCGCGATCGGCTCGGCGAGCAGATTCGGCGTGATCATCAAGTCCGGTGCCGTGTTCGAGCGGTTCGGCGTGATCCGCCACGTCGCCGTCGACAAGACCGGCACCCTCACCCGCAACGAGCCCGCCGTCACCGCCGTCCTCACCGCCGACGGCGTGACCGAGGCGCAGGCCCTGGCCTGGGCGGCATCCCTGGAGCAGCACAGCACCCACCCGCTGGCCGCCGCGATCACCGCCGCCGCACCCGGAGCCCCCGCCGCCCTGGAGGTCACCGAGCAGGCCGGGCACGGCATCGAGGGCACCCTCGACGGGGCCCGGGTCACCGTCGGCAGCCCCCGCTGGCTGGACGCCGGGACGCTCAAGGACCAGGTCGCCGGCCTGGAGGAGCAGGGCATGACCGTCGTGATCGTGCACCGCGACGACGTCCCGGTCGCCGCGATCGGCGTCCGCGACGAGCTGCGACCCGAAGTCCCCGAGGTGGTCCGCACCCTCGCCGCCCAGGGCGTCGGGATGACCATGCTCACCGGCGACAACGCCCGCACCGCCCGGGCGCTGGCCGCGCAGGCCGGGATCGAGGACGTGCGCGCCGAGCTGCGCCCGGAGGACAAGGCGGCCGCGATCAGCGGACTGGGCAGGCACGGCTCGGTCGCGATGATCGGCGACGGCATCAACGACGCCCCCGCCCTGGCCGCCGCGGACATCGGCATCGCGATGGGCGCGACCGGCTCCGACGCCGCGATCGAGTCCGCCGACGTCGCCTTCACCGGCCACGACCTGCGGCTCCTCCCGCGGGCGTTCGACCACGCCCGTCGCGGTCGGCACATCATCAATCAGAACATCATCCTGTCGCTGCTGATCATCACCGCCCTGTTGCCGCTGGCCCTGTTCGGCGTGCTGGGGCTGGCCGCGGTGGTGCTGGTGCACGAGATCGCCGAGGTGATAGTGATCCTCAACGGTCTCCGCGCTGCCCGGACGAGGAAGTAGGAGGGAGGTCGTCGAGTGTTATAACTCCGACATGCGCTATGAGAACCCGCTCTACCTCGCCGAGGAGGCCGCAGCGCTCGACATCCTCGCCGACGGCCGCGTGGCCCTCGGCGTCAGCCGCGGATCACCGGAGCCGGCCGAGCGCGGGTGGGAGGCCTTCGGCTATCTCGACGCCGAAGACGCCAAGGGCGCGAACATCGCCCGCGCGAAGTTCGGGAAGTTCATGGCCGCCGTCAAGGGCGAGAAGATGGCTCCGGCCGACCCGAAGCAGTTCGGTCCCGGTGCCCGGCTCTCCATCGAACCGCACGCCCCCGGCCTCGACCGCCGCATCTGGTGGGGTGCGGCGACCCGCGCGACAGGGGAGTGGGCGGCCGAACAGGGCGTCAACCTCATGAGTTCGACCTTGCTCACCGAGGCGACCGGTGACTCGTTCGCCGACCTCCAGCGCGAGCAGATCGACAAGTTCCGCGAAGCGTGGAAGGAGGCCGGTCACGACTGGACCCCGCGCGTGTCGGTGAGCCGCAGCATCTTCCCGATCACCACCGATCTCGACGACCTCTACTTCGGACGCCGCTCCCATGAGGACGGCGACCAGATCGGCATCATCGATGACATGCGCTCGACGTTCGGCAAGACCTATGCGGCCGCTCCGGACGTCCTCATCGAGCAGCTCAAGGACGACCCGGCGATCGAGGCCGCCGACACGGTCATGCTGACGATCCCCAGCCAGATCGGCGTCGACTACAACCTCCACGTCCTCCAGTCCTTCGCCGAGCACGTCGCCCCGGCACTCGGCTGGAAGCCGAACTGGGAGGGTCCGGTCACCGGCTACCCGATCTGAGCCGCTCCGCCTCAGGGCCCGGCGCA
>NZ_BAAAMB010000015.1:240-75706 GCF_039528855.1 Brevibacterium sanguinis | reverse complement strand
GGACATCGTGATGACGATCTTGCCGGTGGTGCGCCCGGTCTCGCCGAGGCGGTGCGCGGCAGCGATCTCCTCGAGCGGGAAGGTCGCGGCGATCTCGGGCCTGAGCCGACCCGCGTCGACGAGCCCGGCGATCGCGGTGAGGTCGGCATGGGAGGAGTCGACGAGCATCCGCAGCGCCCTGACGCCCAGACGCGTCGCCTCGGTGGTGAAGTCGTCGGGGCCGACCGGCACGGTGGAGACCGCGATCCCGCCGGGGGTGAGGGTGCGCAGCGACCGCATCGCGGTGTCCCCGCCGAGGGTGTCGAGGACGACGTCGATGTCGGTGGCGGTCTCCGTGAAGTCCTCCGTGCGGTAGTCGATCATCTCATCGGCGCCGAGGCGGCGGAGGAGATCATGCTTCTTCCCACTGGCCGTGCCGATGACGTGGGCGCCGTGGGCCTTGGCGATCTGCACGGCGACGTGGCCGACTCCGCCGGCGGCGGCATGGATGAGGACGCGCTGGCCCGGTGTCAGCTGCGCGTAGTCGATGAGCATCTGCCACGCCGTGAGCGACACCAGCGGCAGGGCGGCGGCCTCGACGTGGTCGACTCCCGCCGGCTTCTTCGCGAACACCCGCGCCGGTGCCGCGACGTACTCGGCATGCGAGCCGTGACCGTATGGGTAGGAGAGCATGCCGAACACCTCATCGCCGACTGCGAAGCGCGCGACCCCGACGCCGACGGCTTCGACGACTCCGGAGACGTCCCAGCCGAGGACGAACGGCGGCTGACCGAGGAAGCGCCCGGCCGCGCGGTGCTTCCAATCGGTCGGGTTGAGCCCGGCGGCGCGGACGCGCACGAGCACCTCGTTGGTCCGCGGCTGCGGACGCGGCAGGTCGACGACCTCGAGGACCTCCGGGCCTCCGAGACTGTGCTGGGTGGCGGCTCTCATCGTGTCATTCGTCATGACACCATTGTCCCCTGCCCGGCTGTGTCCTCTCAGCCCCGATCGGCCGTCGCCGCACGCCGCCGTCGGCGGACCATGACGACGGCGACGACCGTGCCGAGAGCGAGCATGAGCGAGGACACGAGACTGCCCTCGAAGCCGAACGATCCGCCCGAGATCAGGTCGCCGGCACCGGGAGTCGGGCGGAAGGAGAGGACCGAGGTCTCGACGTCCATGTTCGAGACATGGGCGCCCCAGAGGTTGCCCTGACCCCAGTTCCACACGGCGTGGAACGCGCAGACGCCCCACAGCCCCTCCTCGGCGAGTGACCAGAAGCCGAGGAACACCGCGACGAGGACGAGGTTGAGCACGGACACGACTGTGATGCCGCCGTTGGCGCCGTGGAGGAGGGTGAACCACACGGTCTGGACGACGAAGGCCGCCAGCAGTCCCCACTTCCACGACACGGCTTGGACGAGGTAGCCGCGGGCGAAGAGCTCCTCGGTGCTGCCCTGGATCGTGAAGCCGACGAGGAGGATGAGCGCGGGAAGCAGCGCACTCCAGTTCGGTGGGCCGAGGGTCCCCTGACCGGAGGCGACGGTGATGAGGGCGACCGCGGAGATCATGACGAGGCCGATGAGCGCGCCGCGGAGGATCTTCGCTCCTGCCCCGGGCGCGGCGAAGCCGAGCGAGCGGATCGGCCGGCGCTCCTTGAACCGGACCCAGAGCAGGAGGAGGACCGCCCCGACCCCGAAGCTGCCGGTGAGCACCGCCTGTTGGACGAAGGTGAGTCCGGCTCCCTCGCTCGGCATGCCGGCCGGCAGCGCCGCGAGCTGGGCGACGAAGAAGATCACGGTGGCGATGACGATGCCGAGGAGCGGACCCGTCGGCCGCTGTGCCTGCCCCATCCCCGCGGGGAACGTCATGGACGCAGCTGGGTTCCCGTTCCGGTTCATCATGCTCCGATCGTCGCGGTGGGAGGGGAGGTCGCCCTACCGTCACACGCTCATGGGCCGGTGTCAACGGGTGGTCCCACCGCGCCGGCCGGCGGGCAAGGGGATAGGATCACCAGCGGGAGGACGGTCGACGGTGACGTCGGCTGTCGAGAATGGTCGAAAGGTGTGGAATGGCTGCTGGCGGCGGAATGACTCAGGTGCAGAAGAGGATCCTCCTCGTCGCTCTCGTCCCGCTGTTCATGTCCCTGCTGTCGGTGTCGATCATCAACGTCGTCCTCCCGGCGATCGAGCGCGACCTCGGCGCCTCGACCTCCGCCCTCCAGTGGGTGCTCACCGGGTATGCGCTCTCCTTCGGCGTCGTCCTCGTCGCGGCCGGTCGCGCCGGCGACGTCTTCGGCCGTGCCCAGCTCTTCATCGCCGGAGTCAGCCTTTTCGGCATCTCCTCGCTCGTGTCGGGCCTCGCCCCGGACCCGATCACCCTCAACATCGCCCGCGTCGTCATGGGCCTGGGCTCGGGACTGCTCAACCCGCAGGTCGTCGGTCTCCTCCAGCAGTACTTCGAAGGACCGCGCCGAGGTCGTGCCTTCGGCCTCATGGGCACGATCGTCGGTCTGTCGGTGGCGATCGGACCGGTGCTCGGCGGCGTCCTCATCGCGATCTTCGGCAATGCCCTCGGGTGGCGGGCGGCGTTCCTCGTCAACGTCCCGTTCGCCATCCTCGCCGTGATCTTCGCGATCGTCTGGCTGCCGAAGTCCGCGTGGGGCCCGGCTGTCGACCAGACCGACCCCATCGACGAGGCGGTGCCCCCGGCCCAGCGTCGGCACCGGCACGATCTCGACCCCGTCGGCGTCGTCCTCCTCGGACTCGGCGTCCTCCTCGTCCTCCTGCCGTTCGTCGAATCCTCCGTCGGCTGGTTCGTGTGGTTCGCCCTGCCGCTCGGGCTCGTCGTCATCTGGGCGTGGACGAAGTGGGAGCGACGGTATGAGTCCCGTGGCCGGACCCCGATGGTCGAACTCGACCTCTTCGTGATCAAGAGCTTCAGCAACGGCTCGATCATCATCGCCCTCTACTTCATGGGGGTGACGAGTGTGTGGGTGATCGTCGCGATGTTCATGCAGCAGGGCCTCGGCCACACCGCGCTGGCCTCAGGGCTCATCGGACTGCCCGCCGCGCTGCTCTCGGCGCTGTCGGCCGACATCTCCGGCCGCTACGTCTTCCAGGCCGGGCGCCGCCTCGTCGTCTGGGGCATCGTCACCTGCCTCTTCGGTCTGCTCTCCTCGGTCCTCGTCGTCGCCCTCCTCGCGCAGGGCATCGGCAGCGAATGGTGGCTGCTGCTCACCCTCAGCTTCGTCGGGATCGCGCAGGGCATGGTCATCAGCCCGAACCAGACGCTCACGCTCAACGAGGTGCCGCTGAAGTACGCCGGATCGGCCGGGGGAGTGCTGCAGACGGGTCAGCGGATCGGCACCTCGATGGGGCTGGCGATCCTCACCGCGGTCGCGTTCGCCGTCGTCGCGGTCAGCGACTGGGACCTCGGGCTCATCGTCGCATTCCTGGCAATCGCCGTTGTCGTCATCATCGCCGGCATCGTCGGGATCGCCGAGGTCAGGCGCACGCGGCGACCTCAGCTGTGAGCGGAATAATGTTATCGAATCCAAACCGTTGACCGGACACGACTGTGGAAGACTGTGTACGCAGGTTTTCACAGGGAAGGACAGACGGTGGTAGGCACGGCGAACGATCAGGACCTGGCCCTCGAGGAGCTGGTGCGGTCGGGAGGGATCGAGACCTTCTTCGCACCCGTGGTCGACTCCTTCACCTTCGATACCGTGGGCTACCAGATCCTCCAAGCGCCGATCGGCGATCCCGCTCTCGGCCACGCCGAGTCGGAGAACCTGCGCCAGGCGATGCACGCCTCAGCGATGATCGGCGACATCGACGCCTCGATGCGGGCGACCGCCCTGCGCACCGCCGAGGCGGCTGGACTGCCGAACTCCAACCGCCTCTTCCTCCACGCCGAGGAGGAGTCCTTCGCCACGCTCGAGGATCGGACAGCCGAACCCGATCGCTCGTGCATCCTCCAGCTCGACGCCGACCGCGTCTCCTCCTCCCCGGCCTCCGTCCTCCGCTCGGTGCGCCAGGCCCGGTCGATGGGCTGGGGCGTGGGAATGTCCTCGGTCGGACCCGACCTGCGCAGCACGTCGTTCGTGCCGCTCGTCAACCCCTCGGTCGTCGGCCTCCATCCCGACGTCCTCACCATCGAATGCAGTGCGCAGCTGGCCGAGCTCAATCGGCTCCTCCACGCCCACCTCGAGCGGACCGGCGCGGTCATCCTCGCCGAGGGCGTCTCGAGCGAGGACGATCTCGACCGGGTGCAGGCACTTGGCGCACGCTTCATGTCGGGTCCGTACTTCGGTCGCTCGACCCGTGAGCCCGAGCCGTTCGCCCCGCCGGTCGAAGACGCTCTCGCCGATCACCATTCGCGCAACCTCCCGGCGCTCGGCACCCCGTACTCGATAGCGCAGGGGCTGCGACGGGAGCCTCTCGTGATGAACCGCGAGCTGCTCATCGCCCAGATCGCCGCCCTCGAGGAGCGGGCTCTGGCCTCCGGTGCGGCGACGATCACGCTCGGCGTCTTCGGGGACGAGGAGTCGTTCTCCCAGGCGACCTATGACCGGTATGAGCGGATCCGCGACACGGTCGGTCTCACGGCGATGTTCTCCGGCGGTTTCACGACTCCGCCGGTGCCCGGGGTGCGCGGGGGAGTCGTCGACGCCTCTGATCCGATGCGCAAGGAGCACGGAGTCGTCGTCGTCGGACCCGACTGGTCGGGCCTCGTCGCCGCCGCCCGCCGGAACGATCCCGGCAGCGACGGACAGGTCGAGTACGATGTCTACATCACCACTGAGCGCTACACCTGCGTCGACGCCGCCCGCAGCGTGCTCACTCGGATCTCCCCGAGCACCTCGGCGCACTGACTCGTCTGCCGCGCAGTTCGCCCCACCGTCGAGCGTGCTCTGTGGGCTCTGGGTCGACGCTCTCTCACGATCCGCGCGAAATGGGAGCTGCCGGCCTTCTGGTGCTAATCTGGTCACGGCTCGCCCCCGTAGCTCAGCTGGTCAGAGCAGGGAACTCATAATTCTTTGGTCGCCGGTTCAAGTCCGGCCGGGGGCACCCCTGTGCGATCGCCCCGCATCTCTCACCGCGGTGAGAGATGCGGGGCTTCGTCATCGCCGGACACCGCCAGTGATAGGAGACCTCAGGCGTGCATGGGCGCACCGGTCTCGATCCAGGTCTTGAGGTTGGAGATGAGGACCAGGCTGCCGTGGTCGACCTGGCGGGCGGTCTCCGTGGACGGGTCGAGGTCGAAGTGCTCGATCGTCACCAGCGTGGACTCGCCGCGGGATGCGAAGGACCACACGAGGCGGAAGGGGGCCTCCGGGGCCACGGCGTCGTCCCAGGCCGGCGAGAAGGTCATCTCCAGTCGTTGACCGGGGTCGGCTGCGATGATTGTGCCCTCGGCGGCAGTTCGGCCTTCAGGGTAGGTGTAGGTGAATGCGCTGCCGGGCTCCAGCGACGAGTTCAGCGTCGTGGTGAAGTACCACGAGGAGGTCTCCTCGGTGAGTGCGGTCCAGACCCGCTCGGGTGAGGCGTCGATGACGATGGCGTGGCGGTGCAGGGGTGCGGTGCTGCTCATGATCTGCGGTCTCCGTTCGGACGTGTTCTTCAGTCGGTTGAGTGCCTGCCCCCACCCGAGCGCGTAGTCGTCGAGCCAGCGGTGGGCCAGCGCGACCAGCGGCGAGGCATTGAGATAGCAGAGGCGGATGCGCCCGGCTTTGTGCGAGGTGACCAATCCTGCGTCCTCGAGCACGCCCACATGCTTGAGGACGGCATGGCGCCCGAGAGCGGGCAGGACCTGCCCGAGCTCGCTCACGCTCTGCCCGTCCCGGTCATGGAGGGCGTCGAGAAGCGCCCGTCGACTCGGATGGGAGAGCGCCAGGAGAACCGCGTCGTCATCGGAAGTGGCCACGAACGCAACAATAGGTGACTTATGAGTCACCTGTCTAGAACCGGCATGGACCCGATTCGCCGGGCAACGACGTCGGCCACGACCCCAGCCCGGGGAACCGCGAAGGCAATCAGTCCCCAGGAGAGAGCTCGATCATTAAATCTCTGCCTGATGATCATTCACAATGATTTGCTTTTCATTGAGGGCGCAGAGGTTCATGCTGAAAGGGAGCGAAAGTCGCTGCGCACGTGGGAGGAGTTGGTGATGATGGTGCTGCTGATTGTGGTCGGGATGATGATCGGTGTTCTCCTCGTCATCGGTCGGGCCGTGTGCCCCGCTGCCGAACGACTCGCGTGGCAGGACCTCGGCCTCGACGGATGGGTGGTCACCGCCGTGCGCGGCTGGGCTGCCGTCAGCGGCCTCTCGCGGCTGGAGACGATGACCGAGCAGATGCATCGCCGCCGCTCCTGACCGACGAGAAGAACCACGTGTCATCAGGCATTTCGCTACTTGGCTCACGTCTGTTTGTCGACTATCATGAGCGGAGTACCTCCTTTCGGATCGTAGGGGAAGACGTATCCGAGGTAGGAGGCACACATGGATATGACACAGGGCGTACTCTTCGTCCACTCAGCACCTCGCGCGCTCTGCCCGCACATCGAATGGGCAGCGGGCGGGGCGATCGGCGCACAGGCACGCTTCGACTGGACACCCCAGCCGGCAGCACCGGGCCTCGTGCGTGCCGAAGTCTGCTGGCGCGCGCCCGCAGGCTCGGGTTCTCGCATCGCATCCGCGCTCCGCGGTTGGGATTCACTGCGCTACGAAGTCACCGAGGAACCCTCTGCCGGTGTCGACGGCGGACGGTGGAGCCACACTCCTGACCTCGGCATCTACCACGCCGTGACCGACACCGTCGGCAACATCCTCGTGCCCGAAGACCGCATCCGCTCCGTCATGGAGCGTGCCGGCGGAGATCCCGCGCAGCTCGCCCATGAGATGGGCCTCGCCCTCGGTGAAGCGTGGGACGAAGAACTCGACGCGTTCCGCCACGCCGGTGAGGGCGCCCCCGTCCGCTGGCTGACCAAGGTCGGCTGACTCCGGCACACCGGCAGCGCTTCCTGCGCTGCTCACGCACCCGACGCCGCGTGGGCGCGTCACTGCCTCCGACGTGCCCTCCGGTCCTGCGCCTCCTCTGCGACACGACGAAGGGCCCCAGCCGAAGCTGGGGCCCTTCGTCGTGTGACAGAACGTGTGTCAGTCGATCACACCGACTTGAAGGCGACGACCGCGTTGTGTCCGCCGAACCCGAAGGAGTTCGACAGGGCGGCGATGTCACCGTCGGGCAGCTGGGCGGGAGTGTCCCGGACGATGTTGATCTTCACTTTGGGATCGACCTCGGTGATGTTCATCGTCGGGGGAGCGGTCCGCGTCTCGAGCGCCTTGACCGTGAAGATCGCCTCGACCGCCCCGGCACCGCCGAGGAGGTGGCCCGTCATCGACTTCGTGCCGCTGACGAGCGTGTCGTCGACGGAGTCGCCGAGGAGCTCGGCGATCGCCACGGACTCGGGGATGTCACCGACCGGCGTCGACGTCGCATGCGCGTTGACGTGCTTGATGTCGGCGGGGGTGAGGCCGCCGGCCTCGAGCGCATCCTCCATCGCCTTGAGCGCGTACTTGCCCTCGGGCTCGTTGCCGGTGATGTGGTAGGCGTCGTTCGAGATGCCCCAGCTGGCCACCTCGGCGTAGATCTTCGCCCCGCGGGCCTTCGCATGCTCCTCGGTCTCGAGGATGAGCGCGCCTGCGCCCTCGCCCATGACGAAGCCGTCACGGTCGACGTCGTAGGGCCGGGAAGCGGTCTCGGGGGAATCCGTGCGACGCGAGAGCGCCTGCATCGAATTGAACGCCGCCAGGGTGATCGGGTGGATCGCGGCTTCGGATCCGCCGGCGATGACGATGTCGGCGTCGCCGTTCGCGATGAGGTCGAAGGCGTGACCGAGGCTCTCGGTCGACGACGCACAGGCCGAGACCATCGTCTGCACACCGGCACGGGCCTTGAACTCCATGCCGATCGCGGCAGCCGGGCCGTTGGGCATGAGCATCGGCACGGTCAGGGGCATGACGCTGCGCGGACCTTCGTCCTTGAGCGTGTCCCAGGCGTCGAGCAGCGTCCACACGCCGCCGATGCCGGTGGCCCAGGAGACCGCGGTGCGTTCGGGATCGGTCTCCTCGAGACCGGCGTCGGCCATGGCCTCACGGGCGGAGATGAGAGCGAACTGGCTCGAGGGGTCGAGGCGCTTGGCCTGCACCCGCTTGAGCTTCTCGGGCACGACCTCGGGGTCGACCGTCGCAGCGAAGTCGACGGTCAGGCCGTACTTCTCGGCCCAGTCGTTGTCGAGCGTGGACACGCCGGACTGACCGGCCAGCAGGGCCTGCCAGGTCTCATCGGCAGTGGCGCCCAAGGGGGTCACCGCACCAATCCCGGTGACGACAACTTTTGGTGTCATGGTGAAAACCTCGTCGATAGTGTGGGACACGGCCCGTCGGTGGACGGGCCGTGTGCGTCCTCAGATGTTCAGGCTTCTTGGGCCTTGTTGATGTAGTCGACGGCATCCTGGACGGTGACGAGGTCCTTGACGTCGTCGTCCGGGATCTTCACGCCGAACTTCTTCTCGGCGTTGACGACGATCGTCATCATGGAGATCGAGTCGATGTCGAGATCGTCGGTGAACGACTTGGAGGGCTCGACGGCCTCGACGGCCAGGCCGGTCTCTTCGTTGACGATCTCTGCCAGTCCGGAGAGGACTTCAGCTTCGGTGAATGCCATTTCTTTCCTACTTTCTAGTGACAACCGAGATGTCCCCGGTCGGATTGGAACGGTATCGACGAGTGTCCCGCCGAATATCTTAGGTCATTCGCGCGGTGATTTCGCCCGCGCCACGGGCGCTCAGGGCAGGCGAACGACCTGGGCGCCGTAGACGAGTCCGGCGCCGAATCCCATCTGCAGGGCGAGTCCGCCGCTGAGTTCGGGCTGTTCGCGCAGGAGACGCTCGGTGGCCAGCGGGATCGAGGCCGCCGAGGTGTTGCCGTTGTCGGCGATGTCACGGGCGATGACGACGGACTCGGGCAGTCCCAGCTGCTTGGCGAGTTCGTCGATGATGCGCATGTTCGCCTGGTGGGGGATGAAGGCGGCGAGGTCGGAGGCCTCGACCCCCGATTCCTCGAGGGCCTTCTTGGCCACCTCGGCGCCGTCCCACACCGCCCAGCGGAAGACGGTGGGCCCGTCCTGGCGCAGGGTGGGGAACGGCAGGTCGCGGTCGTCGCGGACGTCCATGAGCGATTCGGTCATCCGGATCGTCGACCAGTTCTCGCCCTTCGACCCCCACACGGTCTTCGAGATGCCCGGCTCATCGGCCGAGGTGACGACGACTGCGCCGGCCCCGTCGCCGAGGATGAAGGAGATCGACCGGTCGGTGGGATCGATGACGTCGGAGAGCTTCTCGGCGCCGATGACGAGGACGTTGTCCATCGTGCCGGCGCGCACGAGCGCATCGGCCTGGGCGATGCCGTAGCAGTAGCCGGCGCACGCGGCGCTGATGTCCCAGGCGGGCACCGGTCCGGTGCCGATGCGGTCGGTGAGCGCAGCGGCAGCCGAGGGCGTGAAGTAGGGGAAGGTCACCGTGGAGATGATGACGCCGCCGATGTCCTCGGGCTTGAGTCCCGCCGAGGCGATCGCCTCGAGGGCCGCCTCTTCGCACATCTCGAGCACGCCGACGTCCTTGCTGGCCCGGCGGCGGGTGACGATGCCGGTGCGCTGCCGGATCCACTCGTCCGAGGAGTTGATCGGACCGGCGATCTCGTCGTTGGTCACGAGGTTCTCGGCGCGGTAGGCGCCGATCCCGGCGATCTTCGAGAACCGGCCGGTCTGTGCGGTGTTGAGTGTGGGCATGGCGGTGGTCATCCTTCTTCTCCGGCGTTGGCCGCGGCGCCTGCATGGGCGGCCGCGAACTCACGCGCACCGTCGAGGTCGGCGGCTGACTTGATCGGGTAGGTCTCGACGCCCTTGAGCGCCCGGCGGGCGATGCCGGTGAGCGTGCCGCCGGGGACGAGCTCGATGAGCCCGGTGACGCCGAGGCGCTGCAGCGTCTCCTGGCAGAGGTCCCAGCGCACCGGGTTGGTCACCTGGGAGACGAGGAGGTCGACGTAGGCGGCGCCGCTGTCGACGACGCTGCCGTCGGAGTTCGTGAGGATCGGCAGGCTCGGATCGGTCACGGTGAGCTCGGCCGCGGTCTCCGTCAGCGTCGGCACGGCCGGCGCCATGTACTCGGTGTGGAAGGCTCCGGCGACGGGCAGCGGGATGACCCGGGCGCGCTCGGGCGGGTTCTCCGCGAGGGCCTCGAGGTTCGGCAGTGCACCGGCGGCCACGGTCTGGCCGCCGCCGTTGACGTTGGCCGGTGCCGCACCGGCGGCGTCGATCGCGGCGAGGACGTCCGCGGGCTCCCCGCCGACGACGGCGGACATGCCGGTCGGCGTGGCGGCTGCGGCCTCGGCCATGCCGGCGCCGCGCACGGCGACGAAGCGCATGGCATCGGCGGGGGTGAGGATGCCGGCGATCTGCGCGGCGGCGATCTCACCGACGGAGTGGCCGGCGACGACGTCGGGGGTGACGCCGAGCTCGGCGGCGCAGGCGATGGCCGCGGCGACGAGCAGCGGCTGCGCGAGCGCGGTGTCCTTGATCGTCTCGTCATCGGAGGTCGTGCCGTGCGCGCGCAGGTCGATGCCCGACGCGGCGGCGAGTTCATCGATCTGTGCTGAGAAGGTCTCGAGTTCGAGGAAGGACTCGAGGAAGCCTGACTTCTGGGCGCCCTGACCTGGGCACGTGATGACTAGCACTGAGAATCTCTTTTCGTTCGACGTCGCTGTTCAATCTAACGGATGGTTGTCGGGCGTCATTGCGTTTTGTCGCCTTGCGACAATAGCCCGGCATCTGACAGTCGTCCGTACACCAATGCGATGTGGATGACGAACGCGTCCCGGGAGACCGTGGGATCGAGCCCGATCGCCTCGGTGATCTTCCGCAGCCGGTACCGGACGGTGTTGGGGTGGACGGACAGGGCCTTCGCGGTGGCTTCGAGGGAGGAGCCGAACTCGACGTAGGCGCTCACGGTCTTGAGCAGCTGGCCGGTGCCCGAGGTCAGCGGCTCGTAGTAGCGGGCGATGAGCTCGCCCAGGGCCACGGCATCGCCGGCCAGAGCCCGTTCGGGCAGGAGCTCGTCGGCCTTGACCGGGCGCGGGGAGTCGGGACGGGCGGTGGCGGCCTTGAGCGCCATGATCGCCGCCTTCGCCGAGGTGGCCGCCTCGGCGAGCGTCGGCACGCTGGGACCGACGATGACCTCGGAGGGGCCGAAGCAGTCCGAGAGGTCCTCGACCGCGGTGTCGAGGTCGCTGACTCCGCCGAGGACGATGAGGAGACGGTTGTCGTGGATGCCGACGAGGGCGTCCTCGGCCCATTTCCGGGCCTTGCGGCGGATGACCTCGATGCCCTTCTTCGCCGACCGCTGCGGGGCGCGGCCGACGAGGACGGTGACCGGTTCCTCGGACTGCCACCCGAAGGCGGCGGTGCGGCTGGCGAGTTCGTCGACGGAGTCCCCGCGCACGAGGGCGTCGACGACCATCGCCTCGAGGCGGGCGTCCCAGCTGCCGCGGGCCTCCGCAGCCCGGGCGTAGACGTCGGCCGCGGCGAACGCGATCTCGCGGGAGTAGATGAGCACGGCTTCGCGCAGCGCCGGCTGCTCGGCGGTGCGGGCGATGTCGGGCACGCGCTCCTCGACGACTTCGACGACGACCTTGAGCAGCTGGAGGGTCTGCTGGAGGCTGATGGCGCGGATGAGGTCGCGGGGAGCGGACTTGAAGATCTCGCTGACGACCCGCAGATCGGTGTCGGGCTGGCGGTACCAGTCGATGAACGAGCTGATGCCCGACTGGGCGAGGAGCCCGACCCAGGAGCGATCCGATGGTGACATCGAGCGGTACCAGGGCAGCCGGGTGTCGAGTCGCTGCAGGGTCACGGTGGAGAGGACGCCGACGCCTGCGCGCAGACGTCGACCCGTCTCCGCTCGCCGACGGAGAGTCTCAGTGTCGGAGGTCATGGACTCCAGCTTAAAGGCCTTGAGACAAAACGCTTGTGCGAAACGCACAAAAATCTGTCATCGGGGACAGAAATGGCCGGAGTCCTGTCGACTCCGGCCATCTCCGTCACTCAGCGTGTGCGGCTGCTCACCTGTTCAGGCTCACGCACCGGCACCCTCGGTCGAACCGGAGGCGCCCGCCCGCGGATCATCGAGCTGGTACTTCTTCGCCGCCTCGGCGGCCTTGTCGATCGGGATCACCCCGGTGTCGGCAAGCGAGATGAGCGCCTGGGTCGCCATCGAGGGACCGTCGACGAGGTAGTACCGGCGCGCCGCGGGACGGGTGTCCGAGATCGCGTAGCCGTCGGTGCCCAGCGACGTGAAGTGGTTGGGCACGTACTGCCGGATCTGGTCGGGCACGGCCCGCATGAAGTCCGAGGTCGCGATGACCGGACCCGAGGCGTCGAGGAGCTTCTCGGTGACGAACGGGATCCGCGGCTCGGCCTCGGGGTCGAGCAGACGCGCATCGTCGGCGGCGAGGCCGTCGCGGCGCAGCTCGGTCCACGAGGTCACCGACCACACGTCGGCGGACACGCCCCAGTCCTTCTCGAGGAGCTCCTGGGCCTCCAGCGCCCACGGCACACCGACGCCCGAGGCCATGAGCTGAACCTTCGGACCCCCGTTGTCGGGACCCTTCTTGAGCAGGTACATGCCCCGCAGCAGGCCGTCGACGTCGAGGTCCTCGGGTTCGGCCGGCTGGACCATCGGCTCGTTGTACATCGTCAGGTAGTAGAGGACGTTCGGATCACGGCCGTCATCGGGCCCGTACATCCGGTTGAGTCCGTCCTTGACGATGTGGGAGATCTCGTAGACGTAGGCCGGGTCGTAGGAGATCACCGACGGGTACGTCGAGGAGAGCAGGTGCGAGTGGCCGTCACCGTGCTGGAGTCCCTCGGCCACGAGCGTCGTGCGTCCGGCGGTGGCGCCGAGGACGAAGCCGCGGGCCATCTGGTCGCCGGCGGCCCAGAAGAAGTCACCGGTGCGCTGGAACCCGAACATCGAGTAGAAGATGTAGAACGGGATCATCGGCTCGCCGTGCGTGGCGTACGAGGTGCCGACCGCGGTCAGGGCCGCCGTCGCGCCGGCCTCGTTGATGCCGACGTGGAGGAGCTGTCCGTCCATCGCCTCCTTGTAGGCGAGGAACAGGTCCCGGTCGACGGAGATGTAGTTCTGTCCGTGCGGGTTGTAGATCTTCGCCGTCGGGAAGAACGAGTCCATGCCGAAGGTGCGGGCCTCATCGGGGATGATCGGCACGATGCGCTTGCCGAACTCCTTGTCGCGCATGAGGTCCTTGAGGACGCGGACGAAGCCCATGGTCGTCGCAATCGTCTGCTTGCCCGAGCCGCGGCGTCCGGCCTCGTAGGCCTTGTCGCCGGGCAGGGCGAGGTCGACGTACGTGCTGCGCCGTTCGGGGGAGTACCCGCCGAGGTCGGCGCGCCGCTGCTGGAGGTACTTGATCTCCGGGGCGTCGGGTCCCGGGTGGTAGTACGGAGGCAGCTTCGGGTTCTCCTCGAGCTCCTTGTCGGAGATCGGGATCTGGAAGTGATCGCGGGCGAGCTTGAGGTCGTCGATCGTCATCTTCTTCATCTGGTGCGTCGCGTTGCGCGCCTCGAAGTGCGGACCGAGCGAGTAGCCCTTGACGGTCTTGACGAGGATGACGGTGGGCTGACCGGTGTGCTCGAACGCGGCCTTGTAGGCGGCGTAGACCTTGCGGTAGTCGTGGCCGCCGCGCTTGAGCTGCCAGATCTGCTCGTCGGAGTAGTTCTCGACCATCGCCTTCGTCCGCGGATCGCGGCCGAAGAAGTTGTCGCGCACGAACCCGCCGGACTCGCCCTTGTAGGTCTGGTAGTCACCGTCGGGGGTCTCGTTCATGAGGTTGACGAGGGCGCCGTCGCGGTCCTTGGCCAGCAGCGCATCCCACTCGCGGCCCCAGACGACCTTGATGACGTTCCAGCCGGCCCCGCGGAAGTACGCTTCGAGCTCCTGGATGATCTTGCCGTTGCCGCGCACCGGTCCGTCGAGTCGCTGCAGGTTGCAGTTGATGACGAAGTTGAGGTTGTCGAGCTCCTCGTAGGCGGCGACGTGGAGCATGCCGCGGCTCTCGGGCTCGTCGAGCTCACCGTCGCCGAGGAACGCCCACGTCTGCTGCTGCGAGGTGTCCTTGATCCCCCGGTTGTGGAGGTACTTGTCGAACTGGGCCTGGGCGATCGCGTTCATCGGGCCGAGGCCCATCGAGACCGTCGGGTGCTCCCAGAAGTCCTCGAGCTGGCGCGGGTGAGGGTAGGACGGGAGGCCGGCGGGCTTGCCGTCGATGAGGTGGGACTGCTGCTGACGGAATCCGTCGAGCTCCTCCTCGGTCATCCGGCCTTCGAGGAAGGCGCGGGCGTACATGCCGGGGGAGGCGTGTCCCTGATAGAAGATGTGGTCGCCGCCGCCGGGGTGGTCCTTGCCGCGGAAGAAGTGGTTGAGACCGACTTCGTAGAGAGTCGCCGAGGAGGCGTAGGTGGAGATGTGGCCGCCGACCTCGATGCCGGGGCGTTGGGCGCGGTGGACGAGCATCGCGGCATTCCAGCGGTTCCACCGGCGGTAGCGGCGTTCGACCTCTTCGTCACCGGGGAACCAGGGTTCGTTCTCAGGTCCGATCGTGTTGACGTAGTCGGTGGCGGTGAGGCTGGGCACGCCGATCTGCTTCTGACGCGAGCGCTCGAGCATCCGCAGCATGACGTAGCGTGCGCGCGAGCGCCCGCCTTCATCGATGAGGGAGTCGAGAGAGGCCAACCACTCCTCTGTCTCCTCTGGATCGATGTCAGGCACCTGGCTTGGCAGCCCGTTGAGTATCGGTCCGCCCTGATTGCGATTGTCCACAGTGTGGTCCTCTCTTCCCTCCGCGACCTGCATTGGTGGCGAAGTCGCGTTCTGCCGATGGAATGCGGTTCGGGTGATGACACAGAGCCCAGGGTCCACCGGATTCGATTCCAGCCTAGTACGCGGCGGCCGTCTTCGCTCTGCCGTCTCCTGTGATCTGGATGACGACGACGGAATCCGCAGAACGGCCGGGAGAACGGGCGCGCCGACATTTGCCCCCGTCTGCAAATGGCGGAACAATGTGAGTATGAGCAACTCCGCTTCTGAAAGGACCTCTTCCACGTCGACCCTGCCGACCGAACTGGGACACAATCTCGGATTGGCAGCGGGGGACTATGTGCAAGAAATCGGCTACGACGACGACGTCGACCTTGATCTGTGCCAGGCGATCGAGACCATCATCGGAGAGAAGATCGCCGACGGCGACGTCGATGACGTGTTCGACGTCATCCTCATGTGGTGGAGGTCCGATGACGACGACCTCATCGACGGGCTCGTCGACGCTCAGGTCACCCTCAAGGACGGAGGGGTCGTGTGGCTGCTCACTCCCAAGGCCAACCGACCCGGCCACATCACCCCGGCAGAGATCTCCGAAGCGGCGCCGACCGCCGGCATGCACGTCACCTCGACCGTGTCCGCGGCCGAGGACTGGGCAGGCTTCCGCCTCGTCGGCAAGAAGAACTACTCGTGAGCGCGGGCCGTCCATGATTCCCGGGCCCGGTGACCGGGCTCCCGACTTCTCCGTGACCGATCAGTTCGGCCGGACCATCACCCTCGCCGAGGCGACCGGCAGCTCCGTGGTCATCCTCGCGTTCCTGCCCTATGCGTTCTCCCCGGTGTGCGGCGACGAGATCCGGGCCCTGCAGGACGTCCAGGACGACGCCGATGCGGCAGGCGATGACCTCACCGTCATCGCGATCACCGCGGATGCGAAGTACACGCTGGCGGCGTGGGGCGTCGAACGCGGCGTGAATCTCTCGATCGGCTCGGACTTCTGGCCCCACGGTGCCGTGGCGCGCGCCTACGGCGTCTTCGACGAGGACCACGGGGTCGCCGAGCGCGGTGTGTTCGTCATCACGAAAGCCGGTACGATCGAAAGCGGCCGCCAGGTCGCACGCACCGAGACCCGGGACTTCGCGATCGAGGCCCGCATCGCCGCCGGCATCGCCTGACCCACCGGCAGCCCGGCGACCGCATCACACCGGGCCGCGCAGCAGCGGCCCTCGACCGAGGAGGACCGCCATGGCCACGATCTTCACGAAGATCATCAACGGAGAGATCCCCGGAGCATTCGTCTACGAGGACGACCGGTGCGTCGCGTTCCTCGACGTCTCCCCGCTCACCGAGGGACATGCGATGGTCGTCCCGCGCGAGGAGATCTCCGCGTGGACGGACCTCGACGACGACCTCCTCGATCACCTCATGAATGTCGCGAAGCGGATCGGCCGTGCTCAGGAGGCCGCGTTCGAGTGCGAGCGGATCGGGATGATGATCGTCGGCTACGAGGTGCCCCACGTCCACATCCATGTGTGGCCGACGACGTCGATGGCCGATTTCGACATCTCCGACCGGGCCCCGATGCAGGGCGCGCAGACGCTGGAAGGGCCCGCCGAGAAGATTCGGCAGGCCCTGTCCCAGCAGTCCTGAGCGTTGCGGGCGCTGAGCTCTTTCGGAGCTCAGCGCACTCAGCACGCGGTGAGCGTCAGTTCGCGTCGAGGTAGGACACGAGCGCGGCGCGGACGAACTCCGCACCCTGCTCACCGCCGTAGTTCGCGGCGAACCGCGGATCGGCGACGTACATCTCCGCGAGTCCCCGCACGTAGCCGTCGGTGTCGCCGGCGGGGTCGGCGGCCGGGGTTCCCGGCACCGAGGTCAGCCACTCGATGTGACGGCGGGACAGATCCCGCGCTTCGGACGAATCGGGGTCAACCCCCGCCTCGGCGGCAGTTGCCCAGTCCGCGGCCAGTCTGCGGGCATCGTCCTGCCAGGACCGGCGCTCGTCGTCGTTCATTCCCGTCCACCATTTCTCCGAGGTCTCGTAGGCGGCATCGCCCCAGCGCTGCCGCACCTCGTCTTCGTGCTCTCGATGGTCGAAGCCATCGAACATCTCTTCCGCCATGAGCGGTTCACCTGCTTTCAGTCGTGTCATCGTCGCGGTGACGGCGGCGATCTGCCGCTCCAGGCGCGCTCGCTCGCGTCCGAGCTCGCGCACATGGTCCTCGAGGGCCGTGATCGGATCCGCGGTGGTCTCGAGCACCTCCGCGATCCGACCCAGCGGCAGGCCCAGCTCCCGCAGGAGGAGAATCCTCTGCAGGCGGACGAGGGCGTCCTCGTCGTAGTGTCGGCTGCCACCGGCGGCCCTCGACGACGGAGACAGCAGGCCGATCGCGTCGTAGTGACGCAGAGTCCGGCTCGTCGTGCCCGTCAGTCGCGCTGTTTCCTGTATGGACCAGTCCATGGAAACCAGCGTAGAAGTTGACGTCGCGTCAATGTCAACACCCATTGACGCGCGACAGCGGCGTTTGAGGTCACAGAACCGAGGGAGAGGAGCGATTTCGGCTCCAGCACCTCAGGTCTGTGACCACAAACGGCCTGCTCACGCGGCCGCGCGGACGGCGTCGAGGGCGGTGAAGAGGTCCTCGGCGAGGTCGTCGACGTGTTCGAGGCCGACGGAGAGGCGCACGAGCCCGTCACCCGGCTTCGCCTCGGAGGCGACGGGACGGTGGGTCAGCGACGCAGGGTGTTGGATGAGGGTGTCGGCGCCGCCGAGGGAGACGGCGTGGACGACGAGGCGGCAGTTCTCGACGAAGGTGCGGGCCGCCTCGAAGCCGCCGGCGATGTCGAGGGCGATCATCGCGCCGGGCCCGGCCATCTGGCGGCCGAGCAGACCGTGCGGATCCTGGCCCTCGAGCCCGGGGTAGTGGACCGCGGCGATCGCCGGATGGGCGCTGAGGCGCTCGGCCAGCTGCGTCGCAGTGGCCTGAGCCGCGCGCATCCGCACCCCGAGCGTGCGCAGTCCGCGATGGAGGAGGTAGGCGCCCATCGGGTGGAGCAGGGCACCGGTGATCGCGCGGACCTGACGCAGCCGGGTCGCCCACGCGGAGTTCGTCGCGATGATCCCGCCCATCGCATCGCCGTGCCCGCCGATGTACTTCGTCGCACTGTGGAGGACGAGGACGGCGCCGTGCCGGATCGGGCGCTGGAGGACGGGTGTGGAGAAGGTGTTGTCGACGAGGACGGGAACATCGCCCGCCGCCGCGACGACGGCATCGAGGTCGACGAGGTCGAGGCTCGGGTTCGCCGGGGTCTCGACGATGACGAGTCCGGTGTCGTCCCGCACCGCCGAGGCGATCCCCTCCGGCGTCGTCCACGTCACCGTGGTGCCGAGCAGGCCGGAGTCGAGCAGATGGTCGCTGCCGCCGTAGAGCGGACGGACCGCGACGATGTGCGGGGTGCCGGCGCTGACCGCGGCGAGCAGCGCCGCCGTCAGGGCCGCCATGCCGGTGGCGAAGGCAACGGCCTCCTCGGCGTGTTCGAGGTCGGCGAGGGCGTCTTCGAAGCGGGCGACGCCGGGCTGCCACAGGCGCTGGTAGACGGCGGAATCGCTCTCGCGCAGGGGATGGCCGGTGGCGAGCCATTCGTACGATTCGCCGCCGGTGTCGATGTCGCCGACCGGGTTCGTCGTCGAGAGATCGATCGCGGGGACGTGGACGCCCGCCTCGGTGAGGCCGTCCATGCCGCCGTGGACCATGCGGGTTTCGGGGTGAAGGGGTGATTCGGGGTGGAGAGAGGTCATGGCGGAATTCAATCGGGTTTCTCTCAACGACTGCAAGGAATCATCAAGAATCTTCTGCATTCGACCCTGTTCCGGCAGGATCCTTGACGAAGTCGCCGGTGACGTGACGCGCACCGCAGATTCTGCCGCCGGTGCTCCGCGCCGTCGAGCACCGACGCGGTGCGGCTGAGAGGAGTCTCCATAAGGTCGTCGAGTCTTGACCGGGCCGGCTCTTGTCCCTAAGCTCATTGAACATAATCATTATGTTTAATATCACATGATGACCCAACTCAAGGAGGAGTTGCCCCATGGTTGATGTCGATGTCATTCAGGTCGGATTCGGTCCCGTCGGACAGGTGCACGCGGCGCTGTTGGGGGCCAAGGGCCACACGGTCGCTGCCTTCGACAAGTGGCCCGGCACCTACCCGCTGCCGCGCGCCGGACATCTCGATCATGAGATCATGCGGATCCTCCAGGGCATCGGCGCGACGGACGCGTTCCGCCTGCAGGCCATTCCGATTCCCGACTACGACTGGGTGAATGCGGCGGGGGAGCTGCTCCTGCGGATCGATTGGAATGCGCCGACGCCCTCGGGATGGAAGTCGGACTACCTCTTCTATCAGCCGGAGCTCGAGGAGGCCGTGCTCGACGCGGTCGGCAGGCATCCCAGTGTCACGGTCGAGCTCGGGTGGGAGGCGACCGAGGTGGCCAATCACCCCGACCATGTCGAGGTGCGCCTGCGCGAAGTCGAGAAGACCGAGGCGGGACTGACCCCCACCGGCAAGGAGAAGACGGTGACAGCGCGGTACCTCATCGGGGCCGACGGCGCGAACTCCCTCGTCCGCCGGCAGGTGGGCATCGAATGGGAGGACCTCGGCTTCGAGGAGGACTGGCTCGTCACCGACATCGAACCCCACGATCGCGACATGGTCATCGACATGCCCGACGCCGGTCAGATCTGCGACCCGGAGCGCCCGGTGTCCCTCTTCCGTTGGCTCGGTCGGCACACCGCGCGGTGGGAGTTCATGCTGCTCGACGGTGAGAGTGCCGAGGAGATGGCGACGGAGGAGAGGATCTGGTCCCTGTTGTCGCGGTGGGGGCTGAGTGCGGACAACGCGACGATCGTGCGGAAGAAGGTCTACGGCTTCCGCTCGCTCATCGCCTCGACGTTCCGCCGGGATCGCACGCTGCTCATCGGCGATTCCGCTCATCTCATGCCGCCGTTCATGGGGCAGGGGCTGTCCTCGGGCCTCCGCGACGCCGTCAATCTCGCGTGGAAGCTCGACCTCGTGCTCTCCGGGAGCGCGGCCGAGGGTCTCCTCGACGCGTACACCGTCGAACGGCGCCCTCATGCCCGGGCCTACATCGAGGCCTCGATGGCGCTCGGTCGGGTGGTCTGCATGAAGGATCCTGAGGAGGTCGCGGCCCGTGATGCCGCGTTCCTCGCCGGAGACGTCCCGCCGCCGGTCCTGCCGTGGCTCTACGAGGGCGTCCTCGACGGCGGTGAGAGCACCGAGGTGGTCGGACGCCTCGGTCTCCAGGCCAGGGTGGAGGCACGGGGCCGGGACGGTCTGGCCGACGACGTCATCGGCACGGGGTGGACGCTGCTGTCCTCCCGGGGTGACTATCTCGACGACCTGACCGCGGAGCAGAGGGCGATCATCGATGCCCTGGGCATGGTCCACGCGCATGTCAGCCGGGCCGAGCTCGATTCGGAGCACAGCGTCGTCGACGTCGACGCCGACTACTCGCGCTGGTTCCGCGACATCGGCGCACCGATCGTCGTCGTGCGCCCCGACTACTACGTCTTCGGTCATGCCGCCGACTCCGCGGAGCTCGGCGCGCTCCTCGACCGCCTCGCCGAGCGGGCCTCACTCACCGTGTCCCCGGCAGCGACCGCCGTCCCGGAGAAAGCCGCCGCACAGGGCTGAGCGGCAGCCGTCACCGGGCACAGTGTCCGCGAGGAGCATCGACGGGCTGGGAGCGGGCGCCCCTGAGTGCGTAGACTCTCCGAGACGGATCAGTTGAGGGGAGCGGGCACCGTGTCGCAGAAGATCGAACTCGATGACATCGACCGGCATCTGCTCTCGGCCCTGAGTGAGAATGCTCGTGCCTCGGGGGCAGCTCTGGCCGCCGAGGTCGGGATCTCGGAGTCGACGGTGTCGCTGCGGCTCAAGCGCCTGCGCTCGAGCGGGGTGATCCGCGGCTACAGCGTCGACATCGACACCTCGGCGCTCGGGATTCCGCTCCAGGCGCTCATCTCGATCCGGCTCGCCCAGCACGACCGGGCGCAGATCGATGCCTTCACCGCTGCTGCGCCGAAGTTCCCCGGCGTCGTGCGGATGTATCACATGGCCGGCGCTGACGACTATCTCCTCCACATCGTCGCCCCCGACACCGAGGCGGTCCAGGCCTTCGTCCTCGACTACCTCACCCGCTACCCGGCGGTCGCCCATACGCGGACGAACCTCATCTATCGGGTCGAGGACGGCACGGACTGGCTGCCGGAGAGCTGAGCACGCGACGTGGGCTGACAGGGGCGACCGTCTCGGCGATAATCGATCCATGGCCGAACAGAAGACGAAGCCGACCGACGCCGATGTCCACGCCTTCATCGCTGCCGCGACCCCGGCGAAGCGCCGTGTCGACGGTCAGCGGCTCGAGGAGATCTTCACCGAGGTGACCGGGGTGAAACCGGTGATGTGGGGGCCGTCGATGGTCGGCTACGGCGAGTATCACTACCGGTCACCGGTCAATCCACGCAATCACGGGGTGTGGCCGAAGACCGCGTTCTCCCCGCGGAAGGCACAGCTGTCGCTCTACGGACTCAAGGACCTACCGGGCGGTGCGGCTCTGCTGCCGAAGCTCGGGACGTACACGGAAGGGGCCGGGTGCGTGTATGTGAAGAAGCTCGAAGACATCGACGAGGCGGTCCTCCGGCAGCTCATCGCGATCGCCTTTGCCCGTGAGGACGACCCTGAACCGCAGCGGTGAGGGTTCTGCCCGGCACCCGGTGGCTCTCAGGTCCTTAGCGGTGGCCGTGATCCGATGCTCAGTCCCGGTTTGCGCTGGTGGACGGAGAAGTAGCTGAGGCCGTCGGGGCCGGCGATGAATCGGCGGGTCGAACGGCGGGGGAGCCAGACGATGAGACCGGGGGCGAGGTCGAGGGTGTCAGCGTCCGTCTCGAGGGTTCCCGAACCGGAGAGGACATGGATGAGGACGTCGAGGTCAGGGCCGTTGTGAGCGCGGATCTCGTCATCGGCCGGCAGAGTGATGATGTTCGCGTCGAGATCCCGCTCAGGTGGGGTCAGCCGCCATGCGGAACCGGACACTCGCGGTGGAACCTCGAGTTCGGAGATGTCGGCGACGATCTGGGGAGTGGGCATGGGAACCACTCTAGAACGAAAGAATCTCGGGGCATCGCGCGTGCGATGCCCCGAGATTTCACTTGGTCGGGATAGCGGGATTTGAACCCACGACCTCCTCGTCCCGAACGAGGCGCGCTACCAACCTGCGCCATATCCCGTGACCAGCAACTACTATAGCCAGGGGATCGCGCATTTGAGAAATCGAGCGCGGGGAATGTCGAAAAGTGAAAGGTACGTCTCATTGGCGCTGAGTGCTGAGAGCATCACGATGACCGCACTCGACGTGCTCTCACGCTACGGATTGGGCGATCTGTCGATGCGTCGCCTCGCCCGTGAGCTCGACGTTCAGCCCTCCGCGCTCTACTGGCATGTGAAGAACAAGCAGGACCTCCTCGTGCTCATCGCGAAGAAGATGGGCGCCGAGGTGAACAGCCGCGCCCCGGTCACCGCGGACCCGCTCGTCACCGTTCTTGCGTTGCGCGATGTGCTGCTGCGGTTCCGCGACGGCGCGGAAATCTTCATGCTCGGCTACTCGCTCGCCCCGGACGACGTCACCCCGGTGGGGCTCACCCCGGCACGGCTCGGGGCGACCACCTCGGCGGCGGTGCTGTCGTTCGCCCTCGGTGCGGTTGCGATCGAACAGAACCGCGCCCTCTTCGACGTCGCGGACGCGGGTGCTGGGGAGCGCTTCGCTGAGGTGGTCGCCGGGATCCTGCGGCAACAGGACTGACCCGGGTGGGGCCGACCCCGGCGTCAGCGGTTTCGGCAGCGGGTCGGGGATATGACATACTGAACACGCGCGTTTGGGGCCTATAGCTCAGTTGGCTAGAGCATCTCGTTTACACCGAGAGGGTCGGGGGTTCGAGTCCCTCTGGGCCCACGGCTGACCTGACCAGTTGGCGAGCCCCGCGGAGGTAGATCTCCCGGTGATCCAGGCTGAGGATGTCATCGCGGATCGAGGCTGTCAGTGGATATCGGGCAGGATCGGCAGACAGTGCACCCGAGAACCATGCGCGTCGTTCATTCTTGCTCGCAGGCAGCGGAGCCGAGAGGCTGGCTGCACCGGAAAGCACATATGCGCCGAATGTGGAGTAGTTCTCAGCTAGCGCTTGTCCACTCAACCCGGCTCTGTGGAAGCATTCGAGAATGAGTTCGATACTGTCGAGCTCTCCTGGGCCTTGCGTCGTCAGCGTTGTGGCCGTTGCCGCAATTGACGGGTACTCCTGAAACGTGTCGAGAGTGATCTCAGCGAACTCGACGAGTCGATCTTCCCACCGGTCCAGGTCGACCGTCACCTTCGAGCATGCGAGCTGAAACAGGCGATCAAGAAGCGCGCGCATGAGCACTTCCTTGTTCGGGAAATGCCGGTAAACGGCCGTCGGATCGACGCCGACCTCTTTTCCGAGCGCTCTGTTCGTCACGGTAGTGGTCTCGGGGCGGGCAGCCATGCGCAGTCCGGCGTCGATGAATGCTTCCTTGTCCAGAGTGGGTTTGGCACCAGACTTGGCCGGGGTTCTGCTCGTCATGGGATTCGACTCCGTTCATAGGTCGGCGGCATCAGAACCGCCCGTGAGATCCGAGATCATCGTACAATCATGCACCTCTGTCATCGGCGTTGACACCGACAATGACGCATCAGTATTGTGGCACTGACGCTGGTTTCCGACGAAGGACGGTCATGACCCCCACTGCTGATGTCGTCTTCCATAATGGCGCCGTCTTCACCGGGTCCGGTGCCCCACTTCGCGATCGGGCGGTGGTCGTCACGGACGGCGTAATCCGCGATATCATCCCCAACGCCCGCATGGCGGCGTACGTCGGTGAATCGACCATAGTGGTCGATCTGGAGGGCGGTCTCCTCTCGCCCGGCTTCCAGGACGCACACATCCACCCGGTGCAGGGCGGAGTCGAAATGCTGCAATGCGACCTCACGGACACTCGCAGTGCCGCTGAGGCCATTGACCGCATTGCCTCGTATGCCGACGCGCATCCGGATGAGCCATGGATCGTTGGTGGCGGATGGTCGATGGGTCATTTTCCGGGTGGAGCCCCATCCGCGCTGCTCATCGACGACGTGATCGCTGATCGTCCGGTTGCCCTCAACAGCCGGGATCATCATTCTCTCTGGGTCAATTCTGCGGCGCTGTCCCTGGCCGGGATCGGCCCGGACTCTCCCGACCCCGCTGACGGTGTCATCGAAAGGCTTCCGAATGGTGCACCGACCGGTACTCTCCACGAAGGCGCACTCCGACTCGTCGAGGCGCATCTTCCGGCCGTGTCCGCAGAAAAGCTCACCGCGGGCCTGCTCGCGGCACAGACTCGGCTCATCGCGCTTGGCATCACCGGCTGGCAAGACGCCCTCATCGGCGATTACGCGGGCTTTCCCGATACCCGGGTCGCTTATGAGCGTGCAATTGCCGATGGCACACTTCGAGTCCGGGTGCGTGGTGCCCAATGGTGGCAACGTGACCGAGGGCTCGAGCAGCTCGACAACCTCATCCGCGGTCGCGCCGATGCCGCTGCGCTTGGTCGCGCTGACCGTTACAGTCTCGGCACCGTGAAGATCATGGTCGATGGCATTGCGGAGAACTTCACGGCGGCGATGCGCGAACCGTACCGCGATGCCTGCGGCAGAGATACGCACAATCGCGGCAAGAGCTTCATCTCATCAGAGAGACTGGCGGAGTACGCTATCGCTCTCGACCGGGCCGGTTTCCAGATCCACTTCCATGCACTCGGGGATCGAGCTGTGCATGACGCACTCAACGCCCTCGCGGCTGCGCGGACGGTCAACGGGCCGACAGACCTGCGCCATCATCTTGCGCATCTTCAGGTCGTCGCCCCTGGTGACGTCTCACGCTTCGCTGGGCTCGGCGCTGTCGCAAACATCCAAGCTCTGTGGGCCTGCCATGGGGATCAGATCGACAAACTCACGCTTCCGTACATGCCTGAGAGCGCGCAGAAGAGGCAGTATCCCTTCGGGGATCTCGTCAGGAGCGAAACGCCGCTCGCCGCCGGCAGTGACTGGCCGGTCTCGTCAGCTGACCCGATCGCCGCGGCCCATGTCGCTGTGAACCGGGCGGTGCCCGGATCCGATCGTCCGCCCTTGGGTGGAGATGAGCAGCGGCTCGAACTCGCTGACTTCTTCGCTGCCTGCACCTCAGGTGCAGCGCGCGTCAATCACTGGGAGTCCCGGACGGGAACGATCAGGCGAGGATACGACGCCGACCTCATCACAATCAGTCCCAACCCCTTTGACGTCGCTGAGGCTTCCATCGACGAGAGCCGCGTAACCTCGACATGGATCCGCGGTGAACGAGTCTACTCGACCGCCTAGGTTGGCTCTCACGACTATCCGAGTGGTTGAGACGCTCAGCATCTGATCGCGGAGGCGACGGGCATCGCGGCGAAGTCGTTCTGCTCGTCGAATTGCCGGCACCGACCGAATCGGTGCCGGCAATACGATTCATCATGAGTTCAACTGTCGGTGGTGATCCGTCGGCTGGACCATAGCCGCGGAACGAACCGGAGGATGATGAGATAGACGACGCCAGCTGCAATCGCTGCGGGCACTGCCGCGGCGATCACGCCCAGGTCGACGGGCGGAACATAGGTGAATGGATCGAGGAGTGCCAGATACGTTCCCATTCCGACTATGAGTCCCACGATTCCTGCGGGATTGATCCCCGCGAAATACCAGTAGGATCCTGAGCCGTTCACTGAGTAGAGCGCGCGGATATCAAGCTCCTGCCGGCGCACGAGGAAGAAGTCGACGATCTGCATTCCGCAGATCGGGCCGAGCAGGATTCCCGCCAAGGTGATGAATGCGCCGTAGTTCGCCATATAGGCGTCGGCAAAGAACACAGCGATGACCAGCACGGGGAGCATGACAACGGCAACTGCGACCGACCACGGGACCCGGCGGTCGATTGTCGGTATCTGCTTGAGCCCGAGAGCCGCGGAGTAGGCTCCAACCATGATCGTTCCGACGTTGGCCAGGGCGAGGAACGAGAGCGCGACGACGCCGAAGACGGGGCCGCCGATCTCAATGAGATAGCCGGTCGGATCACCGCCAGACTCCGGCACCACCAGGGCTGCGATCAGGCCGATGATGAGGACGAGGGACATCATCACGCCCAGGCCGAGCACGCTGGGCACGATGGCTGCTCGTGTGGTGCGGGCGTTCCTCGTCAGGCCCCCGACATAGGGCCACCACGACAGTCCTCCGGCGATTCCCAGTTCGACGGTGAGCATGAAGTTGCTGCCGTTGTCCGGCAGCGGCGCGAGCGCGCCGGCACTGAGAATGCCGTCAATGCCGAAGCGGATGATGAGCATGATGCCGATCCAAACTGCGAGGATGAGCACGGTGACAGCAACGACCGGTCCCGCCCAGCGCAGTGTGGCTGTGCCTTTTCGAAGAAGCAAGAACACGACAAGAGCGCTGCCGACGGCGACGATCATGGCGGTCGGGCCGATCATCGTCTCCGTCAGCCATCCCATCTCAGCGAGCGCCAGAGCTGAGGCGTCAGCGAGTGCGATCGTCAGTACGGCATTCCACCCGATGAGGATGAGCAGGGTGAGTACGACAGTAAGAACGGAACCGCGCGATCCGAACAGAGGTCTGGTCGAACGCACGGCCTCGACCCCATACCGGCCTGCTGCGGGAAGCGCTGCAAGGAGCACCATGAATACCCCGATCAGCGTGCCTGCTGTGACGGCCAGGGCCCCTTGTGTGGCGCCGAGGTAAGCTGCGACGAAACCTCCGCTGATGAAGCACCACGTCGCCACTGCTGCGGAGGAGGTGTTACCGAAGATCGCCAGCGGTCCCCATGTCTTCTCCGCACGCGTGACGGGAAGGCTGCTTTCGAATTCGCCGGTGAGCGGTCGTGCCTGGACACTCACGATCCCGCTCCCCATCCGATCACGATGAGCACGATGGGGAGCGCCACAGTGAGCATGGCGAGCAGAAGCAGGTCCCCGGGTGAGAATCGTCTATCGAGTCCGTGTGACGATTCAAGTGATCTCAGTCTGTCTTCGAGCTCGGTGTCAGTGGCCATCATTGCCCTCCTGAAATAGTGTGTTCTGTTGTTGGACCCTGCAGGTCAGCGCTTCATCGCGCCGAGACGTCGCTGTGAAAAGAGTGAACGGCCGAGGCTGCGAACCGGGTGATGTGGTGGGCTGTGCGAATACCGGCGCATGGACTCAAGCCTCGTCCGCGCCTGCAAAGTCGAGTCCTGGCGGCGGGCGAGTGAAGCCTCGTGTGAGCACCGCCAAGAACCCGCCCCCGAGGCCCAACCACGCCAATCCGATGAGTATCGCCAACGACCCCAGATTCAACAGCAGGTAAACGTCGACGATGATGCCGAGGACTGGGAGCGCGACGAACCCGATCACAGATCTGCGTTTGAATCCCGGATCCGGGTGTCGCCACCAGAGGGCGATGACGCAGGCATTGGCGACCGCGAACGCCAGGAAAGCCCCGAAATTGATGAGCGACGTCGCGTCGCCCACGGTGAGCAGCTGCCCCGCGAGTCCGATGGCGGCAATGAGGACGAGATTGAATACGGGGGTGCGGAACCGATTGTGGAGTCTGCCGAAGACTCGCTTCGGAAAGACCCCGTCTCGCCCCATGACGAAGAGCAGTCGACTGCCACTAGCCTGGACGGCCAAGCACGAGGCGACTCCGCCCACGAGGAGAGTGGAGTTGATGATTCCGGCGAAGATCGGGCCACCGATGAGAGTGAGGACTTCGTATCCTGCCGTTTCCGGGTCGGCGAAGTCGAGACTCGGATGCGCCCATTGCATGACGAAGGAGGTCGCTACGAAGATCACCCCTCCGGTGAGGACGACGAGCACGATCCCGCGGGGGACTGTCGTCGTGGGGTTCTTCACCTCCTCGCTCAACGTGCTCACTGCGTCGAATCCGAGGAAGGAATAGGCGGCTACCGCCGCTCCAGCAGCGATCGCGGAGATGGTTGCGGATTCCGGCCAGGCAGCAGGTCCGACTGGATTGCCGTTTCCGGAGGCGAATGCGATGCCGAACCCGATAAGAGTGAGGACCCCGCCCATGACGATGAGAAGCAGAACGCGATTGAAGCGGTCTGCCAGTTTGAGGCCGATGATGTTGATGAGGGTGCAGGTTGCGATGATGAGCACACCCCAGATCCACGTCGGCAGGACGGGAAACTGAGCGCCGAAGTAGAGGGCCGTGATCAGCCACGCAACCATTGGAAGAAAGAGATAGTCGAGGAGGATCGTCCATCCGGAAAGGAAGCCGATATGACTGCCGAGAGTGCGGCGAGCATAGGTGTAGACCGATCCGGACGCCGGGTAGGCGCGCGCGAGTTTGCCATAGCTCAGCGCCGTGAGCACCATGGCGCCAGTGGCAAAGACGTACGCCATTGCGGTGGCGCCCTGTGACAGTGTGGCGATCACTCCGAATGTGGCGATGACCACTGAAGGGGCCATGTAGGAAATGCCGAAGACGACGATGCCGACCAGATTGAGCTGGGGGATCAAACTCTTGGCTGTCGTGGTGTGGGTCATTGCCGACCCGCCAAGCTCGTGGTCGCAGTCGACCCCTGGGCATCATCGCGGAACTCCGTTGCAGGCGTGTTTCGCGTGTTAGTCGAACTCAGAGACAGATCCGGCCACCAGTCGTCGGCAGTGGTCAGACCGAGTTCTGCCTCGACGGCTGCTCCGATTCGGAAGACCATGGGATCGTCGAACGTGCGCCCGACGATCTGGACGCCGGTGGGGACTCCGTTGGGGGCGCGACCCGAAGGAACGGCGAGGACGGGCACGCGTCCGACGATGTTGAAAGGCAGGGTCATCAGCTGAGAGAAGACGTCGGCCGAGTCAGTGCATGTCGCATCTGCGGCCATCCCTGTATTTGTGACGGTGGGGCAGACGAGCGCATCGAAAGTCTCGAATAGGTTGCCTAGTGGTCGATAGAAGGTCGATTCCTCCACAAGACCGACGGCGTAGCTCCCCGCTCGCGAAGCGGCGTTGATGAAGGCTCGTGTATAGGGCATGAGACTCTCTGCCGAACTGTCGCGCCCGATCGACTCGATGAAGGGGCCCATGATTCCGCCGAAGTGCTTCCACGCGATGTCGAGGACCCTGCCAGGGGTCCATGGCAGATCGACTTCTTCGACGCTGGCTCCAGCGTTCTCCAGCGCCAGTGCGAACTGCTCTGTGCGCGTGACCACAATGGGGTCCGGATCATAACCGCCGAGGTCGAAGCTCAGTGCGATCCTCACCCCGTTCAAAGTGCCGACATCGCCGGAGACACTGACTCGGGGACGCAGGGACGCGGGGTCGCCAGCCCACGGGCCTGCGATGATGTTCTGCAACAGGGCGACGTCGGCCACGCTGCGACCCATCGGGCCGTCGGCGCAATAGGTGTCGGCGTTGAATGGAGCAAGGCCTGGCACACGTGCGAAGGGCGGTTTGAAGCCGACCACACCGCAGTACGAGGCGGGGATCCGGATCGAACCGCCGATGTCCGAGCCGGTTGCCAATACCGTTGACCCCGAGGCCAGGGCCGCCCCAGAACCTCCCGACGAACCGCCGGGAGTCATTTCCGGATTATGGGGATTTCTCGTGATGCCCCAGAGGCGAGTGTGCGTCACTGGGGCGCAACAGAACTCGGGCGTTGTCGTCCGGCCATGGACAACGGCGCCGGCAGTGATGATGCGATCGACGATGGGGTGGGTCACCTCGGCGACATTGCCCTTCTCAAGTAGTGATCCTTCCTCACTGAGATAGCCCGTGATCGGCTGCTCTTCCTTGAGCATGAGCGGAACACCGTCGAGGGGTCGCGGCGTCTTGTCCTGATAGCGCTTCTCAGATTCCCGTGCGGCTCGGTACGCAGCCTCGAGCATCTGTTCGGTGACTGAGTTGACAAGAGGCTCGGTCTCGCGAGTGCGTGCCACGACGGCATCGAGCAGCTCGACAGGCGAGAGCCGTTGCGTTCGGAACAGCCGGATTGCCTCTGTGGCGGTGATATGGGGGAGGTTCATGGTCGTTCTCCTGCTCGGTGGGTGGGTGAGGATGTCTGCGAGCCCATCTCAGGGATGATCACTCAGGACCGCCTGCGCCGCCGCGATGCCCGAATCCCGCGACGTGTGAACAGTCGACACGTGACGATTCCGGCCCAGTAGAGCCGGGAATCAATCGGTGCGTGCAGGCCGTCGCGTCGGGAGAACGGTCCCGGATACGCGCCACGCGCGAATCGATCTTTTGACCAGTCCTTCGTCACCGAGGCGACCGGTTGCAGATCGGGCACTCCGGTGGAGACGCGAATGCTCTCGAGAGCGAGTGCCATCCGTTCGACTTCGGGCAGGTCGAGCAGCTCCTGCGCCTTTCCGCCGGTCATCCATGACACAACGATCTCCCCGGGGAAGTCAGGCGTGCCAGCGGACGCATTCCACAGACTGGGCGGGTTGACCGAGAACGTCGCCAGCACATCCCAGTCGGGTGCCTGAGAATGCGAAGGGGGGAGAACTGGTCGCTCGAACTCGAAGATTCCTTTGAAGACCGAAAGGTAGCTGATCTCGTCAATAGCGACTCGACGATCCCCCGGCAGCGGCGGATCGAAGACGATGTCGTCGGTTTGGAGCACGCCACCTGGGACGGCGAGAACGACGGCGCGGGCCTTGAATTCTCTACTCCCGGCAACGACGGTGACTCGGCTGCTTCGGTAGTTCACCTGAGCTACCGGGTGATCGAGCAGAAGGGAAATGTCGCGAGAAAGCGGCTCAAGTATCTGGTTGTAGCCGCCGATGACCCGGTAGTCGCCGGATTCGTCCGGTGGGATTGGTCCATTGCGATCCTGGAGGTCGAGTGCTTCGAGCACTGTGTAGTACACCGGGTCGGCGGGGGCGATATCGAACTGCTCGCTGTCGACTTCGAGTGCGGCGACAGTGATCGGATAATTGTCCGCTGAGATGCCGACCCTTTTCAGCCACATCAGCGCCGTTTCACCTGAGCGGGGTGCGGGCAGTCCTTGCGGATATGTGGGTGCACCGAGCGGGAAACGAAACGTGTCGAATGTGTTCGACCGGATCCACGGCGTGTCTGGAGAGAGTCTGCCGGCAATGGCCGCCTGGCGATGCGTCGTCAGCCCAGCGGAGTGGATGAGATCCCAGGTCGAGACGTCTGGGCCGTGAACGAGCTCGGCGCCGCGCTCGACCGGTACGGACATCGATGACGCATCGGTGAAGAGTCGACCGCCGATCCTTGAACGGGCTTCGAGGATGAGCACGAGTTTGCCTGCGTCCGCGAGGTCCCGCGCAGCTCCGAGCCCGGCGGGACCAGCGCCGACAACGATGACGTCCCACATTCGGTTCTCAGATATGTCCGGTTCAGCTGCTGCTGATTCGGGGCGGGAGAGAACTGCAGCGGTCCCGGCGGCACCGAGACCGAGCAGGCCACGGCGGGAGACACGCCTGGTGGACGTGGTTGCTGCAGTCATCGGGTGCACCCTTCACATCGTTGTTGTGTGCGTCACACACACTATGGCGAGTCAGCGTTGCTGTCAACACTGGTGACACAATCGATTACTGCTTCGCTGACGGCGCTTTCGAAGCGCGCGGACGCCTGACAAAGAGAGGAGTGCCTCTGGTCTCCGCATACAATCAAGGCGTGAACGCCCCCTCCTCAGACGGCCGACCCAGCCGACGCCCCAGCAGGCAGCAGCTCATGAGCTCCCCAGGGTTGCGCGCACTCAGTCTCATCGTCGGACCCCTGGCCGTCCTCGCGCTCTACTTCACGGTTCCCCTGGCCAGCTCCGAAATGGGTGCGATCGAACGCCTGCTCGCGACCGCGGCGGCGCTGTCGGTCCTCGCCTTCGCCCTGCTGCGCCTGCGCCGCACGGACACCAATCTGCCGCTCCTCGTCCTCTCCTTCGTCCTCGTCGCGGCGACCTTCTCCGCGGTCTTCTTCGTCGTCGCGACGAACAATCCCGCCGAGTTCGACGGCATCGACACCCGCGTCGACGCCCTCTACTTCACGCTGACGACGATGACGACGACCGGCTACGGTGACATCGTCGCCACCGGTCAGCTCTCGCGCATCCTCGTCTCCGCGGTCTTCGTCTTCGACCTCGTTTTCCTCGGACTCTTCGCCAGTGAACTCTCGCGCATCGTCAGCCGACGGCAGGCCGGTCCGGCGGACCACCCGTGAAGGCGCGCTTCGCCGGCGTCACCCCACGCCTGACGCTGCTGGCCATCGTCTACGGCGGCATCGCAGGACTCGTCGCGGCGCTGACCTTCAGCGGCATGACCGCCCTCCAGAACCTCGTCTGGGGAGCCGGCGGTGAACTCTTCAGTGATGCGACGACCCAGATCCTCGTGACCATCCTCGCCGGTGGTGCCCTGCTCATCCTCATCGACCGAGCCGCCCCGACCGAGGATCTCCAGACTCTGCTCAATCAGTCCGGTGACCCCGACGGACTGCCTCGGCGCGCCGTGCTCACCACGGCCTTCGCCGCGATCGTCGCGGTCGCCTTCGGCGGTGCCATCGGACCCGAAGCCGGCATCGTCGCCGTCGTCGCGCAGCTCTCGACGATCGTCGCCCACCTCATCGGCGAAGACGTCGCCATGCGCCGCACGATCGGCCAGGCCGGCAGCGCCGGCGCCCTCGGTGGCTTCTACGGGTCCCCACCGGGCGCGGCCGCGATCGACGGCGACCAGCTCGGTCCGCAGAAGGTCCTCCAGTTCGGCGCGGCCTTCGCCGGGTTCTTCGTCTTTCTCGCCGTCATGAGGGCGATGCCCGAGGGCAGCGGTGCACGCATCTCCCTGCCACCGGTCGACGTCGCCTACTTCAGCCCGTGGCTGCTCGCCGTCGCCGGCATCGCGGCAGCCGCCGGCCTGGCCTTCCGCGCCCTCCACCATCTGCTCGAGGTCGCAGCGCAGCGCATCCGTCGCACGTGGGCGACGATCGCCATCGGCACGATCCTCTTCGCCGTCCTCGCTGTCCTCGTCCCCCTGGTCCGCTTCTCCGGCCATCATGAACTGCACGACCTCCAGGTGCTCACCGACTCCGGAGCCTGGCCGACGCTGCTCCTCGTCGCAGCAGCGAAGATCGTCGCGCTGTCGCTCTGCCTCGTCAGCGGATGGCGGGGAGGGGAGTTCTTCCCGCTGATCTTCATCGGTTCGGCCATCGGCGCCGCCGCTGCCGTCCTCATCCCGGGTCTCGCCGTCGGAGCGGCCATGGCGACGGGAATGGCGGCAACAACCGCCGTCGGATGGCGTCGCCCTCTGGCCGTCCTCCTCATCCTCGTCCTCCTCGTCGACACCCCGGTCGCATTGCCGCTCGTCGTCGGGGCGGGCATCGCCTACCTCGTCGCCCTCCTCATCCCCGGCAGCGGTGATGCCGCAGACGACAGCGAATCACCGCCTCCCGAGGCCGCGCGCTAGCCACTGTCGCCGGCGATGAGAACGCCCGGCGACGACACGAATCCGGCACATCCACCGGCGCCGCCCTTGACGGGTGACCGCGCACCTTCTAGGTTGAGCGAAACTCCATCGGTCACAGGCGTGCCTGTGACCACGAGAAGGCCGGGTGGGCGATGGGAACGGAAATGACAGGGTCCTCGTGGCCGCAGCTGCGCATCGATGACTGGACGGGCACGCGGGAGAACCTGCACCAGTGGCTGCAGATCGTCGGGAAGATCGAACTGGTCTCCACGACGCTCATCAACCACTGGTGGAACGTCACCTATGACGTCAGCGCTCGCGGACTGCGCACACAGATCCTCATGCGCCAACAGGGGCGGACCTTCGACGCGGAATTCGACTTCATCGCCGACGAACTCGTGCTGCGAGCGAGCACCGGCGACATCGAGACCGTGCCGCTGAAGCCCCAGTCGGTCGCCGACTTCTACGCCGCCGTGATGGCGGCCCTGACCAGGCTCGGCGCCCCGTGCACAGTGTGGGCATGGCCGAACGAACTGCCCCAGGCCACCCCGTTCGCCGAAGACACACGGCCACGGGAATACGATGCCGACGCCGTGCGGTTGTGGTGGCGACAGCTCCAGCACATCGATGACGTCTTCGCCTACTGGCGCGCCGGATTCGCAGGCAAAGCAAGCCCCGTCCAACTGTTCTGGGGGTCGATGGACCTCTCCGCGACACGCTATTCGGGACGAGTCGCCCCACCGAGCACGGCCTCACCCCCGAACTGCCCGCCCTGGGTGATGGCCGAAGCCGAGGACCGGGAGAACGTCGCCGTCGGGTTCTGGGCCGGCGGCAGCGCCGAAGGCTCTTTCTACGCCTACGCGTATCCGGCGCCGAAAGGCTACTACGACGGGAAGCTCACCGCCGGCGGATACGACGCGAGCCTGGGGGAGTACCTCCTGCCCTACGCCGATGTCCGCACCGCCGACGATCCCGAAGGCACGCTGCTGACGTTCCTCGACGAGGTCTACGACCGCGCCGCGGACCTCGCGAACTGGGATCGCAGGATCCTCGACGTCGATCAGGATCGGCTCATCAGATACCTGCCGCCGGCCGACCTCAGCTCCCACGAGCACTGAGCGAGGTTTGTCTTCGCCCAGGCGCGATCAGTCCTCGCCGAGGTCGGCGAGGATCCGGCCGATGAGGCGTTCGCGCGCTGACGCGCTCATCGGCGCGGTGAGAATGCTCTCATACCCCCAGGAGCCGTCCGCGGCCATGCGGGCGACCAGGCACCGCAGCGAGACGTCATCGAGCTCATCGACGGGGACGCCCTCATCGGGGAACCAGCGCCGATAGACCTCCTCCCAGGGTGCGATCCACTCCGGTTCGTTCGCTGCTTCCATGATGAGACGCAGCTCCACGGTGCTCGGCGTCTTCAGCGCCGCCCGCACGTAGCCGCGGGTGCGTTCGACGAGGCTCGCCTCCTCGGGTGCCTTTCCGGTCGCGGCGAGGAGGTCCTCCTCGATGCGGGCTGCCAGATGCTCATGGATGCCCGCGAGCAGGGCGTGCTTGCTCGCGAAGTGGTAGAGCAGGCCGCGTTTGGTCACCCCCGCCTCCTCGGCGACGGAGTCAAGCGTGAGGGCGGTGATCCCTCGCTCCTCCACCACGGTCAGTGCCGCCTCGATGAGTTTGCGTCGTGCGCTCGGTCGTGCCATGGGTTCTCCTCTCGATGTCATAAGTATACCTTTCGGTGTAGTACACTCATTGGTGAAGTAACTCGAAAGGAGAAGGAACCTCATGGACACCACACCCCCTCGGGCCACAGCCCGCACCTGGGTCGGTCTGGCCGTGCTCGTGCTGCCGATGCTGCTCATCGCCATCGACAGCATGGTGCTGATCTTCGCCCTCGGCGAGATCACCGCGGAACTCGAACCCTCCGGTGCGCAGCAGCTGTGGATCCTCGACATCTACTCGCTCATGCTCGCCGGCCTGCTCGTCACCATGGCCTCACTCGGTGATCGCTTCGGCAGACGGAAGGTGCTCCTCATCGGCGCGGTCGGCTTCGCGATCGCCTCGGTGATCGGAGCGCTGTCGACCGAGGCCTGGATGCTCATCGCCGCCAGGGCCCTCCTCGGCATGTCCGGTGCCGCGATCATGCCCGGCACTCTCTCACTCATCCGCAACATGTTCCTCGACCGCAACGAGCGCCGCACCGCGATGGCCGTGTGGGCGGCGGCCGGAGCACTCGGCGCCGCTGCCGGACCCATCGTCGGCGGCGCCCTCATCGAGGCGTTCAGCTGGCATGCCGCGTTCCTCATGAACATCCCGGTGATGATCCTCCTGCTCGTCCTCGCGCCCTTCCTCGTCCCGGAGAGCAGGAACCCCAACCCCGGTCGCGTCGACCTCCTCAGCATCGTCCTCTCCCTGGCCGGCATGATCGCCGTCATCTACGGAGTGAAGACCTTCGCCGAGGGCGATGAGCCCGGCATCGCCGTCGTCACCTTCGTCGCCGGTCTCGTGCTCCTCGTCCTCTTCGTCATCCGGCAGCTGCGGATGCCTCTGCCGATGATCAACGTCCGCCTCTTCAAGGGACGAGCCTTCACCGGTGCCGTGGTGACGAACTTCCTGTCGGTGTTCGCCCTGGTCGGAGCCATGTTCGCGCTCACGCAGTTCCTCCAGCTCGTCGCGGGACTCTCGATCATCGAATCCGCCCTGTGGATGCTGCCGCAGGCGCTCGTCTCGGCAGGTGCGGGCTTCGTCGCCGCGGCGCTGGTCAAGCGCATTCCGACGTCGATCATCGTCACCGCGGGCATGCTCGTCACCGCGGGCGGATTCGCGATCCTGCTCACGCTCACCCCGGATACTCACCCGTGGGTCATCGCCGTGGCCCTCTCCCTCGTCGGTCTCGGCGCGGGTGTGGGTCTGACGCTGACCAACGACATCATCATGAGCTCGGTCCGCCCCGAGGAGTCCGGTCAGGCTGCGGCGATCAGCAACACCGGCTACGAGGTCGGCACCTCGTTCGGCATCGCGGTCCTCGGATCCGTGCTGCTCGGCTTCTACCGCACGAACCTCGAGGACTCGGTGCCGGCGGGACTGCCCGGCGAGGTGCTCGAGGCCGCCAAGGAGACCCTTGCGGCGGCGCTGCTCTACGCAGAGCAGATCTCCGGTGACATCGGCGCCGCCCTGGCATCGGCAGCCATGGAGTCCTTCACGACGGCACTGTCGCTGACCGGCGGCATCGCCACGGCGATCCTCGTGGCCGTGGCGATCTTCGCGGGCATCATGCTCCGCGGCGTCTCCGCTGAGGCCGATCTCGCCGAGAGCAACCGCGAGAACGTCGATCAGGACGCCTGATCCACACCCGTCCGGCAGTGCGCCCCGACCGGCGCACTGCCGGATGAGCAGGCCCCACGGCTGCCGGGCTCCGGACAGTTGCGGTGATCGCCGAGGCTGGGAAGTGTGCTTGCCCCATTGCCAGGGTGGCGAAATGTTGCCATGATCGTGGGGACATCCGCACGATTCCGAGCACCACCGCTTCAGGAAGAGGACCCATCATGGCCACCGCAGATCTCGCCCAGCAGTTCCACACCGCTCTCGTCGGCGGCGACGCCGACACCCTCAGCTCGCTCGTCACCCCCGATGTCACGTTCACCGGGCCCGTCGCTCAGGCCTCCGGCGCCGAGGAGGTCGTCCGGGGTCTCGCGGAGATGGGCTCGATGACGACCTCCGACGACGTCAAGGTCCAGCTCTCCGACGACGACAACGCCCTCATCTGGTCCGAACTCGCGACCTCCGGCTCCCCGGCGATCCCGGCCGCAACATGGCTGCGCTTCGAGGGCGGGAAGATCGCGGAGATCCAGACGGTCTTCAACGCCGCCCGCTGACTAGGGCCGGACCGCCGAGGCCTCGATGAGGCCCGTTCGCGCACCTTCCGGCGTCATTCCGGTCCAGGTCTTGAACGCGCGATAGAACGAGTTCGTGTCGGTGTAGCCGAGGAGGAAGGCGATCTCGGCGGTGCGCAGATCATTGCGCACGAGATAGTGGCGTGCGAGGTTCTCGCGCGTCTCGGCGAGCACCGCCTGGAACGACGTCCCCTCGGCTTTGAGCTGCCGTTGCAGGGTGCGCGGACTTGTCGCCAACCGCCGTGTGACGGCGCCGATCGACGGATCGCCTGCCGGCAGCGTCTCGACCAAGGCTGACTGCACGCGGTCGCTCGTGCTTGCTCCCGCGTCGAGATCGGCGAGCCGGCGGCGCAGCTCGGGCGCGAAGACCTGCCACATCCCCTCATTCTCGGTGAGGAACGGCCGTGTGGAATCAGCCTGCGCGAAGGTGACCGACCAGGCGTCTCCTGTCCGCACCCGCGCTCCGAGAAATTCTTCGAGCACGCCGGGATCCTGAGGAAGCTGCGGCATCGACACTCGCACCGGGCGGATCGGCTCCCGCGTTGCCAAGCGGGCGAGGGCCACCCAGAAGAGGATTTCGGCCATGGCGAGGAGGACCGGCGGCTCCTGCGTGCTCGGCCACCGATAGGCGATGGTGAGGTCGGCTGCGCTGTCGACGACGAGGGCAACCGGACCGATGAGCGGTTTGTAGACGGCCAGGCGCTCGGCTGCCGTGCGCAGATCCTGACTCGAGAGCGCAGCGAACAGCGGTGGGGAGAAGTGCTCGACGGAGATCGCCTCGCCGATCGCGACGGCCGCCTCCGCCGCGGTGCCGAGACGCTCCGCCTCGTCGGCGATCGCCGCCCAGAAGCGGTAGTAGTCCGCGGTGTCGAGCTCGGTCGCTCCACGCGAAAGCAGATCCCCGGGCAGGCTCGCGCGACGGAGGACGAGGGCGGGGGAGATGTCGAGATCGCGCAGGAGCACGGCGATGCTCGGATCGAGATCGAATCGGGTTCCGGCCATGGTCGAAGCGTAGCCGAGAACGCAGCGCGGACCACCGGTACTGCACGCCAGTCCACCCGCAAAGGACGCCAGGCGATCGTGGCGCGATCGGCAAGCACCTCGGCGTGCTCTGCTGGTCACACGGCATGCTGTGACATCTAATGTCGATGGTGTCATCACGAATCCGGTGAGGACCACTCACCGGATTCGCCCCCGAGCACCACCCTGTTGAAAGGTCACCAACATGAAGGCAGCAGTCATTCCCGAACTCAACGGCACCTGGGAGCTGCGGGAGGTTCCCACCCCGACCGCCGCACCCGGTCAGGTCCTCATCAAGGTCCACGCCACCGGCATCTGCTTCACCGACATCTGGACGACGCGCGGTGCCGCCGGCGATCTGTTCCCCAACACCCCGGGACACGAAGTCGTCGGCGAGATCGTCGAGGTCGGCGAGGGCGTCACCGGCCGCAAGGTCGGCGACCGGGTCGGCACCACGTGGGTGCAGTCGACGTGCGGACGGTGCGACTACTGCCGCGAGAACCTGCCGCTGTCCGGCCAGGCCGCGGTCAACTGCCCGAATGCCCGGCTCACCGGGTTCACCACCCAGGGCGGACACGCCGAGTACATCGCGGCCACCGCGACCGGCACCGTGCTCATCCCCGACGGACTGTCCTATGAGGAGGCCGCACCGATCTTCTGCGCCGGGTACACCGTGTGGAGCGGACTGCGCGCGGCTGATCCTCAGCCGGGCGAGACGATCGCCGTCGTCGGGATCGGCGGTCTCGGTCACCTTGCGGTCCAGTATGCGAAGGCAGCCGGCTTCAGGACGATCGCGGTGACCCACTCGCCGGACAAGCATGACCTGGCCCGCGACCTCGGCGCTGATCTCGTCGTCGCCGACGGCGCGGAGCTCCAGGCGGCAGGCGGCGCCGATGTCCTGCTTCTGAGCTCGAATTCCTACGAGTCCGGCAGGGACGCGTTCAAGGGCCTGCGGCACGACGGTCGTGCAGTTCTCGTCGGTCTCGACCCGTTCGACGACTTCACGATCCCGACCGAGCCGCAGCCGTTCTTCGCGCAGCGTCAGAAGGTCATCGGCGCCACGCACAACGGGCTCAACTACCTCACCGAAGCACTCGAGATCGCGGCATCGGGCAAGGTGAAGCCGATGATCGAGGTCTTCGACAAGGAGGACATCACCGAGGCGGTCGCCAAGGTCACCGCCGGTGACGTCCGCTTCCGCGCCGTCGTCACCTACTGAGTGCTCTTCGGCTCCGACTGGTCTGCCATCGCGCCGGCCCCCGCCTCGACGGGGACCGGCGCGGTGCCGCGCCACCGGGCGATGAGCGTCATCAGCTGGTAGATGACGATCGCCGAGGCGGTGCCCAGGGCGATCCCGGCGAACTCGAGTCCGGCCGGGGTCCACGTGAAGTTCGCGATCGCGACGATGAGGGACACCGCTGCGGTGTTGAGGTTGATCGGATTGGCGAAGTCGACCCGGTTCTCCACCCAGATGCGCACCCCGAGGAGGCCGATCATCCCGTAGAGCACGGTCGCTGCCCCGCCGAGCACACCGGGTGGGATCGTCGCGATGATCTCCCCGAACTTCGGCAGCAGACTGAGGATGAGGGCGATGATCGCGGCACAGAAGTACGCGGCCGTCGAGTAGATCTTCGTCGCGGCCATGACGCCGATGTTCTCCGCGTACGTCGTCGTGCCCGATCCGCCGCCGGCCCCGGCGAGCGTCGTGGCGAGTCCGTCGGCGAAGAGGGCCCGGCCGGTGAGTCCGTCGAGATCGCGGCCGGTCATCGCGGCCACGGACTTCACATGCCCGATGTTCTCGGCGACGAGGACGAGGACGACGGGCAGGAAGAGTCCGAGGTACCCGAGATCGAAGGCCGGGGCGTGGAAGGTCGGCAGGCCGATCCAGGCGGCGGAGGACACGGTGGAGAAGTTCACTTCCCCCTGGACGAGTGCCGCACCGTAGCCGACGAGCACGCCGATGAGGATCGACAGCCGCCCGAGCATGCCCTTGAAGAGCACGGAGGAGACGACGATGACGGCGATCGTGATGACTGCGGTGAGCGGCGCCTGCTGCACCCACCCCCAGGCGGCGGGGGCGAGGTTGAGGCCGATGAGGGCGACGATCGCACCGGTGACGACCGGCGGCATCGTCACCTCGATCCACCGCACCCCGGCGAAGTGGACGACGATGCCGACAAGCGCCAGGGTCACCCCGACGGAGATGATCCCGCCCTGGGCGAGCGCCATCGCCTGCGAGTCGAGCCGCTCCCCGGAGGTCGCCGCGAAGCCGGTGACCGCCCCGACGGGGGCGAGCAGGCCGAACGACGAGCCGAGGTAGGACGGCATCATCCCCTTCGTGATGAGGAGGAAGAGAAGCGTGCCGATCGCGGTGAAGAAGAGCGTCGTCGACGGCGGGAAGCCTGTGAGCAGAGGGACGAGGAACGTCGCCCCGAACATCGCGACGACGTGCTGGGCGCCGATCCCGATCGTCCGTGGCCAGCTCAGCCGCTCCTCGGGAAGCACGATCTCCCCGGGACGGATCGTCCTGCCGTCACCGTGGAGGCTCCACTGCCATCTGGCGGTCGTGTCCACCTCGTGTTCCCTTCCGTCGACTCCGGACCCTCACCGGGTCCCAGTGCAGTGTATGCGCGCCGAGGCGGCTGTGCACGAGAGGGGTCATGTCTCCCGCAGCGATCGCTTGAGGATCTTGCCGGCGGAGTTCTTCGGCAGCTCGGCGACGAACGTCACCCGCTTGGGCACCTTGAAGCCGGCGAGACGGTCCCGGACATGGGCGATGACATCCGCCTCGGCGATCTCACCGGCATCGTCGCGGAGAACGACGAAGGCACTGATCGCCTCGATCCACTTCTCGTCGGCGATGCCGACGACGGCGACCTCGGCGACTCCGGGCATCGCGAAGATCGCATCTTCGACCTGCCGGCTGGCCACGAGCACCCCGCCGGTGTTGATGACGTCCTTGACGCGGTCGACGACCTCGACGTAGCCGTCGGCATCCATCCGCACGAGGTCACCGGAGTGGAACCACTGGCCGTCGAAGGCGGCGTCGGTCGCCTCGGGCCTGTCCCAGTAGCCCTCGCACAGCTGCGGCGACCGGTAGAGGATCTCTCCGAGCTCACCGGGGCCGACCTCCTCACCGGCGGCGTCGACGACCCGCGTCTCGACGAAGAGGACGGCGCGTCCGGCCGAGCCGGGGTGGGCGTCGTGCTCCTCGGGGCGGAGCACCGTGCACAGCGGACCCATCTCGGACTGGCCGAAGCAGTTGTAGAACCCGAGCCCGGGCAGCCGGGTGCGCAGCTTCTCGAGCACCGGGCCGGGCATGATCGACGCCCCGTAATAGGCCTTCTCGAGGCTGTCGAGGTTCCTCGTCTCAAGGCCGGGACTGTTCGCGAGCGCCACCCACACGGTGGGGGCGGCGAAGAAGGAGTTGATCCGCCGCGACTCGAAGAGAGCGAGCAGGTCGTCCGGGACGGGGGCGGTGACGATGATGTTGTGGGCGCCGACGGCGAGCAGCGGGAGGAGGAAGACGTGCATCTGCGCCGAATGGTAGAGCGGCAGCGCATGGACGACCCGGTCGGTGCCGGCGAAGTCGAGGCTCGTCAGGCACGAGAGGTATTCGTGGACGAGCGCGCGGTGCGTCATGACCGCGCCCTTCGGCGCCGAGGTGGTCCCCGAGGTGTAGAGCAGCTGCGCGACATCCGTGTCAGCGACGTCGAACTCGCCCTCTCCGGCCGGGGCGATGTCCGGCGCCGAGGCGGGACCGAGGAAGTCGTCGAACCCGACGAGACGGGCGCTGCCGCCATGGGCGGTGGCGGAGACCGCCTCGGCGAGGTCGGAGTCGGCGACGACGATCCCGGCCCCGGAGTTGGCGAGGATGTAGTCGAGCTCGTCCCCGGTGAGCTGGAAGTTCACGGGCACGTGGATGAATCCGGCACGGGCGCACGCGAGATAGACGAGGGCGTAGAGGTCCGAGTTCCGGCCGTAGGCGGCGATCCGGTCGCCTGGACCGGCCCCGAGGCGGCGGAGTTCACGGGCGATCGCGGTGACCGCGGAATCGAACTCGGCATAGGACCATGTGCGGTCGCCGAACTCGACGGCGGTCCGGGAGCCGAAGCGGTCGGCGCTGCGCCGGATGAGATCGGCGACGGTGGAGGAGACGGGCTGCAGGGACGACGTCGTCGTCGACGCGGTAGAGGTCATGGGGCCAATCTAGCGGCGACGCCTCGGCAAGTGAACAGATCGGGCTCTCCGGTGCCAGGGCCGGGCCGACTCCGGCCGATGGCAGGCGGACCGGCCCGACCGGGGGCGGTGCGTGCGCTCCACCGCCCGGGATGAGTGCCGGTGACGATGCATTAGTGTGGGCGTATGAGATATCCGACGGTCAGCGAATGTGTGGACGTCTTCGACTCCCTGTGGCCGCCGTCCCTGGCCGAGGACTGGGACACCGTCGGTCTCGCGGTCGGGGATCCCGATGCCGAGGTGCGCTCGATCCTCCTCGCCCTCGATCCCACCGATGCCGTCATCGCCGAGGCGGTCGTCCTCGGCGCGGACCTGCTCTTCACCCATCATCCGCTCATGCTGCGCCCGGTCTCCTCGGTGAGCGCGGGCACCCTCAAGGGCGGGGCCGTCCACACGCTCATCACGAACGCCATCGCCCAGTTCAACGCGCACACCAATGCCGACTCCGCCGTCGGGGGAGTCTCGGACGTCCTCATCGACCTCATCGGCGTCCCCGACTCCTCACCGCTCGTCCCCGACCCCGCGGATCCGGCACGCGGCATCGGTCGGGTGGGCGACCTCGGCGAGCCGACGACGGTCCGCGACATCGCCCGGACCCTGGCCGGTCGACTGCCGCGGACGACGACCGGTGTGCGCATCGCCGGTGACCCCGCCGCCGAGGTGACCCGGGTCGCCGTGTGCGGGGGAGCGGGGGACTCCCTCTTCGACGCCGTGCGCACCAGCGGTGCCGACGTCTACGTCACCGCCGATCTCCGCCATCATCCGGCGACCGAGGCCCTCGACACCGGCAATCGCGGCGACGCCCGCCCCCAGCTCATCGACGTCTCGCATTGGGCCTCGGAGGCGGTGTGGCTGGCGGTCGCCGCCGAGGCGCTCGACGCCGAGTTCGCCGCCCGCGGACTCTCCGTCGCCCTCCAGGCCTCCGCCGTCAACACCGACCCCTGGGTCGAACGCTACTGACCCCTGCCCTCGATGCTCTAGGACATGACCATGCAGCTCACCGCCGATCAGCGCACCCGTCTCGAGGAGCTCATCGAGCTCACGGCGAAGTCACGGGCCCTGCGCCACGAACACGAGAACCCCGCCGAGGGGCCGAAGCTGCAGGAGCTCATCGAGCGGCACAAGGCGCTGAGTGCGGAGAAGGCGGCCGCCGCCGAGGTGACCGCCGGGCTCGAGAGCGAGACCGCCGAGCTCACCGCCGCGATCGACAAGCAGACGGCGCAGATTGCGAAGAAGACGACCGAGCTCAACGACGGCACGGGGCTGACGAGCCGCGACCTCGTCCACCTGCAGGAGGAGATCGCCGCCCACGAGGCGAAGGTCGCCGAATTCGAGGACACGGAGCTCGCGACGATGGAGCGACTCGAAACCGCGCAGGCCGAGCTGGCGGACATCGAATCCCGCATCGCCGAGGTCACGGAGCAGGGACGGACGACCCAGACGGCGATCAAGGAGCGCAAGGCGGCGCTGGCCGAGGACATGGACGAGCTCGGCAGTCAGGAGTCCCAGCTCAAGGCCGACCTGCCGCCGGACCTCGTGCGCCGGTTCGAGGGCAACGTCGCCCAGGGCGGGCCGGGCGCGGCGATCATCGCCGGCCCCAACTGCCAGGCCTGCGGTCAGGAGATCAGCGGCGCCACGTGGCACCAGTGGCTGAGCGAGGACCCGAACGAGGTCCACACCTGCGAGGAGTGCGAAGCGGTCCTGCTCCGCCGCGCGTGAAGCCGAGGGCTCAGTCGCGCAGGACGATCGTCAGTCCCGCCGGTCGGGTGGCGGTCGCCTCGGCGAATTCCACCTCATAGTGCTCTGCGGCGCGGGTGACGAGTGCGTCGATGCTCTCCGGCAGCGGGCGTTCGTCACGGAGCAGGCGGCCGACGAACTCGCCCCGGTAGAACTTCGCCCAGTGGGAGACGACGCTGCGCTTGTCCCCGGTCGCCTTGATGGCCCCGAGCGTGACGACCTGCCCGTGGGGACCCGGCCACGCCGACCGGTAGTCGCTCGAGCGGCAGTCGAGGATGACCTCGGCGTCAGCGACGGTGAAGGACTTCGCGAGGATCGGCTTCCACCACGAGGACAGCCGGCCGAGCTGGCCGAGGTCGGTCTTCATCGCCAAGCGATACGCGGGGATCGGGTCGAGGCCGCCGACCTGACCGAACACCGCGGAGAACACGTGGACGTCGCGGAGGCGGTCAGCGAACGCCGCATCGGACTCGGCGAGGGCGACGAGATCGGCCGCGCCCATCGCCTCGAAGAGGACGCCGGTGTAGGTGAGCAGGGCGGGAGCGCACGGCTGCTCGTCGATGGTGACGTTGCGGGCGACCTCCTCGGCGAGTGACTTGCCGACGCCGAGGGCGGTGAGCGCGTCCTTGCGCTTCGAGGCCTTCTTCAGCGCTCCGAGCACCTGCCGTCGCTTGGCGGTGAGATCCGGGGACGACAGGGCGGCCAGGTCGAGCGGTGCCCCGGTCGCCGGTGGGGTCTTGCCTTCGGAGGGAGGGAGGAGGATCTTCACCCCACCATCGTAGGCGGCAGGGCTGACACGCCCCGACCCGGTCCGTGTTGCCTTGGTCACCACCGGGTGGGAGGTCGCCGTCGCCTGCTGCCGATCCGAGTAGACTGGTCGGTGAGGACAGGTCACCAGACGGCCGCGGCCTTCGGGCTGAGGAACGTCCGGGCTCCGCAGAGCAGGGATGGTGGGTAACACCCACCCGGGGCAACCCGCGGGCAAGTGCAACAGAGAGCAGACCGCCACGCGAGACGATGCACATCGTGTCGCGGGGTAAGGGTGAAACGGTGGTGTAAGAGACCACCAGAGTGCCGGGTGACCGGCGCTGCTGGGTAAACCCCATCCGGAGCAAGATCAGACAGACGGCGTTCGAGGCTGCTCGCCGAGCCGTCGGGTGGATTGCTTGAGGCCGTTGGCAACAGCGGTCCCAGATAGATGGCCGTCAGTCGAGAAGGGCAACCGACTCGATGACAGAACCCGGCGTATCGGTGGCCTGTCCTCCTCAGTCACCTCGTCACCCCGTCGAGTTGGGACCGCTCAGCTCTCGCCCTTCTTCACTCGCGCTTTGCCGTCGTTGACGGCGAGGATTGCGGCCCCGACGATGCCGGCGTTGTTGAACATCTTCGCCGGGCACATGAGCGCGCGGGTCTTGATGAGCGGCAGGAACTCATCGTGCTGCTTCGAGATGCCGCCGCCGACGATGATGAGGTCCGGGGCGACGAGCAGCTCGACCTGGGAGTAGTACTGCTGGAGGCGACCAGCCCACTCGTCGTATTCGAGTCCCTCGCGGACCTTGACCGATTCGGCCGCCTGCGTCTCGGCGTCGCGGCCATTCATCTCGATGTGGCCGAGCTCGGTATAGGGGACCAGCCGGCCCTGAGTGAACAGCGCGGTGCCGATGCCGGTGCCGAGCGTCGTCAGCAGCACGGTCTTCTTCCGGTACTTCCGGCCGGCGCCGAAGACCATCTCCGCGAGCCCCGCGGCATCGGCGTCGTTCATGATGAAGAACTTCCGGCCGACGTGCTCGCGGAGGATCGACTGGATGTTCGAGCCGATCCAGCTCTGATCGAGGTTCGCGGCGTAGTGGACCTCGTCGTCACGGACGACACCGGGGAACCCGCAGCCGAGGGGGAGCGCGTCGAGGGACGACCGGTCGTCGACGACCTCGAGTTCGAGGGCACGCTCGACGAGGAGCTCGACCACCTCGGCGATGGCATCGGCGACCGCCACCGGCGTGCTCGGCTTCGGGGTGAGGACCCGGACCCGCTTGAACGCGAGCTGACCGGTCGCCGTGTCGACGAGCGCGGCTTTGATGCCCGTGCCGCCGATGTCGATGCCGATCGCGAAACGGGCGGGGGAGTCGTCAGTCATGCGTGTCCTTGGGGCTCGGGCCTCCGGCGATCGCCGTGTCCGGATCGGGGAGGGTGAGGATGTCGGCACCGGTGTCGGTGACGACGATGGTGTGCTCGAACTGGGCGGAGCGCTTCCGGTCCTTCGTCACGACCGTCCACGAGTCGTCCCAGACGTCCCAGGCCTCGGTGCCGAGGTTGAGCATCGGCTCGATCGTGAAGATCATGCCCGGCTCCATCACCTCGGCGTGGGCCGGGGCGGCGTCGTAATGGGGGACGATGAGCCCGGAATGGAACTCCCGTCCGACCCCGTGCCCGCTGTAGTCGCGGACGACGCCGTAGCCGAAGCGCTGCGCGTACTTCTCGATGACGCGGCCGATGATGTTGATCTCCCGACCGGGCCGCACCGCCTTGATGCCGCGCATCGTCGCCTCCCACGTCCGCTCGATGAGCAGACGGGACTCCTCGTCGATGTCACCGACGGCGAAGGTGAAGTTCGTGTCTCCGTGCATGCCGCCGATGAACGCGGTGATGTCGACGTTGACGATGTCGCCGTCGACGAGCTCGGTGGAATCGGGGATCCCGTGGCAGATGACCTCGTTGACCGAGGTGCACACCGACTTCGGGAACCCGCGGTAGCCGAGCGTCGACGGGTAGGCGCCGTGGTCGGCCATGTACTCGTGGGCCACCCGGTCGATCTCATCCGTCGTCACTCCGGGGGCGATGATCTCGCCGACCGCGGCCAGCGCGTTCGCGGCGATCGTCCCGGCGGTGCGGACGCGCTCGATCTCCTCCGGCGTGTAGTGGTTGCCGCCGCGGCCCTCATCGGCATCGGCGCGACCGACGTATTCGGGGCGGGTGATCGAAGCGGGGACCCGACGTTCGGGAGAGAGCGTTCCGGGCGTGATGAGGCGAGGCTGGACAGTCATGATGGTCACGATTCTAGAGCCCCGGCGTGTCGATATTCCACCGCGCACCCGCACCCGTGACCCCGGGTGGAGGCGCAGAAGCATAGACTCGAGGGTGAGCAATGACGACGGAATCGACGCAGGAGGTGTGATGAGCGAGCGTTCGGATGTGTCCGGTGGGGAGTTCTCCGGGCTGAGCGAGGTGGTGAGCCTGACGAGCGCCCCTCAGCAGATCGCCGACCACATCCTCTCCGGCATCGCCGTGGGAGCCCTGCCGGAGGGCACCCTGCTGCCCGGCGAACGGGCCCTGGCCGCTGACCTGCAGGTGTCGCGCTCGAGTGTCCGGGCGGCTCTCGAGCGGCTCGAGCGCCTCGGAGTCGTCGAACGGCGCCGAGGCCGCGGCGGCGGCACCTTCGTCGCCAACGTCGAACCGGCCACTCTGGCCCCCATGGCCGGACGCATCGAGGAGTTCTACGCCGAGCGCAAGAACCTCCTCGACGCCCGCGCCGTGTTCCAGAACGGTCTGGCCGCCACGGCGGCGACGCGGCGGACGGAGGACGAGCTCGCCGAACTCCGGGAGCTCGCCGCGGTGTACTCCGAACGCGCCGAGGCGGCCGCCGCTCGGACGGCCGATGCGCGGTTCCATTTCGCCATCGCCCGGGCCGGGCACAATCCCGAACTCGTCCGCATGGCCATCGACATCGACACCCGGATCAACGCCGGCTTCCGTCACGACCCGTTCTCGCATGAGCTCTTCGACCGTGCGGTCATCGACCATGCCGCGATCGTCGAGGCGATCGCCAACGGGGACGCCGAGGCGGCCGGGCGGCTGTGCGAAGAGCACTTCCGCTCGACGACGATGCCCGACCAGGGCTGACCGCGCCGACTGAGGTCCGCCGACATCCTCTGGGTGCCGCCGGACCTCCGCGGGGCGCCGCGGAGTGCGCCGCCGGACCTCCGTGGGGCACTGCCGACAACCTCGGGGCGCTGCCGGGACTACGCGGAGCGCCGCGGACAACCTCGGGGTGCAAGAACACCCCGGCGCTCGACGCACACCCCTGCGCTCGACACACACCTCTGAGCACAGCGAAAGGAACCCGCAGCTCCATACCCACCGCGTGCACGGGGAGGGTGTGGAGCCGAGGGTGCCTTTCGCGACAACCGCCGCCGGACCGCGCGCCGCTGTCAGGCCCGCGCGAGGCCCGACGCTGTCGCGAGCGGCCTTCGCCGAACCGTCATCGGCGCGCAGCCTGCGGCGAACGCTCAGCTAGCGACCGCTCAGTCGGCGACCGCTCAGTCGGCGACCGCTCAGTCGGCGACCGCTCAGTCGGCGAACGCTCAGTTGGCGAGTGCGTGCTCGACGGAGACGGCCTCGAGGCCGAACGCCTCGGCGACGTTGTCATTGGTGACGTGACCGTTGTGGACGTTGAGTCCGCGGGCGAGGCCGGCGTCGTTCGACAGCGCCTTGTGCCAGCCCTGGTCTGCGAGCTTGACGGCGAAGGGCAGGGTCGCGTTCGTCAGGGCCGCGGTCGCGGTGTTCGGCACGGCGCCGGGCATGTTCGCCACGCAGTAGAAGATCGACTGGTGGACGACGTAGGTCGGGTCGTCGTGCGTCGTCGGGTGCGAGCCTTCGAAGCAGCCGCCCTGGTCGATGGCGATGTCGACGAGCACCGAGCCGGGCTTCATGCCGGCGACCATCTCGTCGGTGACGAGCTTGGGAGCCTTCTTGCCGGGGATGAGGACCGAGCCGATGACGAGGTCGGCGGTCGAGAGCGACTTCGTGATCTCGTACTTGTTCGACACCTTCGTCGCGATCGCTCCGCCGAAGGTCTCGTCGATCTGGCGCAGACGCGGGATGTTGATGTCGATGACCTCGACGTTGGCGCCGAGTCCGAGGGCCATGCGCGCGGCGTTCGTGCCGGCCACACCGGCGCCGATGACGACGACATTGGTCTTGTCGGTGCCGGGGACGCCGGAGAGGAGCACGCCGCGGCCGCCTTCGGCCTTGAGCAGGCTGTGGGCGCCGACCTGCGTCGAGAGACGTCCGGCGATCTCGCTCATCGGCGCGAGCAGCGGCAGGCCGCCGCCGTCGGGCTGGACGGTCTCGTAGGCGATCGCCGTGGTGCCGGCCTCCATGAGCGCCTTCGTCAGCGCTTCGTCGGCGGCGAGGTGGAGGTAGGTGAAGAGGATGAGGTCCTGGCGGAGGAAGCCGTACTCGGAGGCGATGGGCTCCTTGACCTTGAGGACCATGTCACCGGCGGCCCAGGTGGCGGCGGCGTCGGGGGCGATCTTCGCGCCGGCTGCGATGTACTCATCGTCGGTGATGAATGATCCTTCGCCGGCTCCGGCCTGGACGGTGACCTGGTGACCGCGGGAGACGAGCTCGTGGACGCCGGCGGCGGTGATGGCGACGCGGAACTCGTTGTTCTTGACCTCTGTGGGCACTGAGATGCGCATTGGGATTCCTTCTTTCATGGCGCCCCATGGGACGGGACAGATTCGGCTCTGCGGGGCAGCGACCGAGGGTACATCTCACTCTAAGCTCGTGAAGGTTCGCGAGGCAAACCTTTACGTGCCCATTTCGTCATCAATCTTGCGGAATCGGTTGTCCACCATGCGAAAGAATGGGGAAATCCGCGGAACTGGTACCACCTCGAGGCATCCTCGGTGGACCCCTCGCAGCCGCCGGGGCACTCCGGGGAACCGGCAACGGTCACCGGCCGACACCTCGGCGAACTCCCTGTCAGGAGGCCCGCGAACCGGTAAGCTGGCCGGTGTCAGGGCATCATCTCACCGACGACGAAAGGCCTGTCATGGGACTGTTCAAGGATATCGACGAAGCGAACTCGAAGTGGTACTTCAACACCGCGACCGGTGAGGTCGAGCAGGGGCTCGTCAGCGATTGGACCCACCGCATGGGCCCCTACGACACCGAGGCAGAGGCCCGCGACGCCCTCGAGCAGGCGAAGAAGCGCAACGAGGAGTGGAACGAAGCTGACGAGAAGTGGAACGGCTGATCGATGTCGAAGCAGGAAGAGTTCGTCCTCCGCACCGTCGAGGACCGTGACGTCCGGTTCATCCGGCTGTGGTTCACCGACGTCCTCGGCGGGCTGAAGTCCGTGGCCGTCGTCCCCGCCGAACTCGAAGGCGCGTTCTCCGAGGGCATCGGCTTCGACGGGTCGGCGGTCGAGGGGCTCTCCCGGGTCTATGAGGCCGATATGGTCCTCAAGCCCGATCCGTCGACGTTCTCCCTGCTGCCGTGGCGCGGGGAGACGGAGCCGACGGGCCGGATGTTCTGCGACATCCACGTGCCCGGCGGGGAACCGGCGAAGGCCGACCCTCGCTACGTCCTCAAGCGCACGCTGGAGAGCGCCGCGAAGAAGGGCTTCACCTTCTACGTCCACCCCGAGATGGAGTTCTACCTCTTCCGATCCGGCAACCTCGACCTCGGCAACGGCACGCTCGGCGCCCCGGTGCCCGTCGACACCGCCGGATACTTCGACCACGTCAACGGCGGGACCGCGAACGACTTCCGGCGCTCGGCGGTGACGATGCTCGAGGCGATGGGCCTCTCGGTCGAGTTCTCCCACCACGAGGCGGGTCCGGGACAGAACGAGATCGATCTGCGCTACGCCGATGCGCTGACGATGGCCGACAACATCATGACCTTCCGCTCGGTCATCAAGGAGGTCGCGATCGCCCAGGGCGTCTACGCCTCGTTCATGCCCAAGCCGCTCGCCGACCACCCGGGCAACGGCATGCACACCCACGTGTCCCTCTTCGAGGGGGAGAACAACGCGTTCTTCGAACCGGGTGCGACCTATCAGCTCTCGAAGATCGGACGCCAGTTCATCGCCGGTCTGCTCCACCACGCGGCGGAGATCACGGCCGTGACGAACCAGTTCGTCAACTCCTACAAGCGCCTGTGGACCGGTCACGAAGCCCCCTCCTACATCTGCTGGGGACACCGGAACCGGTCCGCGCTCGTGCGGGTCCCGCAGTACAACTCCGGCAAATCGTCCTCGGCCCGTGTCGAGTACCGCGGCCTCGACTCCTCGGCGAACCCGTACCTGTCCTACGCGCTGCTCCTCGCCGCCGGGCTCAAGGGGATCGAAGAGGACTACAAGCTGCCGGAGGAGGCCGAGGACAATGTCTGGCTGCTCTCGGACACCGAACGCCGGGCGATGGGCATCCGCGCCCTCCCCGCGAGCCTCGCCGAGGCGCTCGAGATCATGGAGGGCTCCGACCTCGTCGCCGAGACCCTCGGCGAAGAGGTCTTCGACTTCTTCCTCCGCAACAAGCGACAGGAATGGGACGGCTACCGCGCTCAGGTGACCCCGTACGAGCTCAGCAAGCACTTCTCGTCGATGTGATCCCATGGCGCGCCTGACCTCCCGCACCCCGGCGACGACCGCCTCGGCGAATCGCTTCCTCGGCGACATCGACGGCCTTCTCGGCCAGCCCCTGGCCACGGATTCCCGCTTCGTCGATCTCCTCGAGGCCACACCGGATCCGCACGCCGGCGCGCTCGGTCTCCTCCGGGTCCTCGAGGAGGCCGAGAAGGACGCTGAGAAGAATGCGGCGACCGACACCGACGTCCCGGGGCCGGAGACGACGACCGCCGAGGCGGGGGCGGGTTCATCCGCCGGCGCCGTGGCGAGGGAGGGTTCATCCGCCGGCGCCGAGGCGGCGGCGAGCGGGATCGAGCGTTTCGTGGACGCGGCCCGGGTCGACGGCACGGGCACGGTCGCCGAGGACGAGCTCGACCGGCCGATGCTCGCCCGCCTGCTCGGGGTCTTCGGCACCTCGGAGGCGATGGTCGACCACCTCGTGCGGCATCCGGATTCGCTGCCGCTGCTCCTCGAGCGCTCCCCGTACCTGATGATCTCGACCCCGCAGGCCTCGGCGAGTGCGCTGCGGGCGACCCTGCTCGAATCCGTCGGCGCCGATCCTGACTCCGACGCTCCGGTGGCCGCCCGGACGGGCAACGAGGGGATCGCGCGGATGCGGCGGGCCTACCGCGACGTGCTGCTGCGGCTCGTCGCCGATGACCTCTACTCCGATCAGCCCGAGCAGATCGTCGACCTCGTCACCGCGGTGCTCTCCGATCTCGCCGCCGCGGCGATCGAGACCGCCCAGGCGATCGCCCGGGCCGAACTCGACCCGGAGTCGACCGTGCGCATGGCGGTCATCGCGCTCGGCAAGACCGGGGCGCGGGAGCTCAACTACGTCTCCGACGTCGACGTCGTCTTCGTCCAGGACTCCGAGGCGACCGAGGAGCAGCGGACACTGGCCACCGAGGTGGCCCAGCGGATGCGCTCGATCCTCTCCGACCCCGGTGCCGAACCGGCCCTCTGGGAGCTCGACACCGCCCTGCGGCCCGAAGGCAAGGCCGGGGCGCTCGTGCGCACGCTCTCGGAGTTCGAGCACTACTACACCGACATCGCGAAGAACTGGGAGTTCCAGGCCCTCCTCAAGGCCCGGGCGGTCGCCGGCGACCCCGCGGTCGGCGCCGCGTTCACCGAGACCCTCTCACCGCTGGTCTGGGAGGCCGCCGGGCGGGAGGGCTTCATCGACGGCATCCGGGCGATGCGCCGTCGTGTCGTCGACCTCATCCCCGCCGCGGAGGCGCCGAGGCAGATCAAGCTCGGCCGCGGGGGACTGCGCGACGTCGAGTTCTCCGCGCAGCTCCTCCAGCTCGTCCACGGGCAGAGCGATGACGAGATCCGCTCGCCGAACACCCTGCGTGCCCTCGACGAGCTCGGGGAGCACGGGTACATCGGCCTCGACGACGCCCTCGTGTTCTCCTCGGCCTACCGGTTCATGCGCGTCGTCGAACACCGGGTGCAGATCCCGCGGATGCTGCGCAACGCCCTCATCCCCGACGACGAGGCGAAGCTGCGGACCCTCGCCCGCTCCGTCTTCCCCTCCGGCTCGCGCACCGGCACCCGGCTCGAGGAGAACCGGCGCGACTTCGCCAAACAGGTCACCCGGCTCCACGAGCAGATCTTCTACCGACCGATCCTCGACGCCGCCGTCGGCATCCACGGCGAGGTCGTCGACGCCCACCACCGCGGAACGAGCCTCAAGGCGGCCGCCGACCGCCTCCGCGCGTTCGGCTACCGCGACCCGCAGGGAGCGCTCGGCCACATCAAGTCCCTGACCACGGGGATGTCGCGCACCGCACTCGTCATCAAACAGGTGCTGCCGGCGCTCCTCGACTGGTTCTCCGACGGCGTCGACCCCGATGCGGCCCTGCTCTCCTTCCGCCGGCTCACCGATTCGCTCTCGTCCTCGGGCTGGTTCCTCAAGATGCTCCGCGACTCCGGGCTCGCCGCGAAGTCCGTCGCCGAGGTGCTCACGCTCTCCGGCTACGCCACCGAACTCCTCCTCCGCCAGCCGGCAGCGGTCGCGTGGCTCGACGACTACGCCAGTCTCGCCGCGCGCGATCAGCAGGTACTCGCCGCCGAGGTCGACGGCCTGCTCCACCGCCACGGCGCCGAGGCGATCACCCGGATCCGTGAGACCTACAGTCGCGAACTGCTGCGGATCGCACTGCGCGACGTCCTCGACGTCGGCGACCGCGCCGCGGTGCCCGGCGACCTCTCCGACCTCATGGACCTCACCGTCGACGGCGCCCTGCGCGCCGTGCGCCTCGACCTCGACGACGCCTCGGTGCCGGAGTACGAGTTCGCCGTCGTCGCGATGGGACGGTGGGGCGGCCGGGAGATCGGGTACTTCTCCGATGCGGACGCGATGTTCGTCTACCGCGCGGTGTCCGACGACCTCGACGCCGAGGCCCGCGCGAAGCTCGCCAAGCACGTCACCAAGGTCGCCCTGCAGCTGAGCTCCCGGCTCAAGGCCAGCGAAGGCGCCCGCGGCATCGAGCTCGACGCGGATCTGCGACCCGAGGGGAAGAACGGTCCGCTCGTGCGCACGTTTGCCTCCTATGAGTCCTACTATGCGAAGTGGTCGCAGCCGTGGGAGGCCCAGGCCCTGCTGCGGGCGCGGCCGATGGCCGGCGACGCGGGGCTCAGGGACGACTTCACCGCGCTCATCGACCCGCTGCGCTACCCGGCGGAGATGCCGTCGAAGGCGCTCACCCAGGTCCGCACCCTCAAGGCGCGGATGGAGGACGAGCGGCTGCCGAAGGGAGCGGACAAACGCCGACACCTCAAGCTCGGCCGAGGCAGTCTCTCCGACGTCGAGTGGACGGTCCAGCTCCTCCAGCTCCAGCACGCCCACACGGTTCCCGGCCTCCGGACGACCTCGACGCTGGGTGCCCTCGACGTCGCTGCGCAGGAGGGCCTCATCCCCGTCGAGGACGCCGCTGAACTCGTCGCGGCCTGGCAGCTGGCGACGAATGTCCGCTCGGCCGTCATGCTCTTCCGCGGCCGCACCGCCGCAGCGCTGCCCGACGAGCACTCGGAGCTCGAGGCGACGGCGCGGCTGCTCGGCTATCCCGCCGGCGGGGGTCGCGAGCTCGAAGACGACTACCTGCGGGCGACCCGTCACGCCCGCGCGGTCATGGAGCAGCGCTTCTACGGGTTCTGATCCGCCGCGGGCGCAGATCGAGTCGGGACCCGTGGTGCTGGGGTCAGCGAGGCGTGAACTCGAGTCCGAGCAGGGCGTTCTCGATGACCTCGGGCAGCGCCGGGTGGATCCAGTACTGGCCCCGAGCCACCTCGTCGGCGGGCTGATCGAAGGCCATCGCCTGGATGAGCGGCTGGATGATCATCGACGCCTCGGCCCCGACGATCTGCGCACCGAGGATGAGCCGGGAATCCCGGTCGGCGATGACCTTGACGATCCCGGGATCGTCGGCCATCGCCCACCCGTAGGCGACATCGGAGTACTGCTGGACCTTGACGGTGACGTCGTGTCCGGCCAGCCGGGCTTCGTCCTCGGTCATGCCCACGGTCGCGACCTGCGGGGAGGTGAAGACCGCAGCCGGCACGGCCTTGTGGCTGGTGCGCTCGAGCGCATCCTCCGCCGCGGCCCCGGGGGCTCCGGCGGCGACGTCGACGACGAGGTTGTCGCCGACGACCCGGGCCTCGTGGTTGGCCACGTGCTTGAGCTGGTGCTCGGAACTGATGTCGCCGAGGGCGAAGACCCCGGGGACGGGTTCTCCGCCGGCATAGACGCGTTGGAACGCGTCGACGACGAGCCTGCCGTCGGGGGTGAGATCGTAGCCGACCTCGGCGGCGTCGAGGCCAGCGGTGTTCGGGTGGCGACCGATGGCGATGAGGACGATGTCGGCGTCGACCGCGGCGGGAATGTCGACGTCGTCGACCCGACCGCTGGGCTCGAGGTCGATCGTCACCGGTGCGCCCTCCCCGTCGCCGAGGCGGAAGGCGGCAGGCTGGGCCCCGAGGATGACGTTGTGGTCGGCGGTGAAGATCGTCGTGAACTCCGCCGAGGCGGTGCCGTCGAGGTCCTGGAGCAGCCGGGGTCCGCGGGCGATGACGGTGACCTCGGTGCCGAAGCTTGCGAAGATGTGGGCGAACTCCATGGCGATGACGCCGGAGCCGACGATCGCCAGCCGCTTCGGCTGCTCCGGCAGACGCATGATCGAATTCGAGGTGACGATCGGGTAGCCCGGAGTGTCGACCCGCGCCGGATCGAGCCCGGGGGTGTCCGGGAGAGTGGGCGCGGCCCCGGCGGCGATGACGATCCGGTCCGCGGTGATCTCCTCACCCGAGGCGGTGACCACGGTCTTCTCATCGACGAAGCGGACGTGCTCGGGGATGACGGTGTTGTTCGGCTGACGATCGCCCGACCTGTACTCCCGACCGCCGGCCTCGATCGCGTCGACGCGGGAGAAGATGCGCTCCTGCAGAGCCGACCAGTCGACGCCCTCGAACGCGGCCTCGACGTCGTAGCGACGGGCGTGTGCGGCCTCCTCCGCGATGGTGGCCGGATAGACGAACATCTTCGTCGGGATGCACCCGACATTGAGGCACGTGCCCCCGAAATGCCATTCCTCGGCGATCGCGGTCTTCAGTCCCGCGAACCTCTTGTCGAGGAACATGTTCCCCGAGCCCGTGCCGATGAGCAGCAGATCGTAATGCGTCATAGTCCGTCCTCGCAGATGGTGATGTCGATGCCGTGCGCCCGCGCGAGAGGGTTCCGGCAGGAACGCAGCGGGGGCGCCACCGGAGAAACCGGTGACGCCCCCACTGTATTCCCTGCGAGCCGATTCCCTGGGGAATGGTCCGCCGGTCGGGTCAGATCGAGTAGTAGAGCTCGAACTCGGTCGGAGTCGGACGCAGACGCGCGACGTCGATCTCGTTCTCGCGCTTGATCCTGATCCACGTCTCGATGAGGTCAGGGGTGAAGACGTCACCGGCGGTGAGGAAGTCGTGATCCTTCTCGAGCTCGTCGAGCGCCTCGTCGAGGGAGGCCGGGACGAGCTTGATGTCCTTGGCCTCCTCCGGGGGCAGCTCGTAGAGGTCCTTGTCGATCGGCTCCGGCGGTTCGATCCGGTTGCGGATGCCGTCGAGTCCGGCCATGAGCTGCGCGGAGAACGCGAGATAGGGGTTGCTCGACGGGTCGGGCACACGGAACTCGAGGCGCTTGGCCTTCGGCGAGGAGCCGGTCACCGGGATGCGGATGGCGGCCGAGCGGTTGCGCGCCGAGTAGACGAGGTTGACGGGCGCCTCGTAGCCGGGCACGAGCCGGCGGTAGGAGTTGATCGTCGGGTTCGTGAACGCGAGGACGGCGCCGGCGTGCTCGATGAGGCCGCCGATGTACCAGCGGGCGAGGTCGGAGAGACCCGCGTAGCCGTTCTCGTCGTAGAACAGCGGTTCACCGTTCTTCCACAGCGACTGGTGGCAGTGCATGCCCGACCCGTTGTCGCCGAAGAGGGGCTTGGGCATGAAGGTGACGGTCTTGCCGTACTCGTCGGCGGTGTTCTTCACGACGTACTTGAAGTCGAGGAGCTGGTCAGCGGCGTGCTGGAGGGTGTTGAACTTGTAGTTGATCTCCTGCTGCCCGGCCGTGCCGACCTCGTGGTGGGCGCGCTCCATCTCGAAGCCGATCTCCTCGAGCGTCATCGACATCTCGTCGCGGATGTCGGCGAACTTGTCCTGCGGGGAGACGGGGAAGTAGCCGCCCTTGTAGGGCGTCTTGTAGCCGAGGTTGCCCTCGGGCTCCTGCGCGCCGGTGTTCCACGCCGCTTCGATCGAGTTGACCTCGTAGAAGCTGTGGCCGGGGGTGTTCTGGTAGCGGATCGAGTCGAACATGTAGAACTCGGCCTCGGCGCCGTAGTAGACGGTGTCGGCGATGCCGGTGCTCTGCAGGTACTTCTCCGCCTTCGCCGCAACCTGGCGGGGGTCACGGGAGTAGGGCTCGTCGGTGAAGGGGTCGACGATCGAGTGCGTGACGACGAGCGTCTTCGCCTCCCGGTAGGGGTCGATGAACGCCGAGGCGACATCGGCGAGGAGCTTCATGTCAGATTCGTGGATGCCCTGGAAGCCTGTGATCGAGGACCCGTCGAAGAGGAGACCTTCGGTGATCTCATCCACACCGTACGAGGCGGCGGGAAGGTTGAAGTGCTGGACGACACCGGGCAGGTCGCAGAAGCGGACATCGACGAAACGCACGTCGTTCTCCGCGATGTAGTTGACGAGTTCTTCAGCAGACGAGAACACTTAGGTCTCCTAGTTAGACGTATGGTCGGTTCTTCGTGACCGAGATCCATCCTAGTTCGTGCTCGGTGAAGCCGTGATGACAGTCATGTTTCGGGGATGTTTCCTGATGATTCACTCAGGGACGACTTCGGTACCCTGGGGGAGTGATCAATCGCGACGACCTCGGGTCCTGGCTGCAGGGACCACAGACCAGCCGAGACGAGGGTGACTGGCCCGGACGCCGACTCGGCCTCCCGGAGACCGGCCGCCATGCGGTGGCACCGGCGTGGAAGCGCCTGCTCGCCCTCATGGTCGACTGGTTCATGTGCCTGGCGATCGCCGGTCTCTTCGACTCGACCAACCCGTTCCTCGCCCCGGGCATCTTCCTCCTGGCGAACATCCTCCTCGTCTCGACCCTCGGCTACACCGTCGGCCATCGGATCTTCGGGATCGAGGTGCGCCGCCTCGACGGCCGCGTCCCGGGATTCGTGCCCGCCCTCATCCGGTCTGTCCTCGTCGTCCTCGTCATTCCCGCGCTCATCTTCGACCGCGACCACCGCGGTCTCCACGACCTCGCGGCGAAGACGGTGATCCTCCGCCGCTGAGCAGACGGCAGGCGAGAACGACAGCGGCCCCGTCACCAGGATTCCGGTGACGGGGCCGCTGTCGTTCTCGGGAGCGCCGATCAGCGTCCGCGCATCGCCTTGTGGTTGGGGCGCGCCTTGTTCGGGTCGATGCCCTTGGGGATCGGCGGACGCGTGCCCTGGGTGCCCAGGGCGGAGAGGCGGTTGCGCACGGCGAGCACCTCGGCGCGATTGAGCTTGCGGGGCAGCTTGTGGACGGTCGAGACGACCTGCTTCATCTGCAGCTGGCCGTCCTCATTGCCGCCCTGGAGGGTGTGGACGGGGACGTTGGGGAGGATGCGCTCGTGGCGCTTCTTCTCCTTGGCGAGCAGCTTCGCGCTGCGGGCCTTCGGTCCCTCACTGAGCAGCACGACACCGGACCGACCCGTCGAGCGGAACACGAGGTCGCGGCTCTTCGGGTCGATGGCGATCGGCTTCTCGTCCATGAGGTAGCCGCGACGCGCGGTGTTGAGGACCGCGCCGAAGGCACCGGGCTGGCCCTCCATCTGCGCGAACGCCGCGGTCTCAGCGAAGCGGCCGAGCATGAACATGCCGAGCAGCAGACCGACCATGAGACCGAGGATCGTCGTGAACACGGCCCCGCCGAAGACGAGTCCGGCGAGCAGGCCGAGGAGCGTGAAGCCCACGACAGCGGCTGCCAGGAGCCACGGGGTCGCCTTGTTGTGCTTCGCGGCGAGCTCGTAGACCTGACGCATCTGCGCCAGACGGCCCGGCTTCTTGTTCGGATCCTTCGGCTTGCGACGGAACAGTCCCTTGCGCGGTTCTTCGCTCATTCTCTCACTTGCTCTTGACGGGCCGACGGGTCCCGAGGACAGGCCCGCGGAACCACTCATTGCTCAGCAGACAAGTCTACCTCTTCGCCTGCGCCGAACATATCCACAACGGCCTGCGCCTCCTGCTTGGCCGGGGTGTGCTTGTCGAGATGCGCGAGGTGGGCGGGGATCTCCTCGCCGCGGTGGCGCATCGCCGTGGCCCAGAGGCGACCGGCGCGGTACGACGAGCGCACGAGCGGACCGGACATGACTCCGAGGAACCCGATCTCCTCGGCGGCGTCGCGGAGCATGACGAAGTCGGCGGGCTTGACCCAGCGGGTGACGGGATGGTGGCGCGGGGACGGGCGCAGGTACTGGGTGATCGTGATGAGGTCGCACCCGGCGTCGTGGAGGTCCTGGAGTGCGGAGATGATCTCGTCGTTCGTCTCGCCCATGCCGAGGATGAGGTTCGACTTCGTGATGAGTCCGGCCTCGCGGGCCTGGGTGATCACCGACAGGGAGCGCTCGTAGCGGAAGGCCGGGCGGATCCGCTTGAAGATGCGCGGCACCGTCTCGACATTGTGGGCGAGCACCTCCGGCCGGGAGGAGAACACCTCGGCGAGCTGGTCGGGCTTCGCGTTGAAGTCGGGGATGAGGAGTTCGACCCCGGTGCCGCGGCCGTCGACGTAGTCGAGGTCGTGGATCTGGCGGACCGTCTCGGCGTAGAGCCACGCACCGCCGTCGGGCAGGTCGTCGCGGGCCACGCCGGTGATCGTCGAGTAGCGCAGGCCCATCTCGCCCACCGAGGCGGCGACGCGGCGCGGCTCGTCGGCGTCGAAGTCGGCGGGGCGGCCGGTGTCGATCTGACAGAAGTCGCAGCGGCGGGTGCACTGCTCACCGCCGATGAGGAAGGTCGCCTCGCGGTCCTCCCAGCATTCGAAGATGTTCGGGCAGCCGGCCTCCTCGCAGACGGTGTGGAGGTCCTGTTTGCGCACGAGGGACTTCAGGGAGGTGTACTCCGGTCCGATGTGGGCCTTCGCCTTGATCCAGGCCGGCTTCTCCTCGATCGGCGTCTCCGAGTTCCGTGCCTCGACACGGAGCATGCGGCGGCCTTCGGGTGCGATCGTCACGTCGGTTCTCCTAAGCGGTGATGGTCTCGTGCAGGATCTCGTCGAGCCGGGGGGCGACCTCTTCGGGCGTCACGGTCCGGCCGAGTTCGGCACTGATGGTGGTCGTGTCGGCATCGGTGATGCCGCAGGCGATGATCGATTCGTAGGCGCCGAGGTCGTTGCTGCAGTTGAGGGCGAGACCGTGCATCGTCACGCCGTCGTGGATGCGGATGCCGATCGCCCCGATCTTGCGGTCACGGCGGGCGCCGTCGCCGAGGATCCACACGCCCGCGCGGCCCTCGATCGTCGTGGCCTCGATGCCGTACTCGCTGAGCAGGCGGATCATCGAATCCTCGAGCTGAGCGACGAAGAGGCGGACCTCTTTGGGATCGTTGAGCCGGTAGATGAAGTAGGCGACGAGCTGACCCGGGCCGTGCCAGGTGATCTTGCCGCCGCGGTCGACGTCGATGACCTCGGTGCCATCGGTCGGGCGTTCGTGGTCCTCCGTGCGCTTGCCGGCAGTGTAGACCGGGGGGTGTTCGAGGAGCAGGATCGTCGACTCCCTGTTCCCGGCGAGCACGTCTTCGTGATACTTCTTCTGCAGGTCCCACGTGGTGCGATAGTCCGAGAAGACCGGCGCGAAACCCAGAATCTCTGTGGCCAGTGGCATGTGTCCAGACTATGCCCGTTGACCGGGGTGTTCAATTCATCTCCCCATGACCCTCGACACGTTCTCCACAGGTCTGCCATTGACTTATCAGAGTGCATCATTCATCATCAAATGACATCGAAAAGCATTCACAGTCATTGACGGGGATGACGAACTATGACATGGCACTTCGAAGCGACGATCGCCGACGACATTCATCGCGTCGGCGACGACACGGGGGAGACCCGCTGGGGTGTCGTCGGCGGAGACCGGACCCGCAGTGCCGACGCGCACGCCGATGACCCGGCCGCCGATGCCGGAGTGCTCGGAACGGCCGAGGTCATCCTCCCGACCGGGGAGGCGAGGCTGCTCCTCGTCCCGGTCCTGCCCGGGGGCCTCGTCATCGACGTCGTCCGCGCCTTCCACGGTCTCACGGAGGCCGAAGCGCACACCCTGCTGCGCGGCGTCTTCGCCGAACTCGCCGAGGTCGACGCCGCGACCGAGCGGCTCAGCCTCGCGTGCTTCGGACTCGACGCCGCGGGACGTCCGCGGGTCATCCCCGGCGTGCGCCGCGCCTTGGAGACCCCGGTTCGGCGCGCGGTGGGGGAGCTGCTCTATCACGCCCTCCACGGGGTGCCGTGGACCGAGAGCCTCCTGCCCGTCGGCGTCGCCCTCGAGTCGTGCAGCGCCGAGCTGCAGGCCCTCGTCACCGATCTCCTCGACGAGTCGAGTCCCGCAGCGCACGATTCCCTGCCGGCCGTCATCGCCGAGGTGACTCCGCGGCTCGGTCGCCTCGGCACTCCTGCCGTGCTTCCGCTCGTCCCGGCTTCCCGTGATCTCGATCCGGCGCTGGCCCTGACGGCCCGCCTGCGCGCGACCACGCCCCGGACGGCCCCGGACCGCATCCCTCCCGAGTCGGATCCGGGGGAGGGAGCCGGCCCCGGGTCGTCGCGGCGAGGGCTGTCGACGGTGGCCGCTCTGCGCTCGCGCTCGAGTCGGCGCGGCGAGGGCGCCGAGGGCCGCGGCGACGCGGCCGCCCTGACCCGCCGTCACACCGGCAGTCGCCGTACCGGCGGTCGCGGCACTGACGGTCGCCGTACAGGCGATCGCAGCCCCGGCACCCGCGGACGCGGGCGGACACGGGGACGCGCCACCGCCTCGGCGGTCGCCCTGTTCAGCGCTGCCGTGACCTCGCCGTGGGCCAGGCGCGCCGCGCTGGGGGCCGCGATGGTCGTCGTGCTCCTCGGCGGAGTGCTCATGGTCCGCGCGTGGTCGGCCGGTGAGGACGAGGCGCCCTCGCCGGTCGCCGCCGACGACCCCGCCGCGGAGAGCGCGGACGGGGGTGGGAGAGCTCAGCCGCTCAGTGACACGGCCGTCGCCGAGCGCCTCGGCGAACTCTGCGCCGAACGCGCACGGGCGCTCGGAGCCGGTGACGGTGAGGGGCTGGCCGGGCTCACGGTGCCCGGATCGACGGCGGCGGCAGCCGATGAGCTCATCGACCTCGCCGCGTACTCCGGCGGGACGTACACGATCACTGTCACCGATGTCGTCGTCGAGTCGCAGTCGGACGCGGAGATCGTCGTCACCGCCACGATGACGACGACGGCGGAGAGCGGGGGCGAGGAGGAGACGTTCGACGCGAAGGACGTCGTCGTCACGCTCGGCCGGCATGCCGGGCAATGGCGGATCGCCGAGGTGGCCGAGGCGTGAATGCCGCAGGGGGCCGGTCGATGACCGGCCCCCTGCGGGCTGCTGAGATCGCGGTGCCTCAGAGTTCGAGGTCGGCCTCGAAGTTGCCGTCCTCGAGACGCGCCTTGATCGTCTGCAGGAAGCGTCCCGCATCCGCACCGTCGACCAGCTGGTGGTTGTAGGTGAGCGGAAGGTAGACCATGTCGCGGATCGCGATCGACTCCTCGCCGTCAGCGGTCTTGACGACGATCGGGCGACGCACGATCGCACCGGTGCCGATGATGCCCATCTGCGGCTGGTTGATGATCGGCGTGTCGAAGAGCGCACCCACGGAGCCGATGTTCGTCACCGTGAAGGTGCCGCCCGACAGCTCGTCCGGCATGATCTTGTTGTTGCGGGTGCGATCGGCGACATCGTCGATGGCCTTGGCGAGGCCCGCGATGCTGAGATCCCCGGCGTCCTTGACGACCGGCACGAGCAGACCACGCGGAGTGTCGACTGCGACCGCGAGGTTCTCGTGGTCGAAGTACGTGATCTCCTGGGACTCGAGATCGTACTGGGCGTTGACCTTCGGGTGCTGCTTGAGCGCCTCGACGATCGCCTTCGCGAAGAACGGCAGGTAGGTGAGCTTGACGCCGTGCTTGTCGAGGAACGCGTCCTTGTTCGCCTTGCGCAGCTTCGCCACCCGCGTCATGTCGACCTCGATGACCTGCGTGAGCTGTGCCGAGACCTCGAGCGATTCGCTCATCCGCTTCGCAATGGTCTGGCGGATGCGCGAGGCCTTCTCGGTGGTGCCGCGAAGCTTCGCAGCCTCCTCCGGGATCTCGAGCGTGAACGGCTTCTTCGCTTCGCCGGAGGCAGCCGGTGCGGGGGCCGACGATCCTGCGGCAGGACGGTTCGCCGCTGCGGCGATGACGTCCTGCTTGCGGATGCGGCCGCCGACTCCGGTGCCGGTGACGGTCGAGAGGTCGACGCCCTCGTCCTTGGCGAGACGACGCACGAGCGGCGTGACGTACGCGGAGTTCTCTCCGACGGTGTCAGCCGCTGCCGACTCGGACTTCGCCGGTGCCGATTCCGACTTCGCCGGAGCGGACTGCGCGGCGGCAGCCGACTGCGCTGCCGGGGCCGAGGCAGAGGTCGTCTCCTGCTTCGGAGCTTCCTCCTTGGGAGCTTCCTCCTGCTTCGGCTCTTCCTTCGGAGCTTCCTCTTCCTTCGGAGCTTCCTCTTCCTTCGGCTGCTCCTTGGGAGCCTCCTCCTTAGGAGCTTCCTCCTGCTTCGGTTCCTCGGCGGCGGGGGCCGACTCGGCCGGAGCTCCCGAACCGATGCGCGCCAGGGGAGCGCCGACCTCGACGGTCTCGTCCTCCTCGGCGAGGTGCGCCTGGACGACACCGGCGACGGGGGAGGGGACCTCAGTGTCGACCTTGTCGGTCGAGACCTCGAGGAGCGGCTCGTCGACCTCGACCTCTTCGCCGACTTCCTTGAGCCAGCGGGTCACAGTGCCCTCGGTGACGGATTCGCCGAGCGCCGGCATCGTCACCTCGGTGCCCTCACCGGACGACGACTGCGAGTCAGCGGCGGGCGCGGACTCTGCGGACGTCTCGGTCTTCTCGGACTCGGACGACGAGCTGGTGTCCTCGGCCGGAGCCTCATCCTCGGACTTCTCCTCGGCGGGAGCCGACTCCTCGGCCGCCTCGCTCGCCGGCTCCTCCTCGGGAGCCACCTCGGCGGATCCGGAATCGCTGCCGTCGCCGATGTACGCGAGATCGCCACCGACCTCGACGACATCGTCCTCGTCGGCGAGGATCTTCTCGAGCACACCGGCAAAGGGGCTCGGAATCTCCGTATCGACCTTGTCGGTCGAGACCTCGAGCAGGGGCTCGTCGACCTCGACGGTGTCGCCGACGGACTTCAGCCACCGGGTGACTGTACCTTCGGTCACCGACTCACCGAGAGCCGGCATCTGAACGGAATTCGACATGTCTTTCGTCTCCTCGGATCTTATGAGTGGAAGTGCAGGGGTTTGCCGGCGGCGGCCAGGTGAGCCTCGCCGATCGCCTCATTCTGCGTCGGGTGCGCATGGATGAGCTGTGCGACTTCCTCAGGGAAAGCCTCCCAGTTGACGATGAGCTGTGCTTCGCCCGCCTGCTCACTGAGACGCGCGCCGATGCCGTGGATGCCGACGACCGGGCCGTCCTTCTCCCGGATGACCTTGATGAAGCCGGTCGTGTTGAGGATGACCGACTTGCCGTTGCCGCCGAGGTTGTACTCGAGCGTCTCGACGTTGTCCGCGCCGTACTTCTCCTCCGCCTGCTTCGCCGAGAGCCCGACGGAGAAGATCTCCGGTTCGCAGTACGTGACACGCGGGATGCCGCTCTCGACGATCGGTGCCGGGTTGAGGCCGGCGATCTCCTCGGCGACGAAGATGCCCTGACCGAACCCGCGGTGGGCGAGCTGGAGGCCCGGGACGATGTCGCCGATCGCGTAGATGTTGCCGACCCCGGTGTGCAGGCGCTCGTTGGCGAGGACGAAGCCGCGATCCATCGGAATGCCCTGTTCCTCGAAGCCGAGGCCCTCGGTCACGGGACCGCGTCCGACGGCGACGAGGAGGTACTCGGCCTCAAGCGTGGTGCCGTCCTCAAGCGTCACCTTGACGCCGTCGGCGGTCTCCTCGACGCCCTTGAACATGACGCCGAGCTTGAAGTTGATCTTGCGCTTCTTGAATGCGCGCTCGAGCGCCTTCGAGATCGATTCGTCCTCGTTGGCCACGAGGTGGGGCAGGCCCTCGACGATCGTGACGTCGGCACCGTAGGAGTTCCACACGCTGGCGAACTCGACGCCGATGACGCCGCCGCCGAGGACGATGACCGACTTCGGCACGGTCGCCAGCTGCAGGGCCTCGGTGGAGGTGATGACCCGGTCGGTGACGTCGAGGCCGATGGTCTTCGACGTCGAACCGGTGGCGAGGATGATGTTCTTGCCCTTGAGGGTGTAGTGCTCGTCGTCGCCGGTGACCTCGACGGTGTCCTCACCGACGAGCTTGCCCTTGCCGATGTAGGTGTCGATGCCGCGGGCCTTGACGAGGCCCTGGAGACCCTTGTAGTTGCGGTTGATGACGTTGTTCTTGTAGTCGAGCACCTTGTCGATGTCGATGCCCTTGAACTCCGCCTGCACGCCGAACGTCTCCGAGTCCTTCGCGGCATCGGCGATCTCCGCGGTGTGGAGGAGCGCCTTGGTCGGCACACAGCCGCGGTGCAGGCACGTCCCGCCAACCTTGTCCTGTTCGATGAGGGCGACCTTCATATCGAGTTCTGCGGCGCGCAGAGCAGCGGCATAGCCGCCGGGTCCGCCGCCGAGGACGACAAGGTCATAGGTCAATGCGTCACTCACGGATTACTCCTCGTAGCTGTGGTCAAGCCTGCCAAGGGCAGCTTTCCCTCTTATCTTTCCACTTTTCTCGCCAGGGGCGAAAGCAAACGGTGTCTGTTGCGCCACAGGTGGGGAGCATCACTCCCGACCCACCCCGGACGCAGAGCTCTGCGACCGGGGTCAGGCGCGGGGATGCTGGTCAGTCGGCGTCGCGGGCGATCTCGACGAGCGTGCGCACAGCGGCACCGGTCGCCGCGGCCGGGGTGTAGCCGAAGGCCGAACCGGTGTTGAAGCTCGGTCCGGCGATGTCGATGTGCGCCCATTCGGCGTCATCGGCGACGAACTCCTGGAGGAAGGCGGCGGCGGCGAGCATGCCGCCGGGGCGCGGACCGGAGTTCTTGAGATCGGCGGCGGTCGAGTCGAAACCGGAGAGCAGCTCTTCGGGGATCGGCATCGGCCAGACGTCCTCACCGGCCACGGCGGCCCGTTCGGCGACCGTCGTGCGGGCCGCGGGAGTGCCCATGACCCCGGAGGTGCGGTTGCCGAGGGCGACGATCTGCGCACCGGTCAGGGTGGCGACGTCGATGAGGAGGTCGGGGTTCTCCGCCCCGGCGTCGGTGAGCGCGTCGGCGAGGACGAGGCGGCCCTCGGCGTCGGTGTTCGTCACCTCGACGGTCTTGCCGCTGCGCATGGTGAGCACGTCCGAGGGACGCTGCGCAGAGGAGCCGGGCATGTTCTCGGCGAGCGGCAGCCACGCGGTGGCGCGGACGGGCAGTCCGAGGTCGGCGATCGCGAAGACCGCCTCGACGACGGCGGCGGCCCCGGCCATATCGGACTTCATGTCCTCCATGCTCGCGGCCGGCTTGAGGGAGAGACCGCCGGAGTCGAAGGTGATGCCCTTGCCGACGAAGCTGATGTGACGGCGGGCCTTCTTCGGGCTGTACTCGACCTTGACGAGGCGCGGTCCGCGGGTCGACCCCTGACCGACGCCGATGAGTCCGCCGTAGCCGCCGGCGGCAAGTTCCTTCTCACCGAGCACGGTGACCTTGACCTTGCGCGACTTCGCCTGGTCCTTGACGAGCTGGGCGAACGACTCCGGGTAGAGGTCGAGCGGGGGCGTGTTGACGAGGTCGCGGGCGGCGTTCGTCGCCGCGGCGATGATCGTGCCGGCTTCGTGGGCCGCTGCGTACGTCTTGCCCTTCGGGCCGAGCACCGTGACGGGGCCGGGCACGCGGTCGTCGTCTCCGGAGCGGTACGTCGTGAAGCGGTAGGCACCGAGGGCGGCCCCGACGGTGACGGCTTCGACGGCGGCGGGGGAGTCGACGGGCAGAGCCACGGCGATCGAGGAGGCGCCCGAGAGTGCGCGCAGTGCGGCACCGGCGGCCCGGCGCAGGACTTCGTTCGCGGCCGCGGCATCGTCGCCGGCGCTCGCTGCGTCGATGTCGCCGAGACCAACGAGGAGGATGCTCTCGGCGGTCACGCCCTTCGGCGCGGGGATGCGCGCGGTGGATCCGGCCTTCCCGGTGAACTCGATGGCCCGGGCCGCGTCGTCGACAGCGGTGCGCACCGTCTTCGCGGAGTCGAGGCCGCGGACCGAGCCGTCGGCCACGCCGAGGACGAGGACGGCTGCACTCACCTTCGTGGGGGTCGTCGAAGCGTAGCTGCTGGGGGTGGTGGCACCGGGCATGGAATCCCTTTCTTCGTCGTTGAGCGTTGTCTCGATCCTAGTCGCAAAACCCGCCGAGGTCGTGTTCGGAGCACGGCGGGCGCCGGGCGCTGGCCTATTGTTGAGGCGTGTACCGACTCATCTTCTCTCTCGTCTTCCGCCCGATGGACGCCGAGCGCGCGCACCATCTCTCGTTCTCCGCCCTCCGGATCCTCGACCGGATCCCGCTGCTCGGCCGGCTGCTGCGCCTCGTCGTCGCCCGGGGCACCAGCGCCCCCGTCGAGGTCCTCGGCCTCCCCTTCCCCAACCGGGTGGGCCTGGCCGCCGGCTTCGACAAGAACGGCGTCGGCATCCGCGCGCTGTCGGCGCTGGGCTTCGGGCACATCGAAGTCGGCACGATCACCGCCCACGCCCAGCCGGGCAATGAGCGGCCGCGGCTCTTCCGGCTGCTGCGCAACCGCGCACTGCTCAACCGGATGGGGTTCAACAACGACGGGGCCCGGCAGGCGTCGTTCAACATCACCGCCCAGCGTCGCGCCCTGACCGCGCTGCCCGCCCGGCAGCGTCCGATCATCGGCGTCAACATCGGCAAGACGAAGGTCGTGCCGGCCGCCGAGGCGGTCGCCGACTACGTCGCCTCGACCCGGGAGCTCGCCCCGCTGGCCGACTACCTCGTCATCAACGTCAGCTCCCCGAACACCCCCGGTCTGCGCGACCTCCAGTCCGTGGCGAGCCTCGAACCGATCATCACCGCGGTCAAAGAGGCCGCCGCCGAGGTGGTGGCCACGCCCCGGTCGACCCTCGGTCACGTCCCGCTGCTCGTCAAGATCGCCCCGGACCTCTCCGACGAGGACGTCGTCGACATCTGCGACCTCGCGGTGCGCACCGGCGCCGACGGTCTCATCGTGACGAACACGACGATCGACCGCGATGTGCTCACCGGTCCGGAGGCCGAGTTCGCCCGCTCCCAGGCCGGCGGCATCTCCGGGCGCCCCCTGGCCCCGCGCTCCCTCGAGGTGCTCCTCCTCGTGGCCGCGACGGTGAGCGGGGAGCTGACGATCGTCTCCGTCGGCGGCATCGGCGACGGAAACGACGTCGACGCCCGCCTGGCAGCGGGCGCCGATCTCGTTCAGGTCTATTCGGAGATGATCTACTCGGGCCCGTTCTGGCCCGGCCGGATCATCCGCTCCGGCGGGCGGACCCGCCTGCTCACTCGGGGTACTGGCGGCGCTTGACCTGCGGCTTGGGCATGCGCAGCGGCCGCAGCTGGACGCTGCGCATGACCGCGTAGAACGGCAGGCCGCGCTCGACCGTGCCGAACTTCGCCCGCAGGCGTCCCTTGAGGATGTAGTTGAGGATGAAGCCGTCGAGGATGACGAGCGCGAGCAGACCCCACACCGCGTACGTGAAGTACTGCTGGATCGCCACGGGCTGGGTGAAGGCGACGACGAGGATGAGGATCGCGGCGGGGATGAAGAGCTCCCCGATCGAGAAGCGGGCGTCGACGAAATCGCGGACGTAGCGGCGCTGCGGGCCCCGGTCACGGCGGGTGAGGTACTTCTCCTCACCGTTCATCATGCCGATACGCGCCCGGTCGCGCTCCTTGCGCTGCTGCTCCTTGGCCCGCTGGTTCGCCACCTTGCGATCCTTCGAGACCAGCGGCTGGCGCCGCATCGATTCCTGCTGGCTGCGCTTGGGGGTGGGACGTCCCTTCTTCGCTTCCGCATCACGAGGGCTGGCCTCGCCTGCGGTGAGGTCGTCGTCTGGCGTCGTGGAGGAGTCGTTGTCCTCGTGAGTCTTTTTGCTTCCGAACACCCTTTCAATACTACCGTTGGACCATGACCGAATCGACTTCCGCGCTTGACGGCGCCTCCCTGCACACCCGCGTCGACGAGATCTTCGACGACATCCTCGACACGCTCACCGACCTCGTGGCGATCCCGTCCGTGGCCTGGCCGAGCTTCGATCCCGCTGCGGTCACGGCCAACGCCGAGGCGGTCGCCGCCCTCGCCCGCGACCTCGGCCTCGACGTCGAGATCCTCACCGCCGATACCGCGGACGGCACCCCCGGCTACCCCGCCGTCGTCGCCTCGGCGCCTGCGCCTGCGGGCGCACCCACGGTGCTCCTCTACGCCCATCACGACGTCCAGCCGCCCGGCCGCGACGAGGCGTGGGACACCGAGCCGTTCGTCGCGACGCGGAAGGGGGACCGTCTCTACGGTCGCGGCGCCGCCGACGACAAGGCCGGGATCATGGTCCACCTCACGGCGCTGCGGCTGCTCGCCGACCGCCTCGGCGTCGGGGTACGCCTCTTCATCGAAGGGGAGGAGGAGGCGGGCAGCCCGAGCTTCCGGAACTTCCTCGAACGCCACCGCGACAAGCTCGCCGCCGACGTCATCGTCGTCGCCGACTCGAGCAACTGGGCTGCCGGCACCCCGGCCCTGACGACGAGCCTGCGCGGGATGTGCGCCCTCGAATTCGAGGTCTCCACGCTCGACCACGCCGTGCATTCGGGCATGTACGGGGGAGTGGTGCCCGATGCGATGCTCGCGATGACGAAGGTGCTCGCGAGCCTCCACGACGACGACGGTGCGGTCGCGGTGGCCGGACTCGCCGCGGTGCCCGAATCCCCGATCGACTACGCCGAGGCCACGGTCCGGGAGGACTCCGGTGTCCTGCCCGGCACCGCGCTCATCGGCACCGGGAGCCTGGCCTCGCGGATGTGGACGCAGCCGTCGATCACCGTCATCGGCCTCGACATCCCCGACGTCGACGTCTCCTCGAACACCCTGCAGCCGAGTCTGCGGGCGAAGCTCTCCATCCGCCTCGCCCCCGGGGACACCCCGGAGAGCGCGGTCGCGGCGGTGACGAAGCACCTCGAGGACAATCTGCCCTTCGGCGCGACCCTGAGCATCGGGGCGACCGAGGGCGGCAGCCCCTGGCAGGCCGACCTCGACGATCCCGCCGTCCGGGTCGCCCGGGTCGCGCTCACCGAGGCGTGGGGGACCGAGGCGGTGACGATGGGCATCGGCGGCTCGATCCCGTTCATCGCCGACCTCCTCGAGGTCTTCCCGCAGGCCTCGATCCTCGTCACCGGCGTCGAGGACCCCGATGCCCGGGCCCACAGCGCCAACGAATCCCTCTACCTGCCCGACTTCAAGGCCGCGATCGTCGCCGAGGCGCTCCTCCTCGACGCTCTCGGACGTCAGGGTCTCGGCACCGGCGACAAGGCGCAGGACACGGCAGCGCAGGAGTGAGCGCCGAGGATTTCGGCACGCGGGGGAATAGGTCCCGGATGATCCGCGTTGAACGCGGTGTAGCCTGGGCCCAGGAACAATGAAGGAGTACCAATGACAGCGACGAACGAAGCCACTGCCACGCACGAGGTCGAACTCTCGACGACCGCAGCGGACAAGGTGCGCAGCCTCCTGCAGCAGGAGGGCCGTGACGATCTGCGCCTGCGCGTGGCCGTCCAGCCCGGCGGCTGCTCAGGTCTGATCTACCAGCTCTACTTCGACGAGCGTCACCTCGACGGGGATGCCGTGCGCGACTTCGACGGCGTCGAGGTCATCGTCGACCGGATGAGCGTGCCCTACCTCAACGGCTCGACCATCGACTTCTCCGACACCATCGAGAAGCAGGGCTTCACGATCGACAACCCGAATGCGGGCGGATCGTGCGCCTGCGGCGACTCGTTCCACTGAGCGGAACCGCCGACCCGGCAGCCGCACCGCAGCACTGACGAAATGGACCTGGAGGATCTGCGCGCCGTCACGACGACGGCCACAGATCGCCAGGTCCTTTCCGCATATCGTGCCGGACTCTTCCCGATGGGCATCGGCCGCGGCGGCAGCGGTCGCATGGGGTGGTGGGGCCCGCGCCGTCGCGGTGTCCTCCTGCCCGGCGACCTCAAGGTGAGCAAGAGTCTGCGCAAGTCGCTGCGCGGATTCGAGTTCACCGTCGACGAATCCTTCGGCGAGGTCATCCGCGCCTGCGCCGAACCGAGCCGTCCCGGCGGCTGGATCACCCGGGAGATCATCGGCCTCTACGAGGGCCTCTTCGACGACGGCTGGGCGCATTCGATCGAGGTGCGCCGGGACGGCCGCCTCGTCGGCGGACTCTACGGCGTCGCCATCGGATCCCTCTTCGCCGGGGAGTCGATGTTCCACCGTGATCGCGACGCCTCGAAGGCCGCACTCGTCCACCTCGTCGCCCTCCTCGACGGCGAGCAGGAACCAGATGCGGCGCGGGTCGCAGGCGGCTCCCGAACCGACGGCGCCACCTCGGACGATGGTCCCGATTGGCTCATCGACACACAGTGGCAGACACCACATCTGGCGACCCTCGGCGTGTCGGAGATCAGCGGTCTCGACTACGCCGCGCGCCTAGAATCCGCGCTCCGCGGCAATCGTGCTCAGCGAATTCTCAACAAATGAACATCTGCATGTGAATTTCTACCGTGTGTAGCGGTAGTCTGTTAGATGACAAAGTACGTACTCGTCTTTCGGCCTGCCGAACGGCGAAGATGGTTGTGAAAGGCTGCACGTGGATTCTCCGAATCAGCCAGGACCGCGCCGGTCCTGGGCGAAGCGGCTCGGCATTCTGGGCGCCGTGGTTCTGCCGGTGTTGCTCTCGGGATGTACGAAAGAGCAGATTGCCAACGGTTTCTTCCCCCTTGAGTCGAAGGGCGCGACCAACCACACCGAGGCCTACACCTCGCTGTGGAACGGGGCGTGGATCGCTTCGATGATCGTGGGGCTCATCGTCTGGGGTCTGATCCTGTGGGCCATCGTCGCCTACCGTCGCCGCAAGAACGATCGCGGCCTGCCGGTGCAGATGCGCTACAGCATGCCCATCGAGATCCTCTTCACGGTGACCCCCGTCATCCTCGTCCTCGGATTCTTCTTCCAGAACGTCCAGGTCATGGCGAAGACGACCGACGACCGGACCCCGGGCACCCAGGTCATCGAGGTGGCCGCCAAGCAGTGGGCGTGGGACTTCAACTACGTCAACCAGGACGTCTACTACGCCGGCACGCAGGTGCCGCTGGACGGCACCGCAGCACCGGGCGAGAACGCCCCCACTCTCTATCTCCCCGTCAACACCGATCTGGAGATCAAGCTCCACTCGCGTGACGTCATCCACTCCTTCTGGGTCCCCGCCTTCCTCGAGAAGCGCGACATGATCCCCGGCAACGACCAGAGCCTGTATCTGCGTGCCGAGAAGGAAGGCGACTTCGTCGGCAAGTGTGCCGAACTCTGCGGTGAATACCACTCCGAGATGCTCTTCAACGTCAAGGTCGTCTCGCAGGCGGAGTTCGACGAGTACACGCAGTCTCTGGCTGATCAGGGCAACACCGGTCAGCTCGGGCCTGAGTACGATCGCAACTGGTACCCGAAAGAAGGTGCTCAAGAATGACCGCGACAGCTGAGAAACCGGCTCTCGACGCTCCGGTCGTACCCCGGAGCAAGGGCAAGATCATCGTCGACTGGATCACGTCGACGGATCACAAGACCATCGGGTACATGTATCTGATCGGCTCGTTCTTCTTCTTCTGCATCGGCGGCGTGATGGCGCTCATCATCCGTCTCGAGCTCTTCGAGCCCGGAATGCAGATCGTGGAGACGAAGGAACAGTACAACCAGCTGTTCACCATGCACGGCACGCTCATGCTGCTGATGTTCGCCACCCCGCTCTTCGCCGGATTCGCGAACGTCATCATGCCGCTGCAGATCGGTGCGCCCGACGTGGCGTTCCCGCGACTCAACGCGTTCGCCTTCTGGCTCTACCTCTTCGGCAGCCTCGTCGCGCTGTCGGGCTTCCTCACCCCGCAGGGTGCGGCGGCATTCGGGTGGACAGCCTATGCGCCATTGAGCAATACGACATTCACACCAGGCGCCGGCGGCAATCTCTGGGTCCTCGGCCTCGCGCTGCAGGGCTTCGGCACGATCCTCGGCTCGGTCAACTTCATCACGACGATCATCACGATGCGCGCCCCGGGCATGACGATGTTCCGCATGCCGATCTTCAGCTGGAACGTCCTCATCACCGGCATCCTCGTGCTCATGGCCTTCCAGCCCCTGGCTGCGGCCCTGCTCGTCCTCGCCTCCGACCGCATCCTGGGCTCGCATGTGTTCAGTCCGGGCAACGGCGGACCGATACTCTGGCAGCACCTGTTCTGGTTCTTCGGGCATCCGGAGGTCTACGTCATCGCCCTGCCGTTCTTCGGCATCATCACGGAGATCATCCCTGTCTTCAGTCGAAAACCGGTGTTCGGCTACAAGGAGCTCGTCTTCGCGACGATCTCGATCGCGGCCCTGTCCGTGACCGTGTGGGCGCACCACATGTACGTCACCGGCGTGGTGGCGCTGCCGTTCTTCGCCTTCATGACGATGCTCATCGCGATTCCGACCGGTGTGAAGTTCTTCAACTGGATCGGCACGATGTGGCGAGGCTCGATCACGTTCGAGACACCCATGGTGTGGGCGATCGGCTTCCTCGTGACCTTCCTCTTCGGTGGTCTCACGGGCGTCATCCTCGCCAGCCCGGCGCTCGACCAGTCGGTGTCGGACTCGTACTTCGTCGTCGCGCACTTCCACTACGTCGTCTTCGGCACGGTCGTGTTCGCGATGTTCGCCGGCTTCTACTTCTGGTGGCCGAAGTGGACGGGCAAGATGCTCAACGAGAAGCTCGGACACATCCACTTCTGGATGCTGTTCATCGGCTTCCACGGCACCTTCCTCGTCCAGCACTGGCTCGGTGTCGACGGCATGCCCCGTCGTTACGCGGACTACCTGCCGCAGGACGGCTTCACCTGGATGAACCAGGTGTCGACGGTCGGCGCGATGCTGCTCGGTCTCTCGATGGTTCCGTTCTTCTGGAACGTGTGGATCACGGCGCGCAATGCGCCGAAGGTCACCGTCGACGACCCGTGGGGCTACGGCGGTTCGCTCGAATGGGCGACCTCGTGCCCGCCCCCGCGCCACAACTTCACGTCGCTGCCCCGCATCCGTTCGGAGCGTCCGGCATTCGACGTCAACCATCCTGAGCTTCTCGAATACGCCGGACACGGCCACGCTGAACCTCAGCTCACCGGAGGTGCTGCCAAGTGAAGGCTTCGATCAATCTCTTCGTCTACTGCGGCATCTTCTTCATGATCATGGCTGTCATCTACGGCTTCGTCACCCATTTCAACGAGATGGTGGGCTTCCCGGCCCTCCTCCTCGTGGGCGTCATGTCGATCATGATCGGCGTGTACCTGTGGCTGACCGACCGTCGCGTCGGCCGTCAGCCCCAGGACACCGAGACCGCCGAGATCTCGGATGCGGATGCCGACTACGGCTTCTTCAGCCCGTGGAGCTGGTGGCCGATCGTCTGTGCCGCTGCCGGTGCCGTCTCGTTCTACGGCATCGCCATGGGCTGGTGGATCTTCCCGTTCGGTGCCGTGCTCGGCATCATCGCGCTCGTCGGCATCTCGTACGAGCACGATCGCGGCGGATTCGCCCACTGATCGCCACTTGAGCGGCACGCATCGCTGATGCTCCGCTCAGACGTC
>NZ_BAAAMB010000015.1:0-230 GCF_039528855.1 Brevibacterium sanguinis | reverse complement strand
ACGAGTCCGGGCCTTCGCGCATTCACGCCCCCGCCGCCTCGGAGGGGTGGTGAGACGGCGAGAGAGCGACGAAGCGTCATCTCCTACCCGTCCAGGGCGGTGAACGTCGAGCTCCGAGTAGTGGTCGGCGCGGCGGTCGCCGTAGTCGGAGGCGCGGCGGTCGCCGTAGTCGGAGGCGCGGCGGTCGACGATAAATCTTGCACCCCGTGGAGCGCGTTGTCCGCGCACAA
>NZ_BAAAMB010000014.1:0-174023 GCF_039528855.1 Brevibacterium sanguinis | reverse complement strand
ACTGGCAAGAGAGAATCTCCTTCTTCCAATCTCCCTGCCTCTATTATCCCCGGGGCATGACATCCCACCACAACGGGTGCCTCCGGTCGAAAGCACGCACCCAACGCAATAATCCGTTCACGTTACCCCACCACCCGGGACGATCACACGTCCCGCCGCTTCAACAACAACCAGGCCGCCCCGCCGAGCACAACCAACCAACCGAGCAGGACAATGGCTGCCGTCCCGCTGCCATACGGATCGGCAATCAAGCCACCGGAGCGGATCACATTGATCGCGGTCAGGGGCATGAAGTCAGCGAGGCCAGCGACATTGTCGGGCACGAGAGAGGGTAAGAGCTGCGGTCCAAGCTGGAAGACGCCGAAGTACAGGCAGATGGCCGCGGCGGCATTGCGCGTCAGACCTCCCAGCACCAGGCCGAACACGGCCCCGAACGGCATGGTAGCTGTAGCTCCGAGAACGCCCCAGAACATACGAGGATCAAACAATGACATCCCATCGGCCGAGGGAACAGTGCCTGTGATCTGCAAGATGACATATAGCAGCAACGACATCACCATCGCCAAAACCGCAGTCACAGCCGCGAGAACAGCCGCCTTCGCCATGAACATTCCGGTGCGGCGAGGGACAGCAACCAGACTCATTCCTATGGAGCCACTGCTGTACTCGCTGGTTATCGCGAGAACGCCCGCGATAATCAGCACGATCATCCCGAGAGGGTAGACTGACGTGAAGGCAAAGGGGATATCCCCGGCCTGCCCGCTGGAGAACTTCGTCCCATCGATGATGAGGCAAACTGTCACGGCAGTGGTCGCCGCAAACGCCGTCAGCACGGTGTAAACGAGCGAACGCACCGACCGCAGCTTCGTCCATTCGGAGAGCAACAGCCCGAGCGTAGTGACCCGGGCGGCTCCCAGGTCGTCCTGATGTGGCCTCGAGAGAGTCGTGGCCAGGGAATTCTGTGCCGCGCCGTTCATTCCGCAGCCTCCTGAAGGTGCGCGCCGTGCACAGGGGCGCCTTGCGTGATCTGCATGAAGGCTTCCTCCAACGAAGCCCGATGTGTCTCGAGCCCGTACAAAACTATACGTGCCCCCGCGGCGATGCTGCCGATCTCGCGCGCAGCGAGACCTCGCACATCGAGAGATTCGGAATCGGTCGATGACACACTCACGCCCGGCCCCTGCAGAGCTCTGGCCAACGCCCCGGCTTCGGGCGTGATCACGCGGACAGTCTCCGGCGAAACCGAAGAAACGACCGCTTCAACCGATCCGACGGCCAGCAACTCTCCACCGCCGATGACTACGAGGTCTTCGGCGATCAGGGCGAGTTCGCTCATGAGATGCGAGGACAAGAACACCGTCCGCCCCTCCGTCGCTATCCGGCTGAGCAGCGTGCGCAACCACAAGATGCCGTCCGGATCGAGACCATTCGTCGGCTCGTCGAGCACCAGAATCTCCGGGTCTCCGAGCAGCGCAGTCGCGATCCCGAGACGCTGCCCCATCCCTAAGGAAAAACCACCAGCTCGCCGGAAGACAACCGACCGGAGACCGACCATTTCCACGACATGCTCGACGCGCCGCCTCGGTATCCCGTTGGAATACGCCACGGCCAACAAGTGGTCGTAACCGCTGCGGCCCGGGTGCACACCCCGAGCATCGAGCATCGCACCCAAGTGCCGAAGCGGATCGTTGAACTCACGGTAGTCCTTCCCATCGATGCTGATTCGTCCCGCCGTCGGCCGATCAAGCCCAACAAGCATCCTCATCGTCGTAGATTTCCCGGCACCGTTCCTCCCAAGGAACCCAGTGACAGCCCCAGGACGAACAGTGAAAGAGAGATCATTGACGGCTGTCGTCGCGCCATATCTCTTGGTCAAGTTCTCAGCTGTAATCATGACTTCCACGATATGAACACCAGAACGCAACGAAATCCGCCCGAGGTACACACTTCAGCGCTCCCGGCAGTACCGCAGGCCTGCGCCCAGCGTACTACTCGAACAAACCAGACCCTTGCCGGCGACCCTGACCCATTCAGCTCTTGCCGGTTAGAGCCCTAACCGACTTTCATGCGGTACGTGGCCGCCCGTGGTCGCAGACCAGACCTGGGTAATGACGCTGACGTGCACAGGATCTGGGTGATCGGTCTGGTAGACCCTTCGAGGGTCGGGGCTTGCCCGCAACCCTCCGCGGACCCAGCCGCCTGCCCAGTGCTGGCGCGCCCGAATGCGCCTCAGCCACCTCGGCGAAGAAATTCTGCGAAAAATTCTCCACATGTGGAATAACTCGGCGCTCCACAAAGTTGAGTCTAGTGTACGCAACTTTGATGAGGCGGGGATTGACGATCTCAGCCGGGAAGAGAATACTTGAGTCCATCAGACTCAATGTGCGCGATCGGGCCCTCCGGTTCGGCCGCTCGCATTCAGCCCGAGACGACTCTGAGAGTTAAGGAGAAACGATATGGCACGTGCAGTTGGAATCGACCTCGGAACCACGAACTCCGTCGTCGCCGTCCTCGAGGGCGGTGACCCCAAGGTCATCGCGAACATGGAGGGCGGTCGCACGACCCCGTCCGTCGTCGCAGTCAACAAGAACGGGGACTCCCTGGTCGGCGAGATCGCCAAGCGCCAGGCCGTCACCAACGTGAAGAACACCGTGGCGTCCGTCAAGCGCCACATGGGCACCGACTGGGACACCGAGATCGGCGGCAAGAAGCTCACCGCTCCCGAGGTCTCCGCCCGCATCCTGCAGAAGCTCAAGCACGACGCTGAGGAATACCTGCAGGAGAAGGTCACCGACGCGGTCATCACCGTTCCGGCCTACTTCAACGATGCTGAGCGTCAGGCCACGAAGGACGCCGGTGAGATCGCCGGCCTCAACGTCCTGCGCATCATCAACGAGCCCACCGCTGCCGCTCTGGCCTACGGCCTCGAGCGCGGCAAGGAAGACGAGCTCATCCTCGTCTTCGACCTCGGTGGCGGTACGTTCGACGTCTCGCTGCTCGAAGTCGGCAAGGACGACGACGACTTCTCGACCATTCAGGTCCGTGCGACCTCCGGCGACAACCGCCTCGGCGGTGACGACTGGGATCAGCGGATCGTCGATTGGCTGGTCGAGCAGGTCAAGAACAACTACGGCGTCGACCTGACCAAGGACTCGACGGCCATGCAGCGTCTCAAGGAGGCCGCTGAGCAGGCGAAGAAGGAGCTCTCGTCCGCGACGAGCACCAACATCTCCCTGCAGTACCTCTCGATGAGCGAGAACGGTCCGATCCACCTCGACGAGACCCTCACCCGGGCGAAGTTCGAGGACCTGACCAAGGACCTCCTCGAGCGCACGAAGGCCCCGTTCCACGCGGTGATGAAGGATGCCGGCGTGTCCGTCAAGGACATCGACCACGTCGTCCTCGTCGGCGGTTCGACCCGTATGCCCGGCGTCACCCAGGTCGTCACCGAGCTCACCGGAGGCAAGGAGCCCAACAAGGGCGTCAACCCCGATGAGGTCGTCGCGATCGGCGCTGCCGTCCAGGCCGGTGTGCTCATGGGCGAACGCAAGGACGTCCTGCTCATCGACGTCACCCCGCTCTCGCTCGGACTCGAGACCAAGGGCGGCGTGATGACGAAGCTCATCGAGCGCAACACCCCGATCCCGACGAAGCGCTCGGAGACGTTCACCACGGCTGAGGACAACCAGCCGTCGGTGTCGATCCAGGTCTTCCAGGGTGAGCGCGAGTTCACGCGCGACAACAAGAACCTCGGCACCTTCGAGCTGACCGGCATCGCGCCGGCTCCGCGCGGCGTGCCGCAGATCGAGGTCGCGTTCGACATCGACGCCAACGGCATCGTCCATGTCTCGGCCACCGACAAGGGAACCGGCAAGGAGCAGTCGATGACGATCACCGGCGGCTCGGCCCTCCCCAAGGAGGACATCGAGCGCATGGTGCGTGAGGCCGAGGAGCACGCGGAAGAGGACAAGAAGCGCCGTGAGGCCGCTGACGTCCGCAACAACGCGGAGAACCTCGCCTACCAGACGCAGAAGCTGCTCGACGACAACGCCGACAAGCTGCCCGAGGACATCAAGACCGAGCTCCAGGGCGACGTCGATGCTGTCAAGGAAGCTCTCAACGGCGAAGACGACGACGCCGTGAAGAAGGCGTTCGACACGCTCACCGAGAAGCAGCAGAAGATCGGTGAGGCCATCTACCAGCAGCAGGAGTCCGGCGCGGCCGGTGGCGCTGCCGGTGGTGCCGACCAGGGCAGCAGCGACGCAGGCACCGGTGCCGACGACGATGTCGTCGACGCCGAGGTCGTGGATGATGATGAGGACGAGGGGAAGAAGTAATGACGACCGAGGGCAACGATCCGTCGTCCGAGGAGCCAGGCTTCACCTTCCATGACAAGCGTCGGGTCGATCCCGAGACCGGTGAGCTCCGTCCCGAAGCCGACCCGCAGTCGGCTTCGGGGGAGTCCGGTGAGGGAGCCGACACCGAGGAGGTGCTGGCCGACGCCAGCGACCTCGGTGTCGAGATCCCGGCCGACGCCTCATCGCTCAACGACACCGAGGCGGCCGGCAGCGAACCCGCTCCCGGCTCCGAGGCCGCGGCCCACCTCGCCGACCTCAAGCGCATCAACGCCGAGTACGCGGCCTACCGGATGCGCGCCGATCGCGAACGCGAGCGGGCGTCCGTGGGCGGAACCGTCAAGGTCGTCGAGGCCTTGGTTCCCGTCCTCGACGAGGTGCGTCTGGCGCAGGAGAACGGCGACGTCTCCGGGCCCTTCGAGGCCCACGTGAACAAGCTCATCGACGCGCTGGCCAAGGTCGGCGTCGAGCAGTACGGCGCAGTCGGCGACGAGTTCGATCCGCACCTGCATGAGGCTCTCATGCAGCAGCCGTCGGACGAAGTCGAGGTGCCGACGGTGTTCATGGTCATGCAGCCGGGCTACCGCATGGGTGATCGCATCATCCGCGCGGCCCGCGTCGGCGTGCAGCAGCCAGAGGACTGACCGTTCCACCTTCGCCGAGGTGACCCGCCACCCCAGCGTCCGGCCACGGACGCTGGGAGCGGGGACCGCCTCGGCGACGGTCCGGAATCACCGGGAGGGAAGCCTTCGCGGGGATTGCGGATTGTGAGCAGACAGATGAACGGACGAATGACAGAGCCGGGGCGGACACGCACCGGCAGGCACAACAGGACTGAGAAGAAGGGAGGTGCCAGATGAGTACCGGACCGCAGAACGACTGGTTCGAGAAGGACTTCTACAAGACCCTCGGCGTCTCCAAGGACGCGTCGGACTCCGAGATCAAGAAGGCCTACCGCAAGCTCGCGCGGAAGTACCATCCGGACGCGAATCCGGGGGACGCCGAGGCGGAGGCCAAGTTCAAGGAGATCGGACAGGCCCACCAGGTGCTGTCGAACAAGGAATCGCGCGAACAGTACGACCAGGTCCGCGCCATGGGCAGCGGTGCCAGGTTCAGCGCCGGCGCCGGTGGTGCCGGGGGAGCCGGCGGCGGCTTCGACGACGTGTTCTCCGACCTCTTCGGAGGCGGCGGGCGCACCCGGACCCGGACGACCTACAGCGGCGGCGGGTTCGGCGGCGGCAGCGGCTACGGCGACGTGCCCCCGGATCTCGCCGATCTCCTCAACGGGTTCGGCGGCGGGTCGTACGGCGGCTACGGCGGCGGTTACGACACGGGCTTCGGCGGCGGATATTCGCCACCGGTCAAGGGCGGGGACATCAAGTCCTCGACGAACCTCAGCTTCACCGAGGCGGCCAACGGCGCATCCGTGAAGCTGCAGATGCCCGGCGGCAAGCCGCTGACCGTGCGCACCCCGATCGGCGTCAAGGACGGACAGAAGATCCGACTGGCCGGCAAGGGCAAGCAGAGCCCGAACGGCGGCGATCCCGGTGACGTCATCCTCACCGTCCACGTCAAGCCCCACCCGGTGTTCACCCGCGACGGGGACAACCTGCGGATGGACCTGCCGGTGAGCTTCGACGAGGCGGCGCTCGGCGCCGAGGTCAAGGTGCCCACGCTCGGCGGTCAGCCGGTGAAGGTGAAGATCCCCGCGGGCACGCCCTCGGGTCGGACCCTGCGGGTGCGCGGCAAGGGCGTGAAGACGAAGAAGGGCACGGGCGATCTGCTCGTCACCGTCGAGATCGTCGCGCCGAAGAACCTCTCGAAGGAAGCGAAGGAAGCCGTCGAAGCCTACAAGGCGGCGACGGAATCCGACGACCCGCGTGCCGGCCTGCTCGATCGGGCCAAGGCAAGCTGAGGCAGTGAGGCAGGATGCAGTTCTCTCAGAGCGCAGCGCTCTACGTCATCTCGGTGGCGGCGGAATTGGCGGGGATGCACCCGCAGACCCTGCGGCAGTATGACCGGATGGGTCTCGTCACCCCGCAGCGCACGGCCGGCAAGGGCCGACGCTACTCGGGGCGGGACATCGCCAAGCTGCGCCTGATCCAGCATCTCTCGAAGGACGAGGGGGTCAACCTCGTCGGGATCAAGAAGATCATGGAGATGCAGAACCAGATCGACGCCCTGCGCAGCCGGAACCGGGAACTCGAGGAGGAGGTCCTCGCCGAGGCGGCGGCACGCGAACGCGATTCGCGTGTCTTCGCTGCCGGTTCCGGCGGCGATGTCGTCTCGATCGCGCGCGGCCGGCGACCCAAGGTCACCGCCGAATCGGAGGCCGGTGCCGTCGTGCTCTACGACGATTTCACCACCCGAAGAGTGCGCGGCCCGGCGAAGGCGTGAGGGAAATTTGAGCGGCACCGAGCGGCTGTGACGGCAGCCTGAGCGGCAACGGGTGGCTGTGACCAGGGGCGGAGCATCATTTCCAGGGGCGGAGCGATCCGCCCCTTTCTCATGCCCGGATCGGGTTGTGGCCAGTTCGCTCTGAGATGGCCAAGGCTGCCTTGGCCATCTCAGTCTCAACTGGCGCAAACCGGGCCCCGACCCGGATTCCACCGGCGTTGCGCGTGGGGAGGTCGCTTGTCCGGCACACGCCCGTTTCGCCGACATCGCTCGACCTGTGTAACCCCGCCGAACCACCCGAACGTCGCTTTGGCTCATCCTGTTTTGGGCGGCTCACGTTTTGAACAGAGCCGCTCGAACCAGGATGAGCCGCAACGTGAGGCTGCGAGGGTGGGAGCCTCAGAGGGCGCGAGTCATGGGTTGCGAGAACTCACGACAGGCAACCGTCCGGCGGCCAGAGTCGTGTGAGCGCACTGCGCCTACCAGGGCACCTGGTGCGCGGCACTGTCCGCTGTCGAAACACAGGCGAAACGTTGCTCGCCACGGGACGAAACAATCGACTGTCAGGATGGGCGCTGTTGAGATCGACGAGCGACCGAGGAGACCACCATGACGATGTCTGCAGACAAGTCGACGGCGCCACCGGGGACGAGCCGCGAGGCGAAGGCCGCAGCGCGCGAGAGTCTCGAGGACTACACTCTGAGATTCGCGCCGCGCTCCTACCGCACGTGGGCACCGGCCGTGGTGGCGACGAGTGCACTGGGCGGCATCGCGTATCTCGCTGACTTCTCGATCGGCGCGAGCATCGGCCTGGCTCACGGCACAGCCAACGGCATCCTCGGCATCCTCACGGCGGCCATCATCATCTTCCTCACCGGCTGGCCCCTGGCCTTCTACGCCGCGCGCTACAACCTCGACCTCGATCTCATCACCCGCGGCGCAGGGTTCGGGTACTACGGCTCTGTGATCACGAACATCATCTTCGCCACCTTCACGTTCATCTTCTTCGCCCTCGAGGGATCGATCATGGCCCAAGGGCTCTATTTGGGACTCGGCATCCCGCGCCCGCTCGGCTACCTCCTCTCCACCGTCATCATCTTCCCGCTCGTCATCTTCGGCATGAAGGCGCTGGCCCGACTGCAGGTCTCGACGACACCGCTCTGGCTCGTCCTCATGGTCGTCCCCGTCGGCTACCTCATCGCCTTCCAACCGGAATCCGTGAGCACCTTCTTCGCGTACCAGGGCGAGAGCGGCGAGAGCGCGAACTTCGCCTCGGCCATGCTCGCCGCCGGAGTCTGCCTCTCGCTCATTGCCCAGATCGCCGAGCAGATCGACTACCTGCGATTCATGCCCCCGCGCACTCCGGCCAACCGTCGCAGCTGGTGGACGGCGGTGATCCTCGCCGGTCCGGGCTGGGTGATCTTCGGTGCGATCAAGCAGATCATCGGCATGTTCCTCGCCGTCTACCTCATCGCCAACGTGCCCGGGGCCACCGGATTCGCGACCGAGCCGGTCCAGCAGCTGCTCGCCACCTACGAGCAGATGATGCCGCAATGGCTCGCCCTGCTGCTCGCCGTCGTCCTCGTCGTCATCTCCCAGGTGAAGATCAACGTGACGAACGCCTACTCCGGGTCACTGGCGTGGACGAACGCATACACCCGGATCACCAAGCGCTACCCCGGGCGGATCACCTTCCTCGTCGTCAACCTGCTCTTCGCTCTGGCGCTCATGGAGCTCAACATGTTCGACTTCCTCAACGCGATCCTCAGCTTCTACGCCAACCTCGCGATGTCGTGGATCTGCGTCGTCGCCGCGGACATCGCCATCAACAAGTACGTGCTGGGACTCTCACCGAAGACCCCGGAGTTCAGGCGCGGCATGCTCTACGACTGGAACCCGGTCGGCGTCGTCTCCCTCGTGCTCTCCGGTGGGGTGTCCATCGCCATCTACTTCGGTGCCTTCGGGGCCGCGGTCCAGCCGTTCTCCCCGCTCTTCGCCGTCGGCATCGCCATCGTCGCCACACCGCTCATGGCGATCATCACCCGGGGGCGCTTCTACCTGCGTCGACAGGACGACGGCATCGACGTGCCGATGTATGACGACCACGGCAACCCCACGGATGCGACCCTGTGGTGCCACGTCACGGAGATGGAGTTCGAGCGTCCCGACATGATCGCCTCGGCGAAGACCGGACCGAACGGGGAGACGCTCTATCTCAGCTCGCTGGCACTGTCGACCGACCGCCTCGGCGAACATGTCCTGCCGGCCGACCCTGTCCGGGAGCGCTGATGCATTTCACACCGGGGGACACGGAGAAGCTGCTGCTCTCCGTCGCCGGCATGGTCGCCCGCGATCGCCTGTCGCGGGGGGTTCCGCTCAACTATCCCGAATCCGTTGCGCTGCTGAGCACGTGGGTGATCGAGCGGGCGCGTGAGGGGGCCGCGGTCGAGGAGCTCATGGTCACCGGGCGGGAGGTCCTCAGTCGCGACGATGTCATGGACGATGTGGCGCCGATGCTCCACGACGTCCAGGTCGAGGCCACGTTCCCCGACGGGCGCAAGCTCGTCACCATCCACAATCCCATCGACTGACAGGACCGCGTCATGGCAGGCACGAGAGACCACGGGCCGGGAGCCGTGCGGGTGCGCGAGGGCACCCGCCTCCTCAACGCACGCGCCGCCGAGGCGGACACCGGCAGCATCACCATCGAGAACACGGGAGATCGTCCGGTGCAGATCGGATCGCACTTCCACCTGCCCGATGTCAACGCCGCATTGGCGTTCGACCGGGCTCGGGCCGAGGGCTGCCGGCTCGACATTCCGGCCGGGACCTCGATCCGGTTCGAACCGGGGGCGTCGCGGACCGTGCCGATCGTCCGCCTCGGCGGTCGTGCCCGGGTGCCCGGACTGCAGATTCCCACGGGCGGTTCTGATGGCTGAGATCTCCGCTCAGCGCTACGCCTCTCTCTACGGACCGACGACCGGGGACCACGTCCGCCTCGGGGACACCGACCTGTGGATCGAGATCGAGGACGATCGGACATTCGGCGGTGACGAAGCGGTCTTCGGCGGGGGCAAGTCGATTCGCGAATCGATGCTCCAGGGCACGACGACGCGCGTCGAGGGGGCACCGGACACCGTGATCACGAATGTCATCGTCCTCGACTGGTGGGGGATCATCCGCACCGACGTCGGCATCCGCGACGGCGTGATCACGGCTCTGGGCCGGGCGGGCAACCCCGACATCGCCGACGGGGTCGATCCGGGTCTGCAGATCGGCCCGTCGACCGACGTCATCTCCGGCGAGGGCCGGATCCTCACCGCCGGTGGGATCGACTCGCACGTCCACCTGCTGTCGCCGTCGCAGATCCATGAGGCGCTCGCCACCGGAATCACCACCGTGGTCGGCGGCGGAACGGGGCCGTCGGAGGGGAGCAAGGCGACGACGGTGACGCCCGGAGCGTGGCATCTGGGGATGATGCTGCGCGCACTCGACGCACTGCCGGTCAACGTCCTCCTCCTCGGCAAAGGCAACACTGTCTCCGCCGCGGGTCTGGCCGAACAGGCCCTCGGCGGGGCGGCAGGGTACAAGATCCATGAGGACTGGGGCGCGACACCGGCCGCGATCGACGCCGCGCTGCGCGCCGCCGACGATCACGGCCTGCAGGTCGCACTCCACTCGGACTCGCTCAACGAGTCGGGCTTCGTCGAGTCGACGATCGCCGCGATCGCCGGGCGCAGCATCCACGCCTTCCACGTCGAAGGCGCCGGCGGCGGCCATGCCCCCGACATCCTCTCGATCGCCGCGCTGGAGAACATCATCCCCGGTTCGACCAATCCGACTCTTCCGCACACGGTCAACACCGTCGCCGAGCACCTCGACATGCTCATGGTCTGCCACCACCTCAACCCCAGCGTGCCCGAGGACCTCGCCTTCGCCGAATCGCGCATCCGGGCGACGACGATCGCCGCCGAGGACATCCTCCACGACCTCGGCGCCCTGTCGATCACCTCCTCGGACGCTCAGGCGATGGGCCGCATCGGCGAGGTCATCACCCGCACCTGGCAGGTCGCCCACGCGATGAAGCTGCGGCGGGGGCGCCTCGGCGAGACGATGCCGGCCGACAATGAGCGGGCACGCCGGTACGTGGCGAAGTACACGATCAATCCGGCGATCGCCCATGGGGTCGATGCGCACCTCGGTTCCGTCGAAGTCGGGAAGATGGCCGATCTCGTGCTGTGGGATCCGCGCTTCTTCGGCGTCCGCCCCGACCTCGTCATCAAGGGCGGGGCGATCGCCTGGGCCGGTCTCGGCGATCCGAACGCGTCGATTCCGACCCCGCAGCCGGTGCTCATGCGGCCGGCTTTCGGGGATGCCCTCGGGGCGACGACCTCGGTGTCGTTCGTCGCTCCGGCCGCCCTCGACAGCGGGCTGCGGGAGCGCTTGGGCCTGCGCCGGGAGCTGCGTGCCGTCGCGCCGACGCGGGGGATCGGGAAGGCGGACATGCGCAACAACGACGTCCGTCCCACCATCGACATCGACCCGGACACGTTCCAGATCGCCATCGACGGCGACCTCGTCACCGCGGCACCCGCACATGCGCTGCCGCTCGCCCAGCTCTACCAGATGTTCTGATGGACACGGTGACGCTCGACGCGCTGGGGCCCGGGGCCGCCTCGGCGATCATCATGCTCCTCGCCGACGCCCGCCTGCCCGCGGGAGCGCACGTGACCTCGAACGGCGTCGAAGCCGGACTGCGCCATGGGCTCGCGCCGAGGGAGGTCGCAGCCTACATGCGCGCGCGGATGCGCACCGTCGTCCGCGTGGAGGCCGGCACCGCCGTCGTCACCCGCCATGCCCTGATCGGCGCTCGCGTCGTCGGAGCTGAGATCGACCGCGGCGGCGGGCGCGACCGGGAGTCCGGTGCGATCCTCGCCGACATCAGCGACGAATGGGCGGCGCGCACTCCCAGCCCGGCACTGCGGGAGATCGCCGAGGTGCTCGGTGCGGGACTGCGTCGCGTGGCGGTCACGCTGTGGCCCGAGGTGGACCCGGTGCTGCCGCGACGCGGACTTCCGCGTCCTGTGGTGCTCGGCGCCATCGCCGCAGCCGCCGGGATCCCGGCAGCCGACCTCGTTCGCCTCGTCGCCTACGACGATGCGCAGACGGTCGCCGCTGCGATGCTCAAACTCGAACCGATGGATCCGCTTGCGGCCACCGGTTGGGTGCTCGAGGCGTGCACCGCCTTCGAGCCCTGTGTCGCCGATCTGGCGACGCTCACCGACCCCGCAGCGATTCCCGCTGCCGGGGCACCGCTCATCGAGGACTGGGCAGAGGCCCAGTCCGCACTGCCGAGGAGGCTGTTCCGTGCCTGAGTTCCCCACCCCGCATCGTTCCCTGCGACTCGGAGTCGCCGGCCCCGTGGGCACCGGCAAGAGTTCGCTCATCGCGATGATCTGCCGCACCCTGGCCGAGGAGATCCGCATCGGGGTGATCACCAACGACATCTACACCGACGAGGATGCCCGGCTGCTCAGGGCCGCCGGGGTGCTCGATCCCGACCGGATCCGCGCCATCGAGACCGGTGCCTGCCCTCACACGGCGATCCGCGACGACGTCACGGCCAACCTCGCGGGAGTCGAGGAGCTCGAAGCCGATTTCGATCCGCTCGACCTCGTGCTCGTCGAATCCGGCGGTGACAACCTCACTGCGACGTTCTCGCCGGCGCTCATCGACGCCCAGATCTTCGTCCTCGACGTCGCCGGCGGTGGCGATGTGGCGCGCAAGGGCGGCCCCGGCATCGGGCGCGCCGATCTCCTCGTCGTCAACAAGACCGACCTCGCGCCGTACGTGGGCGTCGACGTCGAGCAGATGATCTCCGACGCCGAGGCGGCACGTGAGCAGGGCCCGGTGCTCGGGCTCTCGCGCACCGATGAGGAGTCCGTCGCGCGCCTGCGGTCATGGCTGCTCGCGCTGCTCGAGACGCATCGGTCCGGGGCGCACGAACCGCAGGATCCGGGTCCGATGGCACCGCATTTCCATGCCGATGAGGACGGGGGATACATGCACTCGCACGCCGAAAGCGAGGGCCACGGGCACGCGGACGATCCTGACCGCGACGGTGCCGGCCAAGACGGTGCCGGCGGCCCCGACCCTCTCGAGCACGCAGACGGCGGCGTTCGGACCCCAGCGGATCGGGTGCCTGCAGATGGCCGGGGATGACGCACATCGCCGTCGACCTGGTCGCCGGGCGCGAGCTTCCGCAGGTGCGTCTGGCTCCCGGTCTCATGCAGCCGCGGCTGATCTCCCGCGCGGCCGGAGGGCGCGCGCATGTGGCGATCGTCGCCGGAGGTGCGGCGCTCCTCGGCGAGGATGCGGTGACGATCGGCATCCGGGTCGGGCAAGGATGCCGCCTCGTCATCGAAGACGTCGGGGGCACGGTCGCCTACCCGACCGATGGGGCGGAGTCACGGTGGGACGTCGACATCGAGGTGGGCGCGGCCGGCGGTCTCATCTGGGAGACGTTCCCGTTCGTCGTCGCGTCGGGGGCGCGGGTGCGCAGGTCGACGCGGGTGCGCATCGGCGCCGAGGCGACGGTGCGTCTGCGGGAGACGATCGTGCTCGGGCGCTCGGGCGAGGTCGGCGGGTCTCTGCGGAGCAGCACCGATGTGCGCGACTGCACGGGGAGGCCGTATTTCGTCGAGGACCTCGATGTCGACGGAACCGATCCACTGCCGGGCGTCCTCGGATCCGCCTCGGTGCTCGATACGGCGATGCTCTTCGGCAGGAGAGACGCCGCCACCGGTCCGACTGCGGGTGACGAAGTGGGCGGCGGGACGACAGTGCGAATGCTCGAGCTCGCACGGCCCGGGACGATCGCGAGAGCGATCGGTGCCGCCGCTCACGAATCGCATGTCGACTCCGTGTGGCAGCGGTGGACCCGACCGGCCGAGTGAGCATACGGCAGCTGCCCACGGTGAGCTGCGGGGGCGTGGCACACGACCCCCGGACCCCGGGGTGTCACACCTGACCGGGAAGGTGAACGCGGGAGGGACGCAATGAATACAGGCACACCGAAGATTGAGACGAGGAGACCGACAATGGATACGACGACAGCGGGACGGCCGGGAACGGGGCAGGTGGACGGCACTCGATTCGATGCGGACTGGTGGCGGATGCGGACGCCGCTGATCGTCATCGCTGGGCTCGCGATCGCAGGGTTCAGCCTGGTCCTCGCCTCGACGAACGAGATCGGCCACGCCGCGGCCTGGGGTCTGGCGGCAACAGCCGTGCTCCTCGGCGCTCGCCATGCCTTCGACGCCGACCACGTCGCCGTCATCGACAACGTCACCCGGCGACTCGCGACCGCTGACCAGTCCCGGCTTCGCGGCGGTGCCGTCGGATTCTGGTTCGCGCTCGGGCACTCGAGCGTCGTCATCATCACCGCCGCCCTCGTCACCGCCGGTGCCGCCGCGGCTCGCAGCCTCGTCGTGAGCGAGGACTCCGATCTGCGTGCCGGACTCGGGATGTGGGGACTGCTGTTCGCGACCTGCGTCGTGGGGGTCTTCGGAATCGTCAATCTCGTCGCGTTCATCCGCCTGCTGCGCGATCGTCGCACCGAGGGTGCACCCGCGACGGCGCCGAACGGTGACAGCGGAGCCGGTGCCGCACCCCGAGGACCTCTCACGACAGTCTTCTCCCGGCTCATCGGCACCGTCGATCGACCGGCGCGGATGTATCCCATCGGGCTGCTCTTCGGGCTCGGGTTCGACACCGCGGCGACGATCGGATTGATGATCGCGGCCGGTGCAACGGCCGCGAGCACGTCGCCGCTGCTCGCTCTGTCGCTTCCGCTGCTCTTCGCCGCAGGTATGGCGGCGTGCGACACAGGGGACAGCGTGATGATGGCGAGGCTCTATCGCTGGGCCGCCGGTGACGGCGAGCGGTTCCGCCGCTACAACCTCATCGTCACCGGGCTCTCAGTGCTCATCGCGGCCATCGTCGTCATCGCCGGTGTCGCCGAGGCGGGGGCGGAGACCGCGACGTTCACCCTTCCCGCCCCGGATACGGAGTACGCCGGGTTCGTCGCCACCGGCTTGTTCGTGGTCATCGCTGTCGCGGCTCTTCTCACAGCGCGCCGCCGGGCGGCAGGCAATGACCGCAAGGACGAGGGGCAAGATCCGGGCGCCGAGGTGGCAGAGGGGTCCCGCGGCGAGTGACGGGCGCCGCGCGGCGGCGCTGGTCGCCTCGATGTTCTGGTCGGCGCCACCTTCGGAAAATGGGAGCACGCCGTCAGACCGGTCTCGCTGTCGCGGCCGGACCGGGTTGTGGCCAGTTCAGGTTTGGGCCAGTTTGCTCTGAGATGGCCAAGGCTGCCTTGGCCATCTCAGTCTCAACTGGCGCAAGCCGGGTGCCGACCCGGATTCCACGGGCAACCAGGCGCGAGGAGGTCGATTGTCCGGCACGCGCCGCCGGCCCGCTCGTCCTGAGTACCCCGGCCACCCTCTCGAACGGCGCTTCGGCTCACCCTGTTTTGGGCGGCTCACGTTTTGAACAGAGCCGCTCGAACCAGGATGAGCCGCAACGGCGATCGGACCTCTGATCGCTGCGGGCCGCGAGGTCCGATTCTTCGGGAAGGCGGGAAATTCACCAGAACGCGGCGCCTCGACCAAGGGCGATCGACACAAGTGGGTGCTGCCTCGAAGAATGCTCGCGGCCACACTGAACAAAGCCTCGGTATCACAGCCAATGGGCGGCGAAGCCGTGAGCATCGGGCGCGACATCACTGCGGAGAACCCAGTCGTCGGTGTAGTCGCCGGTGAATTGCGGTCGTGCTCTCAGTGGTTCGTCAGTGAACAGCCGGGACAGCCGATCGTCCAGTTGCGCCTCGATGCCCGCGGAATCAGCTCCGGCGAGGAAGTCCGCCGAGGGCACGACGAAAGGCGCAAGCGGATCGAAGCCGGTGTAGGCCAGAGTCCCGTGGAGAAGCCCGAACATGAGGTCGACCGGCTCGCCGCTGATGCCGCGCGGCCCGAGAGCCCCAGCGCGATCTCCGGCGGTGACGATGACCAGTGCGCGGCGGCCGCGGAACGGTCCGTTCTCGAACCGGAGCCTCCTCCCGGTCTCGGGCTCCTTGCCGAACGCGAAACCGCTCGTGAACACCCGATCGAACCATCCCTTGAGCATGGCCGGCATGCCGTACCACCACAGCGGAAACTGAACGATGAGCGCATCCGCGCGCCGAAGCCGTTCTTGCTCCTGGGCGACGTCTGCAGGCAACTGATCAGTCAAGAACGCTCGGCGAACATCGCCGGTGGCATCGAATCGCGCGCCGCAGGCATTGTCCCGACCGGAGTGCTTCTCGCAGGCGCCCGGTTCCGGCCCGAGGAACTGCTCACGCCGGAGTACGGGGTCCCAATCCATGGCATAGAGGTCGGACAGCTCGACGGAGTGGCCCCGTTGTTCGAGGGCTTCGATGCCGAACCGGCGAAGCGAGCCATTGAGAGACAGCGGTTCCGGGTGGGCGCTCACCCACAGGACCGACGCGGAATCATCCATGCCTCTATCGTGGAGGCAGGGGACGGCTCGCAACAGCACGGACACTCGTGTCCCTGGCCGGCCGCGGCGATGTCGAGGGCGCAGCCGATATCGAGGCTGGGGACGCGTCGTGGTCCTCAGCGCAACAAGAGAGATGAGTGGTGGCGATGCGTGAGAAAGTGGCGGTGGCGCTGCAGACCTGCCCCGCCGAGGTTGTCGTGGCAGTCCTCGGCGGCACGTGGAAGATCACTGTGGTCAAGGCGATGTTCGACGGTCCGATCCGCTTCGGCGACCTGCAGCGGCAGGTGCCGGAGGTCAATCGGAAGACCTTGACGAGGCAGCTCACGGAGCTGGAAGCCGACGGCATCGTCATCCGCACCGATCACGGTGAGCTGCCGCTTCGAGTCGATTATCGGTTGACCGAATTGGGCGCGGCCCTTCACCCCGTCATCGTCGCGATGGAGGGCTGGGGAAGTGACTACGCCGCCGAAATCACTGTGGGTTCAGGCTGAACGCTCGACCTCAGCCGCAGGAAATCGGTTGCGGCTCAGCCTGGTTCGGGCGGCTCTCCTCAAGAACAGAGCCGCTCGAACTGACCTGAGCCGCAGCGGGTGCTGACCGTCGTTTCCTCGCCCATGCTCAGTCGCACGCGTTCTGGAACTGACTGAGGCGCCTGGTCCGACAATGTCGAACCAGGCGCCTCAGGGCTGCCGGGGACTCAGCTCAGCGAGGTGAGCCGGCCGGTCGGATCAGATGTCCGAGGGCGAAGGGACACCCTTCTTGCGGCGCTTCGTCAGGAAGATCGCCGTGCCGCCGACGAGGAGGAGGCCGGCACCGGCTGCGAGGCCGGTGAGCTCCATACCGGTGCGGGGCAGGTCGCCTCCACCGTTTCCGCCGCCGTTGCCGCCATCGGAGCCACCGTCGTCATTGCCGTCGCTGCCGCCGGCGTTCGGGTCCTCTTCCACCGAGAACTTGCCGGTGAGCTCGTCGTCACCGCAGGTCACGGTCACGTCGTAGTCGCCGATGTACGCGCTCGGGTTCGACGCCGAGGTGCCGTAGACCGTGACGGAGGCGTTGCCCTCATCGTCGGCCTTCTCCGTTTCATCGAACGCCGTCACCGAGGAGTTGCCCTTCGGGTTGACCACGAAGCGCACGTCTTCGCCGGGCTCGCAGTTCTCGACGACGAGCTTGACGCCCTTGTCCTTCTGGACGAAGTCCTTCGGGGTGACGGACTCGGGAGAGACGGTCAGCTTCGCCTCGGCGGCCGGAGTGGTCGGCGTCTCGGTGGCATCCTCGACGACGGTGAACTCCTGCGGCTCGGTCTTCTCACCCGACTCGTCGTCGATGAACGTGACCGTGTACTTGCCGGGCTTGACGCTGTCCTTCGGAGCCACGACCGTGCCGGTGACCTTGCCGTTCTCGTCCGCCTTGAGCTGCTCTTCAGCCTGCTTGGCGACCTGCGCCGGGAGCGCCTGGCCCTCGACGCTCACGGAGCCATTGGGGGTGAAGCCTTCGCCCGAGAACTTCAGGCCTTCGCCTTCGAACTCCGAGACGGTGATCTCGTCAGAGACGAGGCTCGCCTTCGGGTCGACGGCCGGAGCGGTGGGCTCTTCGGTCTCGTCTGCGGTGACGGTGAACTTCTCGTCGAAAGTCTGAGACTGTTCGCCGCGTTCCACAGTGACGGTGAACTCGATCGGGCCCTCAGGAATGGCCTTCGGGTCGCCGGTGATGTTGTAGATCTCGTATGAGACCGTGTCGCCTTCGGCAGTGACTGTCTCGCCGGTGGCGTCGTCGGTGACGGTGTCCCCGGCTTCGAGGTTCGTCACGGTGAGGGTGACGCCCTTCTCGACGAGATCCGTCTGCGAGATCGTCTCGGGCGAAACCGACACCGAAGCGTCGAGCTCAGTGTCGTCGGTTTCGGTCGCGTCGGGCTGGCCGGCGCTCTTCGGGGCCTGGACGTTCGTCTGGCCGAAAGCGTCGGTGCTCGGGGCGGCGATGACCGGGGATGCTGCCAGGCCGGTGATGGCGAGGGCCACCACGGGGGCGAGGGCGAGTTTCTTCATTTCTGTCCTTCGAAAGGCTGAGGGAGGAGAGCTTCCGAAAGTAACAGTAATGACACATTCACGACGCACATAGTTTAGAACGTTTTGGTCACGTGAATTCTTCGGAACAGCACTGGGGAGAGCAGTGCTGGGGCGATCACGCCAGCGTGAGATGCCGACCTGCAGGGGCGTCAGAGACCCTCACCGTCGCCTGGTCGTTGCGAAACTTTGGCCATCCCGTGATCTCCGTTCCGGCAGCGTGCCCGCCACTCCACCCCCGCTCACACCGGCTCTGAAAAGTGCCTTTGGAGCCAATGACACTTGGGCGAAACAGTGCCACAATATGTCCTGTGACTGGAGACTCAACGATGAAGAAGGCGGCCAGCAAGGCCGACGATGCGGCAGTCAACGCCGCTGACAGCAAGTGGTTCGAACGGGTCGCCCGAGTCGGCTTCGTGGCCAACGGACTCGTCCACATCATCCTCGGCGCCACCGCCGCCGGCCTCGCGCTCGGCAAGAGCGGCGAAGCCGAACAGTCCGGCGCGATGCAGCAGATGGCCTCCCAGCCCTTCGGCATGGTGCTGCTGTGGCTGTGCATGCTCGGCTGCGCACTGCTCGCGCTGTGGAACCTCGCCAACGCGTTCTTCGGCACGGCCACCCTGCGCGGACACGGCTCGAACGATCCGCGCGACGAGCACGGTCGAGACCGCTGGAAGGACTTCATCCTCGCGATCGCGCAGGGCATCACCTACGCGGCAGTGGCTGTGCTCTTCGGCAAGTTCGTCTTCGGCCAGGGCTCGGATTCGGGTCAGTCATCGCAGCAGGCCTCGTCGACTCTCGCGCAGGCCCCCGGCGGAATCCTCCTCCTCGTCGTCATCGGCGGGGTCGTGACGATCATCGGCATCGTGTTCTGCGTCAACGGCATCCGGCGCAACTGGAAGGACGATGTGCGCACCCCGCGCTCGAGCGCCGTGGCGAAGCTGATGACGATCACCGGCGTCCTCGGCTACCTCGGCAAGGGCGCCACGCTCATCGCCGTCGGCATCCTCGTCATCGTCTCCGGCGTCACCGGCGACCCGGAGAAGTCGACCGGCGTCGACGGCGCCCTCAAGGCCATGCGCGAACAGCCCTTCGGCACCTACCTCCTCCTCGGCGTCGGGGTCGGACTCGTCCTCTACGGCGTGTTCCTCTTCCTCCGCGCTCGATACGACAAGATGGATTGATCCCGTCGTGCCGCGGTCGTCCGGCGTGCGCGCTTCACGAAGGCCTTCAGAGGACTGCGTTAGTGTGAGGTCTGGGGTCGCCCGCTGCGGCCGATGAACGAGCAGCACCACCAAGCAGTACCGTCTGCGAAAGGACCTGAAATGAGAGCCAATCACGTCGGCATCGTGTGGAATCCGTCGAAGACCGAGAAGGAGGACCTCGAGGCAGCGCTCCCGGAGAACCCTGACTTCACCATCACCTGGCATGAGACCGCGGAGGACGATCCCGGCAAGTCCGCGACCCAGGCCGCTCTCGACGCCGGCGCCGAGGTGGTCATCGCCGCAGGCGGAGACGGCACCGTCCGTGCCGTCGCCGGTCACCTCGCGGAGATCGACTCCGAGGCCGAGCTCGGCATCGTGCCGCTGGGAACGGGCAATCTCCTGGCCCGCAACCTCGACGTTCCGCTCAACAACCTCGGCGAGGCGATGGATCGCGCACTCAACGGCACGGCCCGCGACATCGACATGGGCTGGGTCGAGGTCACCCTTGAGCAGGGCACGAACCGTGAGCCCTTCGTCGTCATGGCCGGCTTCGGGATCGATGCGCACATGATCACCGAGACCAACGACGATCTCAAGGACAAGGCGGGATGGCTGGCCTACGTCGAATCGCTCGGTCGCGCGGTCTCGGCCAGCGATGTCATGGAGATCAACCTGTCGCGCGAGGGGGAGCGGATCGGCCACGAGGCGGCGCACACCCTCATCGTCGGCAACTGCGGCACCCTGCAGGGCGGGATCACCCTGCTGCCCGACGCCGATCCCTCCGACGGTGAGCTCGACGTCCTCATCCTCAAGGCCGAGGGCGTCACCGGCTGGCTCGACACGATGAAGAACATGGTTTGGGACAACGGTCTGCGCCGGATGATGTCGAAGGACGACTCGGCGCAGAGCAGCGAGAGCGCGATCCATCAGCGGGTCTCGTCGCTGACGATCGAACTCGAGCAGCCGCGCGTCGTCGAGGTCGACGGCGACGAGGTCGGCGAGACCGAGAAGATCGACGTGACGATCGAACCCGCGGCGCTGCGCGTGCGGTGACCCCGCCGAGGCGGTCGCACGCGTGCGATGACCGAGAACGCCTGTGGCCCCGACCGAAGTCGGGGCCACAGGCGTTCTCGCGTTCAGCGTCGCATCAGAGCGAGTCGGCTGACTTCCGGCGACGCACCGTCAGGGCGACGACGGCGCCGCCGACGAGGAGCAGCGCGGCTCCGCCGGCCAGGGCGCTGAGCTCGGCGCCGGTGCGCGGCAGCTGGCCGCCCTTGCTGCCGGATCCGCTGTCGCTGCCGCCCGAGCCGCCGGCCGCGGCACCCGAGGTGACCTCGAACGATCCCTTGAGGACGTCATCGTCGCAGGTCGCCGACACCGAGTAGTCGCCGACGTAGGCAGACGCGTTCGACGACGTGCCGTACACGTTCACCGAGGCGGTGCCGGTCTCGTCCACGGTCACCGTGCTGTCGAACGCGGTGACGTTCGAGTTGCCCTTGGGGTTGACGACGAAGCGGACGTCGCTGCCAGGGGTGCAGTCGGTGACCGTGAGCACCACGCCCTTGTCCTTCTTCACGAAGTCAGCGGCTTCGATCGACTTCGGGGAGACCGTCAGCGAGGCGGCCTGTGCGGCGTCGTCGGTCAGGGTGAACTCGGCGGTGGCACCGAATTCCTCCCCGCCGGCGTAGACGATGTAGTCACCGGGCTTGACCTCGTCGGTCTCCGTCGGGCGGATGACCCCGGAGGCCACGCCCTCATCGGAGACCTCCACGTTCTCGTCGAGGTAGATGATCTCGTCGGTCTCGAACTTCGCGGCCACGGCGAATGCCTGCTCGCCGGGGAGGAAGCCCTCACCGGTGAAGGGGATGCCCTTCTTCATGAACTCGGACACGCTCATCGAATCGGTGCCGAGAGTGAGGGAGCCTTCCTCGATCTCCTCATCCTCGGTGATCTCGAAGCTCCCCGGGAAATCCCTGGGATCCTGATCCTTGCGCTCGACGGTGACCGTGAAATCGACGGTCTGCGGGCCTTCGATCGTGCCCTCCTCGTCGTAGTACTCGAACTCGACCGAGCTGCCCTTGGCCTTCTTCGCGTCATCGGTGAGCGAGTTCGTCACGATGTCGCCCGGCTCGAGGCCGGAGACCGTGATGACGACGCCGTCGAAGTAGAACTCCGATTCCGTCATCGTCCCCGGCTCGACGTCGACCGTGGCCGCGATGGGCGCCGAGGCGGCTTCAGTGGGTTCCGCATCCTCGGTGACCTCGTCGTCGAGTTCATCCGATCCCGTCGCAGACTCGTCCGGAGCCGGGGTCTCGGGGGTCTCCGGTGCCGGGGTGTCGGTGTCGTCCGCGCCGTCGGTCTCGGGAACCTCGGGTGCCGGTGCGGCCGGGGTCGTGTCCGCGGACGAGGGGGTCTCGTCGGCTGCGGCGTCGGGGGTCGTCGCCGCAGCAGGGACGGAGAGCGAGGTGTCGACGTCGGCGGGTGCCGCGACTGCCGGGGCCGCGCCGAGGCCGGCGATGGCCAGAGCAAGCGCGGGAATGAGCGCAAGTTTCTTGGGCATGGGGCTATGAGGTCCTCTCGAGGGGTGGATCGCCGGAATTCGGCAACTACAGAAGCATATAGTCGCCGATGCCCCGATTTGATCACGGCCCGATCACAGTTTCTGCGCACGCGTGGTCGTCTGGTCCTGCGCACGCGTGGACGTCCGGGCACGCGAAATGGGCCGGGAGAGATTCCCGACCCATTTCACTCAGCTCAGGCTGGCTGCCCTGTCCCGCCTCGGCGAGGCAGAGGGCGACTCAGCGCAGTCGTGTCAGACGTACGACGGTGAGAAGTCGCCCTTGCGGCGGCGCATCGTGATCGTCACTGCGGCTCCACCGACGAGCAGGAGCAGGGCGCCTGCGGCGAGGCCGTCGAGTTCGGCACCGGTGCGGGGCAGTTCGCTGCCGCTGCCGCCGCTGGCGTTGTCACCGCCGCCGTTGCCGTGGTCACCGCCACCGCCGGCGTTCGCTCCGGCGGTGACCTTGAAGGAGTCCTTCATCGTGTCGTCGCCGCAGGTCGCCGTCACGGAGTATCCGCCGACGTACGCCGAGGCGTCCGACGAGGTGCCGAAGACGCTCACCGAGGCCTTGCCGTCCTTGTCCGCCTGGACGGTGCGGTCGTAGGCGGTGATGCGCGAGTTGCCGTCCGCCATGACCATGAAGCGCACGTCCGAACCGGGCTTGCAGTCCTTGACGGAGAGCGTCACACCCTTCTTCTCGTTGATGAAGTCGTCGGCTTCGATCGACTTCGGTGAGACGGTGAGCGAGGCCTCGGCCGGGGCTTCCGTTTCGTCGCCGATGATCGTGATCTCGCCGTCGAGGGTTTCATCATTGGCGTTCTCGCGCTGGACGGTCACGGTGAAGGGGAGTTTGCCCAGCTCGAGGTCGTCTGGATCTCCCTTGTAGTACACGGTGAAGGTGAAGTCACCGTCGGCACCCACCGTCTTCTCCATGCCGGTCAGCGAGTCCGTGACGACGTCGTTCTCTTCGAGATTGGTCAGCGTGACGGCCACGCCCTTGTCCGCATCTGCCAGATCCTCAGCGGTGATCTCCTTGGGATCGACCTTGAGGGTGGTTTCGATCGGGTTGAGCGGCTCATCTTCGACGACGGTGATGTCGCCGTTGAGCGTGACCGAGTCGGTGCCCTCGCGGTCGATGTCCACCGTGAACGGAATCTTGCCGGGCTGGAGATCCTCCGGATCGCCCTTGTAGTAGATCTGGAAGGTGAATTCACCGTCGCTGGGAACGGTCCTCTCCCGGCCGGTGAGGGAGTCGGTGACCTTGTCGCCTTCCTTGAGGTTGGTGACTGTGACCATGACGCCCCGGGTGGAGTCGGAGAGATCCTCAGGGGTGATCTCCTTCGGATCGACCGTGAGTTCGGACTCGATCGGTTCGACCTCGCCGTCGTCGGCTGCGGCCACATTGACCGAGGCTTCGAGTGTGTCGAGCCCGCTCGCCCCTTGGAGATCGATCGAGAACGGAAGCGGACCGTCCTTGAGATCTGCGGGGTCTCCGTCGTAGTAGAGCTTCATCGTCGCCGAGGTGCCGGTCGCTGTGACGGGATCTCCCGTGAGACCGTTCAGCGGAGTGAGCAGGTCGCCTTCCTCGAGGCCGGTGACCGTGACCGTCACACCTTTGGCCGGGTCAGCGAGATCCTCGGCGGGAATGTCGCCCGAGGGAACCACGATCGACGCGTTGGATGCCTTCTCGTTCGCCGCCTGCACGTCGACCGACTCCTGGAGCGTGGCGCTCGAGACTCCTGCGCGCTGCACCTTGACGGAGAACGACTTCGCCCCGGACTTGAGGTCCTCGGCATCGCCGGCGTAGTAGACGCGGAGCGACTTCGAGCTGCCCGTTGCGGTCGCCGCCTGAGCCGTGAGGCCGGAGACGCTGAGCTTGTCACCCTTCTCCAGGCCGGTGACGGTGACCGTCACGCCCTTCGAGGGATTCGCGAGGTCCTCGGCCGACACTTCGCCGGCGGAGACGCTGAGATCGGCGTTGATCTCCTCGGGCTTCTCCTCATCCTTCGGCTGCTCAGCGCCCTTGTCGCTGGGGGAGGGGCTGGGTGTCGACTTCGCGTCCTTGGCTGCTTCGTCCTTCGCGGCCTTGTCTTCAGCCGCCTTCTTGTCGGCGGCTTTCTTCTCCGCAGCCTTCTTGTCCGCAGCCTTCTTCTCCGCAGCCTTCTTGTCCGCGGCTTTCTTCTCAGCTGCCTTCTTCTCCGCGGCTTTCTTCTCAGCCGCTTTCTTCTCGGCGGCCTTCTTCTCCGCAGCCTTCTTCTCAGCCGCTTCCTTTTCGGCCTTCTCCTTCTCCGCCTGTTCCTTCTCGGCCTTCGTCGGAGCCGACTGGGTGGAGGGGGTTTCGGCCGCGGCGACAGGGGCGGCGACGAGTCCGGTGAACGCGAGGGCCACAGCCGGCGCGAGGATGAGCTTCTTCATTGGAGTGCCTTCTATCTGTGTGAGGGGGTGCACATCTGGAAGTCATCCTGGGTACAGGCAATTCTCAGAACTATTTTTGTACGTTTTGGTCGAGCGGAATTACGGTAACGCTTTGGTGAACACAAGGGTGCTTTCGCGACCTGTTCGTGACCTTGCCCCATCGAAGCGACGTTGTTCCTGGTCATAGGCCCCACCTCGGCGCCGGAATCCGGCCGTGCTCAGCGTCCCGGTCTCACACGGGCCACGCCTCGGCGCGGATCTCCCGGCGCTGTTCGGTCGTCGGCACGCGCACGGTGATCGCACCGGGGTCCACCGCCATCGCGAGGTACCCGGTCGTGCCGAGGGGATCGCCGTCGAGCTGGACCTCGAGCGGATCCTTGGACTCGATGACGACGTTGCGGCACTTGCGGATGTCGGTGTGCAGGCCCTTCGTCGTCCGGCGTCCGATGATCGAGGCGACGACACCGACCCACTGGCCGAGGTTCTTCGGGCTGACGACGAGGACGTCGAGGAGCCCGTCGTCGATGATCGCCTCGGGCAGCAGCTGGATCCCGCCCTGGAGCTTGCCGCAGTTGCCGCCGATGACCGAGCGCACGCGCGCCGTCACCCGGTAGTCGTCGTCGTACGTGATCTTCACGTGGCTGGGACGGCCGACGAGCGTGCGGGACCCGGCCTCGAGGTACGCCAGCCAGCCGAGCCGGCTCTTCGCGTTCGCCGTCGTCTTCGCCATCACCTCGGCGTCGAAGCCGAGCCCCGTCATCACCATGAAGACGAGCGTCGGCCCGCCCCGGCTGATCTGCGCGGTGCCGACGTCGACGGCGCGGTTGCGCCCCCACAGGGCGATCCGCAGCGCCCACTCGGGCTTGTCGAGGACGAGGTCGAGGTTGCGGGCGAGCAGGTTGCCCGTGCCCAGCGGGACGATCCCCATCGGCGTCGACGTGCCGGCCAGCGCCGAGGCGACCGCGCGGATGGTGCCGTCCCCACCGGCGGCGATGACGACGTCGACCCCTTCGTCGAGGGCGAGTCGCGCCAGTCCCTCCCCGGCGTCCTCGGGGGTGGTCTCGAGGATGAGCGGAGGGTTCCAGCCCTCGAAACGGCAGATCGCCTCGGCGGTCGACGCGATCCGCCCGGCGCTCGCCTTCGTCGGATTGACGATGAGGGCGGCACGGTAGCGGTTGGGGGCGTACTCCTCGACACCGTCGTCGTCGAGTTCGGGGCGCCGGGAGTAGCGGCGCAGCCGTTTGAGGATGCGGCGCGAGCCGATGCGATTGCCGAGGAGGAACGCACCGCAGACGATGACGACGAGACCGACGATGACGAGCCACATCATGGCGGGATCGAGGTCGAAGGTCATGGCACAAATCTACTCTGAGCCACCTGAGCGCGTGCCCAGCGGTCGAATATCGCAAACCCAGGTCGCCCCGTTAAGCTGAGGAGGTGATCGATCTAGCGCAGTTGAGAGACAACCCGGACCTGTTCAGAGCATCGCAGCGGGCTCGCGGAGCCTCCGTCGAACTCGTCGACGAGGTGCTCGCAGCCGACACCGCGAGGCGGGCGGCCATCACCGCGTTCGAAGACGCCCGCGCCGACCAGAAGTCCTTCTCCTCCCAGATCGCCAAGGCTCCCAAGGACGAGAAGCCCGCCCTCATCGCGGAGGGCAAGGAGAAGTCCGCCAAGGTCAAAGCCCTGCAGGCGGAGTCCGACGAGGCCGCATTCGCGTTCGACAGCCTCGCCTCGAAGTTGCCCAACCTCATCATCGACGGCATCCCCGCCGGTGGCGAGGAGAACTTCGTGACGCTCAAGACCGTCGGCCAGCCCCGTGACTTCGCCGCCGAGGGCTTCACCCCGCGCGACCACCTCGAGATCGGTGAGACGCTGGGCGCCATCGACACGACGCGCGGCACGAAGGTCTCGGGAGCGCGCTTCCACTACCTCACCGGGTTCGGCGCGAAGCTCGAGATGGCGCTGCTCAACCTCGCCCGCGACGTCGCCGAGGAGGCCGGTTTCAGTCCGACGATCACCCCGACCCTCGTCAAGCCCGAGGTGATGCGGGGCACGGGCTTCCTCGGCGAGCACGCCGACGAGGTCTACCGCCTCGAAGCCGACGACCTCTTCCTCGTCGGCACCTCCGAGGTGCCGCTGGCCGGCTACCACATGGACGAGATCATCGACCTCAGCGACGGACCGCTGCGCTACGCGGGCATCTCCTCGTGCTACCGCCGCGAGGCCGGGTCGTACGGCAAGGACACCCGCGGCATCATCCGCGTCCACCAGTTCCAGAAGGTCGAGATGTTCTCCTACGTCGCGATCGAGGACGCCGAGGCCGAGCACGCCCGCATGCTCGAACTCCAGGAGAAGATGCTCCAGCTGTGCGAGCTGCCCTACCGGGTCATCGACGTTGCGGCCGGCGACCTCGGGGACTCCGCGGCGCGGAAGTTCGACAACGAGGCCTGGGTCCCCACGCAGGAGACCTACCGCGAGCTGACCTCGACCTCGAACTGCACGACGTTCCAGGCCAGGCGCCTGCAGATCCGCGAACGCCATGACGGCGCGACCCGTCCGGTGGCGACGCTCAACGGCACGATGGCGAACACGCGCTGGCTCGTCGCCATCCTCGAGAACCATCAGCAGGCCGACGGCTCCGTCACGGTGCCCGTCGCCCTGCGCCCCTACCTCGGCGGCATGGTGGCCCAGGGACCGGAGGGTCCGCGATTCTGAGCAGCCCCACCGCCGGCCAAGGAGAAGCAGTGCCCGCACACCTCATCGCCCTCGACATCGACGGCACGATCATCGACTATGACGGGACGCTGTCGGAGGCGGTGAGGCAGGTGCTCATCGACCTCGCCGAGGCGGGGCACCACATCGTCATCTCGACCGGGCGTGCGCTGCCGGGAGCCCTCGAGATCGTCCGGGCGCTCGGACTCACCGAGGGCTTCGTCGTGTGCTCGAACGGCTCCGTCGTCGTCAAGCTCGATCCCGCGCTTCCGCTGGGCTGGGAGATGCACCACGTCGTCTCCTTCGACCCGCGGCCCGCGCTCGAGCGCATGCGCGCTGTGCTGCCGACGGCCCTCTTCCTCGTCGAGGACCCGGACCTGCACCGGTGGGCGTCCGGTGCGTTCCCGCCCGGGGAGCTCTCCGAATCCGACACCCTCGACATCGTCGGCTTCGACGAGCTGCTGACGAAGCAGGCCACCCGTATCGTCATGCGCGACGTCAACGGCACGGCGGAGGAGTTCGCCGAGGCGGTCGACCGGCTCGGGCTCCACGAAGTCAGCTATTCCGTGGGATGGAGCAACTGGCTCGACATCGCCCCCGACGGGGTGTCGAAGGCCAGTGGGCTCGCACTCGTCGAGTCAGAGCTCGGCATCGACCACGAGCGGACCGTCGCCGCCGGTGACGGCCTCAACGACCTCGAGATGATCGAATGGGCCGACCACTCGATCGTCATGGGTCAGGCGAAGGACGAGCTCAAGGTCCTCGGCAACGTCGTCACCGACCCCGTCGAGGACGACGGACTCGCCGTCGCCCTCGTCGACCATTTCGACCTCGACCCCGCGGTGCTCGACGTCGCAGGCTCCCGGCCCACCAGCCCGTAGCGCTCAGCACTCAGTAGTCTTCGGGTCGCGGAGACGGCGACACCGGGAGTGCTGAGCGTCGTCGCGCTCAGTGTGGTCGTCGCGGTCAGCGAGAGGGGACGGCGTCGAGGGCAGCGTTGAGGAAGTGCGCCACCCCGTCGTCGTCGACCGGGTCCGTGACGGCGTCGGCGGTGTCCTTGACGACATCGAGCGCATTGCCCATCGCGACCCCCAGCCCCGCCCACGTGAGCATCTCGAGATCGTTGGGCATGTCACCGAACGCCATCACCCGGTCCCGACCGACGCCGAGGTGGTCGCACACCGACTCGAGCGTCTTCGCCTTCGTGATCCCGGCGGGGGCGAGTTCGACGAGGCCGTTGTCCGGGTCGGAGAACGAGGCGTGGCACGAGCGGGTGACGATCGGCCCGAGCAGGTCGTGGAGGGCCTCGGAGTCGGTCGTGCCGAGGCTGACGAGGATCTTCACGACGTCGGTGTCGGCGAGCTCCCCGAGGTCGCCGATGACGGTGGCCTCGTGCGGGGAGCGTGAGGCGAAACCGTCCTGGACGTAGAGCCCGGTGAGCGTTTCGAACGCGAAGCGCGCCTCGGGGTGGGCGGCGCCGATGGCCGCGACGATCTCCTCGACCCCGGCCTGCTCGAGCGGGTGCGCATCGACGACGGTGTCCGTGGCGATGTCGTAGACGACGGCGCCGTTGAGGCAGACGACGCGACCGAGGTCGGGGATCTGCTCGGCGATCGCGGCCAGCCACCGGATCGGGCGCCCGGTGACGAGGACGAACGGGATCCCCATCCGCTGGCAGCGGTGGATCGCATCGATCGTCACCTGGGAGATCGGCTGCCAGTCGAGGAGCAGGGTGCCGTCGATGTCGCTGGCGACGAGCCCGAGGTCGAAATCCGGCGGCGGTGAGGTGAGCGCGTTCATCGGGCGTCCGCCTCGGCGAGGATGCGCCTGACCTGGGCGAGCAGCTCGGCGGCATCGGTGATGTAGCGGTCGGTGGCGGTGGCCGTCGAGGTCAGCGTCGCGGTTCCCGCGCGCGCCATCGAGGCCGCGAGGACCGCCTCGGCGACCTTCGACGATGCCCGCGTGAGCAGTTCGGGGGTGTCCCCGACGACCTGGCGGGCGGGGCCGGGGACGACCTGGCCGTCGACGGGGCAGTGCGTGTGCAGCCACGCGGTGATCTCGTCGATCTGCGTCGCCAGGTCGTTGAGGCGGTGGGTGCCGGCCATGATCGCATCCCGCGCCGAGGCGGCTGCCGGCTCGGGTGCTGTCGCGCCGGGCTCGTGCGTGGGCTGGCTGGCGGCTGCCGGCTCGGTCGGGGCCGAGCCCTCACCTGCGGCGTCAGTCGGGGCGGCGGTGTGGATCGCGAGGGCCGTCGTGTAGTAGCGGTCGACGGCGCGGAGGAACCGGTCGTGGTTGTGGCGCCACAGTCCCGTGCCGAACTGTTCGTCGGGGCCGTCAGCGCGCCGCCTGCGGAACGAGAAGAGCTTCTTCACAGATAGTTGCCGGTCCTGCGTTTGTCATCGGTGCCCTCGGCCGCGGACCCAGCCTGCGCGCCCGGGGGCACGAGCCCGCCGGGTGGGGGAGTCTCCTGCTTCGCCATCGCCTGCTGGGCCATGATCGCCGTCTGGATGCCGTGGAAGAGGCCTTCGAGCCAGCCGACGAGCTGCGATTGGGCGATGCGCAGCTCGGAGGTCGACGGGGGTTCGGCGGTGGAGTCGAACGGGAGGTCGAGGCGGCCGAGCTCGGCGACGAGTTCGGCGGAGAGGCCGTCCTCGAGTTCGGCGATCGCCCGGCGATGGATCTCCGCGAGCCGTTGCCGGCCCTTCTCGTCGAGGTCGGCGCTGCGGACTTCCTCGAGCAGCTGCTTGACCATCGTGCCGATGCGCATCACCTTGCCCGGCGAGGCGATGTCGCCTTCCTCGGCGGCCTCGGCCTCGGGGTCGGCGTCGGACTCAGTCCCGGACGCAGATGCCGCGTCGGGCGTGCGCGTGTCACCGGTGCCCGCCGCGGTCGCGGGGTCCGGATGCGAGGCGGCATCGGTGAGCGTCTCGCCGCGGGCGAGGCCGGCCTGGTCCGTTTCGGAGTCGGCCGTCACCGGCACCCCGGCGCGGTCTGCGGAACTGCCGGTCGCCTCGGTGCCGGTGTCCTGCTTTGCACCCTGCTCATCGGACTGGACATTCTGCGGGCCGTCCTGGGCTCTCTGCGGATCAGCGGCACCGGGCGCGGTGGGCGTGGCGTCTGCGGTCATGAGCGCGCTCCTTCGTCGTGTGCTGAGTCGTCGTGTGCTGAGTCATCGTCGTCGACGCGGAGGAGCACCTTGCCGATGGTCTTTCCGTCCTCGAGGAGGCGGTGGGCCTTCGCGGCGTCCGCGAGCGGCACCGTCGTGTCGATGATCGGGCGGATGTCCCCGGAGATCACGGCCGGCCACAGCTGTTCGCCGACGTCGGAGATGATCTCCGCCTTCTGCGACGGCGGTCGGGCGCGCAGGGTCGTCGCGGTGATCGTCTTGCGTCCCTGCATGAGCGTGCTGAGGTCGAGTTCGGCGGTCGTGCCGCCCTGCATGCCGATGACGACGAGGCGGCCGTCGGTGGCGAGTGCGGCGATATTGCGCTCGAGGTATTTGGCTCCGATGATGTCGAGGATGACATCGGCGCCGGTCGCCCCGTCCGGGTGGGTGCAGATCTCGTGGACGCGGGCGACGAAGTCCTCTTCGCGGTAGTTGATGACGGCGTCGGCGCCGAGTTCGCGGCAGAACTCCGCCTTCTCCGCGGAGCCGACGGTGACGACGATCTTCACCCCGAGGAGGTTCGCGACCTGGATCGCGGCGGTGCCGATTCCCGATCCGCCGCCGTGGACGAGCAGCCATTCGCCGATGCGGACGCGACCGCGGCCGACGACGTTCGAGTAGACGGTCGCGAGCACCTCGGGCAGGGCAGCGGCAGCGGTGAGGTCGAAGGTGTCGGGCACTGCGAGGAGCTGACCGGCGGGCACGGCGACCTCCTCGGCGTAGCCGCCGCCGGAGAGCAGAGCGGCGACGCGATCGCCGACGCTCCAGTTCTTCACATCGGCGCCGAGCCCCACGATCGTGCCCGAGACCTCGAGGCCGGGGATCTCCGTGGCACCCGGCGGCGGGTTGTAGAAGCCCTGCCGCTGCAGGAGGTCGGCGCGATTCACTCCGGCGGCGTGGACTCTGACGAGGACCTCGTCCGGCCCGATCTCAGGGGTGGGGACGTCGGTGAGCTGCAGTGCCTCGGGATCTCCGGGGGTGGGAATCGTGATAGCGCGCATGTGACCACTGTAGACCGTGGGGCAGTGGCCGGCAGGAGTGCTCGGCGGTGAATCCGATCCGAAACCGGTGAGCGGTCACGACCGATGCTTCGCGTTGAACCGGGCCTTCTTCTCCCGGTTGCCGCACGTGTTCATGTCGCACCAGCGCCGGGAGCGGCTGCGGCTGGTGTCGAAGAACGCCGCGCGGCACGTCGGTGAGGCGCACAGGGCGAGGCGTCCGTCGCGCGTGCCGGCGATGATGTCGATCGCGTCGGCGGCGATGACGCTGAGCGCATCGGCGACAGCGGCGGGGCTGCTCAGCTGCCACCGGCGCTCGCCGTCGCCGGTGAGCACGGGTGCCGCCCACCCCTGCCGGCTGGCCTCGTTGATGATGTCGAGCGCCGAGGCGGGCAGCGGCTCACCGAGTGCTGCTGCGGTGGCCGCGTGGTGGATGGCCTCACGCAGCTGCCGGGCGAGGGCGAGTTCGCTCTCCGTGCACCCGGCGACGTCGAGGCCGACGACCGCCAGCCAGTCGACGAGTCGTGCCGGAGTGGGGATCCGCTCACGGCGTTCGCCCTGCCGTTCGGTGAGCGTCCCCGTGAAACTCGTCGCGAGCACCGTGCCGAACCGGAACTCCGGAAATGCATCACCCATGGACTCACCTTAAACGCCGTCGACCCGTACGCGGGACCCTTGTGCGGGGCCGGTGTCCGATGGTAGAACCGTCATAGCTGGTTCATCAACTGTCGTCGCCGTCCCCTGCCGGCGCGGTCGACGTCCGGTGACAGAGAGTTCGACGTCTCGGAGCACGAGGCGAGCATCCGGTCGAGGAGGACCCATGCCACTGCACGACAGCGCCATCCGCCCGTTCCACAGCTCCGTGCCGGAGGCGGAGCTGCGTGACCTCAGTACCCGGCTGGCCGCGACCCGGTGGCCCGAACCCGAGCCTCTGCCGCCGACCGCGGTCGGAGCCGAGCGTTGGCGGCAGGGGGTTCCGCTCGCCGACCTCGTCGCGCTCGCCGAGGTCTGGGCCGCCGACTACGACTGGCGGGCGTTCGAGACCCGCCTGGACGCGATCGGGCAGTTCCGCACGACGATCGACGGCCTCGGCATCCACTTCCTTCACCGCCGGTCCTCCCGGCCGGATGCCGTGCCGCTCATCATGACCCACGGATGGCCCGGCAGCATCGCCGAGTTCATCGACGTCGTCGATGAGATCGCCGACCCGGCGGATCCCGAGGCTCCCGTATTCCATGTCGTCATCCCCTCCCTGCCCGGCTTCGGCTTCAGCGACCGGCCGGCGGAGACGGGCTGGGGCACGGAGAGGACCGCGGCGGCGTGGGTCGAGCTCATGTCCCGGCTCGGCTACGACCGCTTCCTCGCCCACGGCGGCGACTGGGGCGGTGTGATCACGACGATCCTCGGCGGCCGGTTCCCGGACCATGTCCTCGGCATCCATTCGACGTTCGCCGAGGCGCCTCCCGGGTTGGATCCGGACTCCCTCACCGCCGCAGAGCGGGCATGGGTCGATGACCACCGCGACTTCTGGCAGAACCGCGCCGGGTATGCGAAAGCGCAGGCATGGAGTCCGCAGACGGTCGGGTACGCCCTCGTCGACTCCCCGGTCGGGCAGATGGCGTGGATCCTCGACAAGTTCGCCGAATGGTCGGACACCGACAACGGTCCGTTCGAGACGATGTCGCGGGACCGTGTGCTCGACAACATCACCCTCTACTGGCTGACGGGCACCGGCGCCTCAGCGGCCCGCATCTACGCCGAGAGCCACAACTCCCTCGATCCGGCTCTGCGGATCGACGTGCCGGCGGCGATCACGATGTACCCGGCCGACGTCTCGTCGAAGTGTCCCAGGCCTTGGGCCGAGCAGCGCTACCGGCGGATCGTGCGCTGGCGCGAACCCGTGCGCGGAGGGCACTTCCCGTCGCTCGAGATGCCCGAGCACTTCGTCGACGACCTGCGGGCGGGGCTCGCCGCGGTGCTCGCCGCCAACCGGTGAACGGCTGGCCGCGCGCGCTCGCAGCGCGCACGGCCACGGACGACCACCTCGGCGAGGGGAAGGCCGATGACCTACGCGAAGAGCCGGAACATCGGGGAGTTCTGGTGCACGCGTTCGATCTCGATCTGGGAGGACTCCATGCGCTCGAGGAGGTTGGGCAGGTCCTCCGCGGCGCCGAGCTGGATGCCGACGAACGCCGGCCCGGTCTCGCGGTCGGAGCGCTTGACGTACTCGAACATCGCGATGTCGTCGTCGGGGCCGAGGATCTCGTTGAGGAAGCGGCGCAGGGCGCCGGGCTCCTGCGGGAAGTCGACGATGAAGTAGTGCTTGAGGCCCTCGTGGACGAGGGAGCGCTCGAGGATCTCCGGGTAGCGGGAGATGTCGTTGTTGCCGCCGGAGACGAGGCAGACGACACTCGACCCGGGTTCGACGATGACGGGTTTGCCGCTGCCGGCCGTCCCGATCGCCGCCGAGGCCAGCGCCCCGGAGGGTTCGGCGATGATGCCGTCGACCTGGTACATCGCGAGCATCTCCGTGGCCACCGCCCCCTCGTGGACGGGGCGGACATCGACGCCGAGGTCGGAGATGATCTCGTAGGTGATGTTGCCGGCGCGCTTGACCGCGGTGCCGTCGGCGAACCGGTCGATGTTCTCCAGCGTCACCGGGTGGCCGGCCTTGAGCGCGGCGATCATCGAGGCGGCGCCTGACGGCTCGGCGCCGATGACCCTGGTGTTCGGCATGTGCTCGGCCGCGTAGGCGGCGATGCCGGCGAGGACCCCGCCGCCGCCGACGGGCACGATGATGTAATCGGGGTGCGGGTCGAGCTGCTCGGCGATCTCGACGGCGACGGTGCCCTGCCCGGCGATCGTGCGCGGGTCGTCGAACGCGGAGACGAGGAGGGCCGCGTTCCGGTCGGCGAAGCGGTGCGCGAGCGCCGAGGCGTCGTCGTACGTCGACCCGGAGATCTCGATCGTCACCCGGTCACCGCCGAAGTGGCGGATGCGGTCGACCTTCTGCCGCGGCGTCGTCTTCGGGACGAAGATCGTGCCCTGGATGCCCAGCTGCCGGCACGCGAGTGCGAAGCCCTGCGCATGATTGCCCGCCGAGGCGCAGACGACGCCGCGGGCGCGCTCCTCGTCGTCGAGCTGGAGCATGAAGTTGAAGGCGCCGCGGATCTTGTACGAGCGCACCGGCTGGAGGTCTTCGCGCTTGAGGTAGACGGTGGCACCGGTCGCGGCGGACAGCCGCTCCGAAATCTGGAGCGGTGACGTGATCACGGAGTCGGCAATTCGCGCAGCGGCCGCATCGACCTCGTGCGCGAGTGATTGCTTCTGGGGTGATTCGTCTTGTTTCAACACTCCTCCATTGTGCGCCCTGTGTCTTGCTATTCGGCAAACCGTCCCGCATCGCAAACGCGCTGTCCGCCTGTCGCGCCTCTCTTCGGGGCCCTGGGACCCCGCTGACTTCAGGGTTTTCGGGTGCGCCCTCGGTCGCAGGAGGCCGATATCGTGGTTGGATGGTAGATGCCCGTAATCCCTTCAAGGAGGCGACATGGCCATCAGCAGTGAGCTGGAACAACTGTTAGCCAGCTGGATTCCCCGGCAGTCGTGGTTCCCGAAGCTCGCCGCTGACTTCGGCACCGACCCCGACATCACGCCGATGTCGGTCGCTCGCGCCTTCACCTTCACCGCCGAGGAGCTCGGCGGATTCTCCGGCCTCGTCACCGTGATCTCCGTCGGCGACGGCCCCACCCTGCGCCGCCTCAACATCCCCCTCTCCCTGCGCGGGGCCGAGGACATCCACCTCCGCCACGCCCTCATCGGCACCGTCGACGACCTCGCCCTCGGCCGCGTCTTCGTCTACGACGGCGCCGCCGACCCCGTGTTCGTCAATCTCCTCGCCGACGCGATCACGAAGCGCAAGGTCTTCGACGGCGGCCAGCTGAGCACCGAATCCCTCCGGCACAGCCGCGAGCGGGGGAGCCTGCCGACCGCGGGACGGACCGGGTCGACGTCGGGGTCGGCCGCCTCGGCGAGCGCAGGGGCATCGACGTCGGATTCCAGCGCCGAGGCGGTCCCCCCGAAGCCGGAAACGGCACCCCCGCTCACCGAGGTCAAGGACGAGATCGACGTCGAGATCCGCCCGATCGAGGTCGCCGACTCGGGGGCGAACAAGTCGACCGTCGTCATCCACGACGCCTACGAGCCGATCGAGCTGATCTTCTTCCGCGTGCTCGAGAACGGGATGCCGTCATCGCTGACGATCCCCGTGCTGCTGACGGAAGCGGGATCGCGCAGCGTGCCCGAGGTCATCGGCTGGAGTTCGGGTCGCTGGTACGACATGTTCGAGGTCACGGAGATGGAGGCGCCGATGGCGCTGCTCTCCCGCGCCGATGTCGAGGCCGAGCCCGCGTGGCGCGAAGCCGTCGACATCGTGTGCGCCGTCGATTCGGGATCGATCGGCGGATACAACGCGCAGGCCGCGGAGATGGGCCGGCGGATCGGCGAACTCCATGCGGACATGGCCGCTGAGTTCGGCATCGTCGAGGGCCGGGGTGCGCCGACGAAGGAGTTCGTCGACAAGTGGGTCGAGCGCATCGACTGGGCTCTCGGCCGGGCACCGCTGGCGCTCGATGCGCTCGTGCCCGAGCTCAAGCAGCATAAGGCCAAGCTGCGTTCGCTCGACACGATCGGGCAGCTGCAGAAGATCCACGGTGAGCTCACGCTCGACCACGTCGTCAGCTCGCCGAGCGACGGCTACGCAGTCGTCAAGTTCAGCGATGCGTCGAACTCGGAGCCCAGGCCGGTCGCCCTCGACCTCGTCGCCCTGCTCCGCAGCGTCGACTACGCCGCCGGATTCGCCCGGCTCCAGCGCACGGATGCGCTGAGCGCCGAGGACGGCAGCCTCGTTGTCAACGGCTTCGGCGACAAGCCCGCAGCGCTGCGGGCGATCTACGATTCTCCCGAGTACCTGTGGGCTTCGCAGGTGCAGAACTCGCTTCTCAGCGGGTACTCGCGGGCGCGCGGTGAAAGCATCGGCCTCAGCGATCCGGTGCTGCGCGCGGCCCTCATCGACAGGCTCCTCGTCGAGACCGTCACGGAACTGCGCAACCGCCCGAACTGGCTGTCGGTGCCGCTGGCGACCCTCACGCTCATCCTCAAGGGCAAGCCCGCCCGCGGTGCCGGCGACCCCACCGAGGCGGAGCTCAGTGTGCCCGCGAGCGGCGCGAGTGCCGGTGATGGTGGCGCGGGTGATGCGACGGGCGAAAGCGGCGATGAACGATCGGCCTCGCCCGAATCGGCTACGGCTCGACCTGAGACGACGAATGACGCTGAGGCCGACGACGCTGAGCTGCGTGATGACGTTGCACCGGGTGACAACGTTGCACCGCGCGACGACGCCGAAGTGCGTGATGGTGCGGCCCGCGATGATGATCGACCCTCGGGATCCGGTGCGGCCTTCGTCGCCGGTGCCGCAGGAGTCGTCGGGGCGGCCGGCATCGCCGGCGCAGCGACGGCCTCCTCGGAGGAATCCGCTGATGAGCGCTCCGACGCTGATGCGCCCGACACCGAGCGCACGGAATCACGCGCTGCCGACTCTGCCGACGGCACCAGCTCTGCGGGACAGAATGATCGTGCGAGCGACGTCGACGCTGCGGGACAGACCGGCTCTGTGAGCGACGTCGACGCTGCGACTGGCTTGGGCGGTGCCGATGACTCGGACACGGATGAGGTTGCGACCGCCTCGGCGAGCTCCGAATCCGCGACCGCGACCCCGCGCGATGTCGGTCTTCATGACACCCCGGTCGACGCCGTGTCGGCGGAGGCAGTGTCGACCACAGACGAATCGATCGCCGACATGGTCGCCGACGGCGGCGGCTTCACCGAGCCGAGCGTCGAAGCACCCACCGACGCCCAGGCCGGCACCGAGCGCTCCGGCGGCCGCACCTCCGACCCGTACCCCGCGGTGACGGCGGAGAGTGCGTCTGCAGACGAGGCGGTGACCACCTCGGTGCGCGGAACCACGGTGACGCGGACGCTCTTCATCCAGCACGAATCGACCAAGGGCAGCTCCTCCGGCCCGGACCTCACCACCGAGGGCTCGTACGTCGACGGGGTGACCACCGAGGCGGTCGAACCGGTCGACGAACGCGTGCCCGAGGTCGATCCCATCGTCAGCGAAATGGCGTCGGGGGACTCGGAGGTCAATGGCCTCGTCGAGGCGGACGTCGAAGCGATCGACGAGCCGGCAGATTCGGACGAAACGCGGCCTGTCGCTGAGTCCGAATCGACGACCGACACCGATTCCGAATCGCGGCCTGCCTCTGAGTCCGAATCGAGCGTCGACGCCGATGCCCCGCCGTTGGCCGAAGAGCCGCCGGTCGAGCGGACCGCGCCGATGCCCGATGCCCCGCCGCTGCCGCCCGAACCGCCGGAGTACGCTCCGGACATGCTGCCCGACGCCCCACGCGTGGCCGAAGACGAGACTGCGTCAGCGGTCGCCGCCGCCGACGACGAGCCGATCGCCGACAGCGCAGACTCTGCCGACCATTTCGACGGTGCCGACAGCGTGGATAGCGCCGACAGTGTTCCGGCTTCGGCCCGTGACACCGACACTGCGGACGAGGTCACCGACTCCGTTGACGCGGATGCCTCGTCGGAGGACTCCGGTGTCGCCGAAGCGCCGGTTCGACCTGCTCAGCGCCCCGGCCGTCCCGCGCCGGGCGGTGTGACCACCGACGAGGACGAGTTCGACGACGAGGAAGAGTCCGAGTTCGTCGTCTCCCGTGTTCCTGCGACGTTCGCTGCCCGCGGTGCCACCTCGGCCGATGCGGATTCGACTGGCCGCGCCCCGACCGAGCGGCACAAGCACGATGGGGGACCGGCACGTGAGGTGCCCGGGGAGAATAAGCCGAAGAACGGCAAGAACAAGCACTGATCGGATTCGATTGCAGGACCCGACCGATCGCGGGATGGTGCCGATCAACAGGAAGCCTCGGCGATTGGCAGTTGTTCGCGCGACTGTGAGAAACTGTTCTGGCTCAGCTCCGCGCTGAGCAGGCCGGGTTGATCACTGGAAGCGTGTCCGAGCGGCCGAAGGAGACGGTCTTGAAAACCGTTGTGCGGCAACCCCGTACCGTGGGTTCGAATCCCACCGCTTCCGCTGACGAAATGCGCTGCGACATCGACGGATGTCGCAGCGCATTTCTGGGGTTAATGATCAAAATGTGTGTACAGCAGGGGCGTGTCACACTCACTGAAGTCATCGAGACCGGCCTCCCCATCCCTTCTGGATACCGTTGCCGTCCTCGACACTGAACCCGGTCCCATACAAGCGATTCGTCTCTTCCCTGCCCGTCTCGGGCTTGACGACGACCGCCCGCTGACGATCGAGCACCCAGTCGTCGGCAGTGACGAAGGCCCAGGGATCCTTCGGCGCCTCGGTCCGCAGGTACAGCAGCCAATCGATCCCACGACGGGCATGCTCGATCGCCAGGCCGCGGTGGGCCCGGAGGAAGTCCTTGATCGCCTTATTCGGACCTCCTTCCAACGCGCTCGTTGCCCGCGCCACGACCAACCCTGTCTCAGCCAGCTCCAGCCACGTGAACAGATGCCCGTCAGTGATGAGTTCAGCCAGGAGCTTCCACGCCCGCCGGGTCCGGATATGGGTGTACCACCATTTCTGCCCCGGTCGCACATAGTTCGGTCGGGGTGCCCCGGACGTCGCATAGGTGCGGTGTTTGAGCAACGATTCCCATTCCGCTTCCCATGATGCGAAAGCAGCTGTCCAGGCAGCGGCCTCGCCGAGTGTGCGAATCTTCGGCAGAGCTGTGTACAGATGGAGCAAGGCCCGGTTCGCGGGTAGGCGTGGACGCCTGGTCAGGTGCTTGTTGCCGGCCTGACGAATATGGAAATAGCAGCGTTGGATCCGCGTGTCAGGCCAGTGCTTCTTCACTGTCGCGATGAGGGGCGCGTTGCCATCGATGATCGCGACTGTCGGGGCCGGGATCCGTTCGAGCAGTGCCGTCCAGGACGCGGTTTTCTCCCGGTCGCACCATTGCCAGTCGATGACGTGGGTACCGGTGTGGGCGATGAGGACGCACCATCCGTTGAAGTAGGTGCCATCGAGCATGATCTGGTCATAGACCACGCCGGTTGCAACGATGGTCGGTGCCACGTTCCAGCACCATTGGGTGCGGCGACGAAACGTCGCGATCGACTGGTCCTGGTCAGCGAGGCTGCTCGTGCCGAGTAGCCAGGTAAGGAACTTGTCGAAGACTGATTTCCTGGTGATGTCGTCCCGGGCCCGAGTGGTGGAGGCCCCGCAGTGTTTGCATCGCCACCGGGTGCGTCCGGCACTGGTTGTGCCGTTCTTGACGAGCTTGGTGGCACATACACCACAGACGGGATGATTTCTGGGATTGGACACTGAACATGCTTCCAGAGCATGTTCGACCCCGTCTTGGTCTACTGGTTACTGGGCAAGGGGCCTATCCTGTACACACATTTTGACCATTAACCCCATTTCTGCGTTCCGGACCGGTCCGACACGGGACCGGACGGTGCCCTGTCACGGCCGGCCGCCTCGGCGACATAATGTGACGTGAAACCGGACCGAATTCATACTTTTGTGTGAGGCGGCCGGTCGAGAACGTTGGTACCTTACGAAGGTCTGGTCGCTGCGCCCCCGCGCAGAGGCTGTGCAGCACCCCCGCGTCGACCCGGCGCAATCCCCACCGCGAGGCGGCGCAACGACGCTCCGAGCCTGCGCGATCGCCCCGCGTCCGCGGTCCGACGCCCCTGCGTCCGTGGACCGATGGACCAGCGTGTCCGCGGTCCGACGCCCCGGTCAGTCGACCGGCTTCCCCGGTTGAGCAGATCCCGAACCGGGCCCTGCGCCAGGTCCCGCCTCCGCTGCCGCACTGTCCTCCGGAACCTCGGGCTCCGACATGTCGGCGTCGGCCTCGGGATCGTCGAAGCTGCGGACCGTGCGCTTGAAGCCGCGCGTGAGGACCGCGAGGTAGACGACGCCGACGGCCAACCACACGAGCCCGCCGATGAGCGCCGTCTCATGCAGGCTCACCCAGAGCACTCCCGTGAGGATCGCCCCGATGGCGGGCATGACGACGTAGCTGAACGCCGACTTGGCGTCGACGACCTGACGGGTGCGGAACGCGTAGTGGGCGATGACCGTGAGATTGACGAAGGTGAACGCGATGAGCGCCCCGAAGTTGATGAGCGCGGAGATGAACTCGAGGCTGAACGACATCGCGAAGAGGCACACGAGGCCGACGAGGACGATGTTGAACACCGGCGTGTGCGTCTTCGGGTTGATGTAGCCGAACGCCTTGCGCGGCAGCACCCCGTTGCGTCCCATGACGAGCAGCATGCGCGAGACCGAGGCGTGCGACGCGAGCCCCGAGGCCACGGTCGCCGCGAACGCGGCGGCGACGAAGAAGAGCTGGAACAGCGGCCCGCCGGTGAGCAGCCCGATCTCCGGCAGCGGATCGTCGACGATCGTGAACTGCGAGTTGTCCGGGTAGAGCAGCTGCGTGATGTAGCTCGCGACGAGGAAGATGCCGCCGCCGGCGAGCACGGTGATGAGGATCGCCTTGGGCATGAGATTGACGTGCTTGGCTTCGTTCGTATACATCGTCACCGCATCGAACCCGATGAAGGAGAAGCAGACGACCGTCGCCCCGGTGAGCACCGCGGTGAACTCGACCCCGTCGTGGATGAACGGCTCGGGGCTGAAGACCGTGCCCGCTCCCTCACCGGCATTGAGCTGGGCGATCGCGAGCGCGCAGTAGGTGACCATAAGGACGAGGGAGAAGATGAGGAGGATCGCGTTGATGTTCGCCGTGCCCCGCATCGACGACAGGACGATGCCGGTCATGATGACCGTGTAGGCGACGACCCAGATCCACGGCGGTGCGTCGGGCACCATCGATTCCATGTAGAGGCGGATGATGAGGCAGTTGACCATCGGCAGCAGCAGATAGTCCATGAGCGACGTCCACCCGACGAGGAACCCGAGCCCCGGTGTCATCGTCTCGCGCGTGTACGTGTACGCCGAGCCCGCAGTGGGGAAGACCCGGACCATCTTCCCGTAGCTGAACGCCGTGAACACCATGACGACGAGCGCGGTGAGATAGGCCGCCGGCACCGCCCCGTTCGTCTCGTCCGAGACGATCCCGAACGTGTCGAAGACGACCGTCGGCGTCATGTACCCGAGCCCGAGCCCGACGATGGACCACAGTCCCAGGTTCCGTTTGAGCGATCCTGATGCCGCCATATCAATCCTCCCCGATGAGTCTTGCCGTGAGCGGCGCTGAGCAGCGTCCCCACGCGGGCGCAGATGTGACCTGCGCCATGCCGATGGTAATGCACTTCAACGAAAAGCGAAATCGTGACCACGGATAGAGAAGCTCATATCGCCGAGGCGGCGCTTGAGGGGTGCGAAATCCGTTGCGTCTGATTCGGCTTGAGTGGTCACAAGGTCAGTGGTGCAATCAATTGTCGAACGATCTTTCAGTTTTCCGGGATTGGGAGTAGGTTGGGCGGAGGAACTCACCGCCATCACCGTTGCTCGACGAGGAGAGACCCGCACCGATGCCGATCGAAACGCTCAGCCCCCAGCAGTCCCGCGCGTGGCAGGACAGGGTCCTCCCACCGGTCGAGCAGACCGCCGACGGAGTGTGGGCGATCCCGGTGCCGATTCCGAACAACCCGCTCGTCTACACCTACTGCTACGCGCTCGCCGACGGCGACGGCGTCGTCCTCATCGACCCCGGCTGGGACGGACGGGACCAGTACCTCGCGCTCACCTCGGCGCTGGCCGACCTCGGCTTCGCCGTGCGCGACATCCACGGTGTCGCGATCACCCACTACCACCGCGACCACATCGGACTCGTCCCCGCGCTCATCAAGGAGAACCCGGCGATGTGGGTGGCACTCCACGGCGAGGACCTGCGCGCGGTCAAGCGCTTCGCCTCACGGGCCGTCGACCTCGGCACAGGCACCGATCCGAACCTCAACATCGCCCGCGCCTACGGGGTGCCCGAGGAGCGCTGGCACGAGGTCGAATCGCTGCAGGTCAGCCGGCCGGCGAAGCGCGAGGACGGACCCGGACGCGAGCGCGATCCCTTCGCCCTCCAACTCGCGCAGCTGCCGGACACGCTGCGCATCCTCGAGGACGGGGCGACCCTGCCGCTCGAGACCGGACGCCTCGACGCTCTGTGGACCCCTGGCCACACCTACGGGCACACGGCCTTCGTCCGCGAGGGCGAACTCCTCTTTTCCGGCGACCACGTCCTGCCGACGATCACGCCGAACATCGGCCTCGACAGCGGCTCGATCACGCACAGCCTCGGCGACTATCTCGGATCGCTCGAGAAGATGGGCACGCTCGCTGCCGACATCGCCGTCCTGCCCGCGCACGGCTTCCGGTTCCGCGGTCTCCACGAGCGCCAACGGGAGCTCGTCGAGCATCACCGCGAGCGCCTCGCCGAGATCGACGCGCGGATGAGCGAGACCGACGACCATTCCGTCTACTCGATCGCCCAGGGCCTGCACTGGGCCCGCGGATTCGACCAGCTCCACCACTTCAACCTCTTCGCCGCGCTCGCCGAGACCGCCGCGCACATGCACTACCTCGACCTCGACGTCGGCACGGGCTCCCTCGTCGGGAATCGGTGAGGAAGGACCCGCCGGCATCGTTTTCCCCGGTGACCGTGCGGACCGGCACCGCAGCGCCGCACTGCCCACTGCCTCGGCGTGAGCGCGAACAGACCGCGATGTGGGCACGTGGGTCACCTGCTCCCGCGATGCGCGAAGATGACCGGCAACCCGAACGGAGGAGCCTCCCGTGACGACACAGCGACCCGCCCATGCCGCGCCGTCGGCGACCGAGTCCCACGATGCCCCGGAGCATGCAGGACAGCCCGATGCGAGGATGACGGCGGACTTCGTGTCCGCCGCCGCGGTGCGTCCGGAGGTCTTCGTCTCCCGCGCCGGAGACCACATCCAGCGCGGGCTGCAGCGCGGCCGCGAACTGCGCACCGGGATCGGCGCGGCGATCGCCGGCTACCAGCGGTACTTCGCCCACCTCGGCATCACCGAGGTCGACGCCCGCCATGCCGCCGACGACAGCTATGCGCGCCTGCAGGCGTGGGCACCGGAGGCCGCCGCTGAGATCTCCGCGGTCGCCGAGGGCTCCGGGCGCACCGTCACCGAGATCATGGAGGTCATCGCCCGCACGGAGATCATGACGCTCGCCAAGGCGGCCCCCACCGAGTGCTCGACGGTGACCCGGGTCGTGCCGGGGGCGACGGTCTCGGCGCAGACCTGGGACTGGCTCGCCGACTTCTCGACGCTGTGGCACATCGGCGACGTCGGGGCCGTGCCCGGCCAGCTGCGCCACGTCGGCATCGCCGAGTACGGGATGCTCGGCAAGATCGGCCTCAATGAAGCCGGCGTCGGCGTCCACCTCAACATCCTCAAGCACGCGGACGACCGGGCCGGGGGAGTGCCCGTCCACGCCGTCCTCGACCGGGTGCTCTCGACCGCGCACACCCTCACCGAGGCGGTGGAGATCATCCGCTCCGCCCCGACCTCATCGTCGTCGGTCATCACCGTCGTCACCGCCGAGGCGGCCGTCCAGGTCGAGATCGCCGGGGAGGCCAAGCGCGAACTCCGCCCCGGGGACCCCGCGGGGACCGGCGACGCGAGGCCTGCCGACACCGAGGCGGCGCTCGCCGAGGCCGACGTCCTCCTCCACACGAACCACTTCCTCCACCCCGACCTGCAGACCGGAGCGATGGAGCTGCGCGCGGACTCGAGCTCACGGCCGCGCTACGACTTCCTCGCCGCCCGCACCGCTGCCGCAATCGCCGCGGGGAACCCGCCGGAGACGACGGCCGACCTCGTCGCCCTCCTCACCTCGGGGCCGGGGGATCCGCCGGTGAGCTGCACACCGGAGCCCGGGGCCGCCTACGGGGATCGGCCGGCGACCCTCGTCACGGTGCAGATCGACCCGGGTGCGAAGACGATCGAGCTCGCACCCGGGTCACCGGCCGACGGCCTCCACGGCAACCGCCGCTTCCAGCTCTGACCCGGCGCCGGCCGCTCCGGGGCCTGACGAGTTTGCGCCAGCTGAATCTGAGATGGCCAGTACCGGTCGTGGCCATCTCAGGTTCAACTGGCGCAAATCCGCGTTCAACACGCGCAAACCCGCCCCGGGGCCTGACGAGCGCGGGCCGTCACCTCATTCGGCGGACTTCTCCGCCTCCTCGGTGCGCATCTCGATGATCGTGTCGAGGCCCTTCGCGATCGCCTCGGGGTCGTCCAGGGCGGCCTGGGCGAGCTTCCACGGGACGATGTCGAGGTTCTGGTCGCCGATGACGAAGCGGATGAACGGCTGCTGGCTGCGGGGGTCGTCGGCTTCGAGCTCGGCCCCGTAGCGCCACTGCCCGAGCCCGATGCGCCGGATCGTCTCGCCGATGAAGCGCATCGCCCCGCCGACGAAGGCGATCTCGTCGTCGGCCATCATCTCGTCGCGGGAGTCGTATCGGACGTTCAGCTGCTTGCCGAGCCGGATGAGACTGTCGCGGTCGAGGGCCCACGACTGCGGGTCGGCCTGTTCCTTCGTCCACGAGGCGATGCCCGGCTCGACGGTGCCGAGGAAGCGGGAGAGGAACTCGACCTCCTCCTCGGAGGAGTTCTCGGACGTGAGCATCCCGATCGACAGACCCGTCGAGGTCCGCCGCGGGCTGCCGTCGCCGCCGAGCTCCTGGCGGGCACGGTCGAGCACGGCAGTGAAGATCCCGCCGGTGCGCTGGTCGACGGCGGTGAGGACGACGGCGACGAGGGGGATCGGCTCGCCCTTGGTCGGCCCGTCGGCATTGTCGGGGCGGATGAACGGCATCCCGTTGCCCGTCGTCTCATCGTGGTCCCACGCCCCGCCGATGGCGCGCAGATACGTCTCGCCGAGGTAGCGGATGAGCCCTTCGACGAAGCGGTGGTTGTCGGGGGAGACGACCTCGTCGGGGTTCGCGAACCGGGAGAGCACGAAGTGCTCGATGAGAGGCAGGGACTCCGGGCTCATGTCCTTGCGGAAGGGCGCCTGGGTGCCGTCCTCCTGTTCGACGGACTGAGGGAGGTCCGCGAGCACGAACGCGCCGAGGCGGACGTCCATGTTGTTGATGAAGGCCGTGTATTCACGCTGAAGTTCAGTCACGCCCTCCACCTTAGCCGCTGGAGCTCAGGCCTCAGGGGTCGCGCAGTCGGTGAAATCGAGGAACCGGAGGAGAACCTCGACGATGAGGCCCGGGTCGATGTCGACGGGGTCGCGCAGTTCGCGTCCGGCGGCGGACTGCAGCGAGAGGTGGGTGAAGAGGGAGATGAGGATCGTCAGCAGGCTGTCGAGCGGGATCGTCGGCACCGCGCCGACGTTCTCGATCGCCGTGCGCACGAGCCGGGCGAGCCTCTCCCGGCGACCGGCGTCGAGCTCCTGATAGCGCGCGTAGAGCTCCGGGACCCGCAGGCAGTAGAGCTCGACCTCCTGTTCGGCGATCGCATCGGCGACGGTGTGGAGCTTCTCGGTGAAGATCTCCTCGACGAACTGCGTGAGCAGCGGCCTGATCTCCGCGGCGTCGGTGTCGTCGAGCTGCTCCTTCCACCGCTGGATCGTCGCATCGAGGCGGTCGAGGGTCTCGGCGGCACGGATCTCGAGGGTCGCGAGGACGAGGTCGTCGCGGCTGGAGAAGTTCGAGTAGAACGCGCCGCGGGTCAGGCCGCCGGCTTCGCAGATCTCCTCGATCGACGCTCCTTCGATGCCCTTGACCGCGAACACGGAGACGCCGGCCTCGACGAGGGTGGACCGGGTCCGTCGCCTGCGGTCGCTGAGGTTCTCGGTGTTCATCGCGTGTCAGTCTCGCCCGTCTCTCGTCACCCGGCTGGTCCGCCTCCCGGCCGGGACGGCCCGGCCGAAACTGGGCATCCCATGGGAAATCACACGATTCTCTCATACTGATTTGCGCTCGAGAGGCGTTGTCCACAAGAATACATGACTGTATCCAATACACTTTTATATCGAGGTCTTCGTGTCGACATTTCTCTACGCCCTCGGGCGCCGGGCCTTCCGCCAGCCGGTGCGCTTCATCGCTCTCTGGCTGGTCATCCTCGGCCTCGTCGCCGCCGGCGTCGCCGCCTTCGCCGAGGACTTCGATGACGACTTCACGCTCCCGGGCTCGGAGGCGCAGGTCGCCCTCGACGCGATGAAGGCGACCTTCCCCGAGGCGGCCGGCACCTCGGCGTCGGTCATCGTCGTCGCCCCCGACGGACAGTCCGTCACCGACCCCGACTACCGGGACGGGATCGAGCAGGCCGTCGACGACCTCGGCGAGCTGCCCAACGTCGACGCCGTGACCTCACCGTTCGACGATATGGTCGAGGGCGCGATCAGCGACGACGCGCAGGCGGCGATGATCTCCGTCCAATACGACGGCAGCCTCCAGGAGGTCGGAGGACCCGCGGCCGCCGATGAACTCGTCGCCGCGCTCGATGGAATCCGCGCGGACCTGCCCGACGCCGAGGTCGACGCAGGCGGTGAGCTCTTCCAGATCACCGGCGTCCACGTCTCCTGGGTCGAGGGGATCGGCGTCATCATCGCCTTCGTCGTCCTCCTCCTCACCCTCGGATCGTTCCGCGCCGCCGGCATGCCGCTCATCACGGCGCTCATCGGCGTGGCGATCTCCGTCCTCCTCGTCGTCGGGGCGACGGCGTTCGGGGCGATCAACTCCTCATCGATCATGCTCGCCCTCATGCTCGGCCTCGCCGTCGGCATCGACTACGCGCTCTTCATCGTCTCCCGCGCCAGAGCGCTGCTGGCCGAGGGCCACGAACCCATCGAAGCCGCCGGGCGGGCAGTGGCGACGGCGGGATCGGCCGTCGTCTTCGCCGGCATCACCGTGATGATCGCCCTGCTCGGCCTCTCGCTGGCGGGCATCCCGTTCCTCACCGTCATGGGCATCGGCGCCTCGGGGTCCGTCGCGGTCGCCGTGATGATCTCCCTGACGATGGTGCCCGCCCTGCTCGGGTTCGCGAAGGCGAAGATCACCCCGAAGCCCTCCCGCCGCTACCGTCGGGCCATGGCCCGGGCGGAGGCCGAGGGGCGCGATGCGTCCACGGACAAGACCGTCCTCGCCGAGGCGGGCGAACCCTATCCGCAGACGTTCATGGACCGCTTCTACTCCGGCTGGCTGACCGCGGTGACGAAGCTCCCGATCCTCACGATCGTCGTCATCGTCGGCGGTCTGAGCCTCTTCGCGATCCCCGCCACCCAGCTGCAGCTGTCCCTGCCCACGGCCGGTCAGCAGGAGGAGGGGACACCGGCCCGGACGACGTACGACCTCATCGACGAGCACTTCGGTCCCGGGTACAACGGTCCGCTCGTCATGACGAGCGAGATCGTCACCTCCGATGATCCGCTCGGCGACGTCGACGACATCGAGGCCCGCATCGCCGACGTCCCCGGCGTCGAACAGGTCGTGCTCGCGACCCCGAACCGGGACGCGACGACCGCGCTCTTCCAGATCATCCCGACGACGAGCTCGGATGACCCCGCCACCCTCGACACCGTCAACCGGCTGCGCGAGCTGAGCACGCAGATCGAGGACGACTACGGCTTCGACACCGCCGTCACCGGTGCCACGGCCATCCAGATCGACGTCTCCGATCAGCTCGGCAAGGCGCTCGTGCCCTTCGGGATCTTCGTCGTCGGCCTCTCGATCATCCTCCTCACGATCGTCTTCCGCTCGATCGCCGTGCCGCTCAAGGCCACCGGCGGCTTCCTCCTGTCCGTCTTCGCGTCGTTCGGCTCCGTCGTCCTCGTCTTCCACGACGGACTCTTCGCCCAACCCCTCGGCATCGACCAGACCGGACCGGTCATCAGCTTCCTCCCGATCATCCTCATGGGCATCCTCTTCGGGCTCGCGATGGACTACGAGGTCTTCCTCGTCTCCGGGATGCGGGAGGCCTACGTCCACGGGGCAAGCGCCCGGCAGGCGATCCGCTCCGGGTTCCTCTCCTCCGCCCGCGTCGTCTCCGCGGCCGCGGTCATCATGTTCTCCGTGTTCGCGGCGTTCGTGCCCGCCGGGGAACCGATCATCAAATCGATCGCGCTGGCGCTGGCCGCCGGCATCTTCGTCGACGCGTTCCTCGTGCGGATGTCGCTCGTGCCGGCGATCATGCAGCTCCTCGGCGACAAGGCGTGGTGGCTGCCGAAATGGCTCGATGCGATCCTGCCCCGCCTCGACGTCGAAGGCGAGGGACTCGCCCATGAGGTGGCCCTGCGCGACTGGCCCGAGCCGAACTCGCCCTACCGCGTCTTCGGCCGCGGCGTCGGGGTGAGCGCCCACGGGCGCGGCTTCTCCCACGTCGACGTCTCCCTCCTGCCGGGCCAGACGCTCGTCGTCAGCGGCACCGACCGCACCGCGCTCCTGCTCGCGATGACCGGTCGCGTCCCGCTCACGGCCGGGGAGATGAAGATCGGCGAAATGGTCCTGCCCGAGCACGCGGGCAAGGTCAGGCGCACGGTCCCGTTCTACGACCTCGGCGAGGGAGGGACCCCGCCCCCGGGAGGGCCGGAGATCGCCCGCCTCCGCCGGGATGCCCCCGCCCTGCTAGTCATCGACGGCGCCGAGGCGCTGACCCGCAGCGAGGGCCGGTACCTCGCCGATGCGCTGCCCGAGCTCACCGCCGAGGGCACGGCCGTCGTCCTCGCCCTGCCGAGCGGGGATGTGCGCGGGATCCTCCCGCCCCACGCCGACTACCTCCACCTCGACCTCGACCAGGCGACGATCGACCCCGCCGCGGGAAGTCCCGCCGCGGGAGAACCCGAGGGCACCGACAGCATCGGCGCGCGCACCGGCGCCGCCGCGACGAACCACACGGAAGGCGTACAGTCGTGAGACTCGAGCGAGCGAACTCCAAGAAGCCCGTGACCTGGGTGTCCTTCGCAGGTCTCGTCCTCATCCCCATCATCGTGGCCGCCGGCTTCATCCTCGCCACCTGGAAGAGCGGGGACCGGCTCGACACGATCGAGGCCGCCATCGTCAACAACGATGAGGGCGCCGAGGTGGACGGTCAGACCGTGCCCATCGGACGGGAGCTCACCAGTGGGCTCGTCGGGGAGAAGGACAACAACGTCGACTGGGTCATCACCGACGAGGAGGACGCGGAGAAGGGGCTGGCCGACGGGACGTACGCGGCGCGGCTGACGATCCCCGCCGGCTTCTCGCGGGCGGTCACCTCGGTCTCCGACGCCGACACCGCGACGCAGACGCAGCTCGACATCGACGTCTCCGGCGTCGCACCGGCCTCGGACCAGCTCCTCTCCCGCTCCGTCGCCGAGGTGGCGCGCACGACGTTCAACACGGAGATGACGGAGACCTACCTCGACAACATCTACGTCGGGTTCAACGACATGGGCACGCAGATGCGCAAGCTCGGCGACGCCGCCGGCGAACTCGACGACGGCGCCCAGCAGCTCTCCGAGGGCACCCGGCAGTCCGCCGACGGTGCCGGTGAGCTCGCCGGCGGCATGCAAGAGCTCGACAGCGCCGGCGGGGAGCTGAGCACGGGAGCCGGCGACCTCGCCTCGGGCGCGGGTGAGCTCGCCACCGGGGCCGGGGAGCTCTCGACCGGGCTCGGCACGATGCGCGACGAGACGGCGAGCCTGCCCGATGACACGCAGCAGCTCGCCGACGGCGCGGGCGACCTCTCCACCGGGGCGAGCGACCTCTCCGACGGTGCCGGCCAGCTGTCCGGGGGCGTCGACGAGTACACGACGTCGATCGACGAGATCATCCGGGGCCTGTCAGGGGACTCGGGCAGCGGTTCCGGTCAGGGCGGACTCGACGACCTCATCTCCGGTGGGCAGGAGCTCGACAAGGGAGCGCAGGGCGTCGCCGAAGGGGCCAACGGTCTGTCCGACGGCCTCGGCGAGTATCGGGACGGCCTGCAGTCCGGCGCCGACGACGCGGACCAACTCGCCCAGAGCGGCACGGTCACCGGTCTCGACTCGCTGGTCAGCGCCGGTCTGCTCACGAGCGGTCAGGCCGACCAGATCCGGGCCCAGCTCTGCCCTGCCGGCACCCCGGAGCCTGCGTGCCAGGGCGCGGAGCAGGCGTATGCCCAGGGTCTGCTCGCCGGCACCTCGGGTGGGCTGAACTCGGCCGTCGAGGGACTCGGCTCGACCGATGATGAGCAGTCCCTCCTCGGCGGGGCAGCGACGCTGGCGACGGGAGCTGATGATCTCAGTTCCGGGATGAGCGAGTTCGTCAAGGGACTCGAAGACGGTCTCGGTGACCTCGCCGACGGCATGCAGGACATCGCCGACAACGCCCCGCAGCTGCTCGAAGCCTCGCAGGGTCTGCGCGACGGCGCCTCGGAACTCGCCGATGGCAGCTCACAGCTGTCCGACGGCGCCTCCCAGGTCGCTGACGGCAGCCAGCAGCTCGCCGATGGCATGCCGGCGCTCACCGACGGCATCGCGCAGTCCGCCGACGGCGCCAGCCAGCTCTCCGACGGCGCGAGTCAGCTCTCCGACGGCGCAGGCCAGCTGTCGACCGGCCTCGACCAGTACACGACGGGGGTCTCACAGGCGGCGACGGGCTCGACCGACCTCGCCGACGGGCTCGGCCAGCTCGCCGACGGCTCCGAGGAGTACACCGACGGCGTCGGACAGTTCGCCGACGGCGTGCAGGACGGCGCGGACGAGGTGCCGTCGTACTCGGCACCGGACCGGGACAAGCTCTCCCGGGTCGCCTCGGCGAACATCGAGGCCCCGAACACGGATTCGGTCGCGAACCTCCTCACCGGATCGACGATCGCCCTGCTCATCATGCTCGCGCTCTGGGTCGGGGGACTCGTCACGTACACGGTGCTCAAGCCGATCCCCTCCTCGACCCTGCTCTCGACCCGGTCGTCGGTGTCGGTGTGGCTGCGCGGTCTCGTCCCGGGGCTCGCCGTCGGACTCGTCCAGGCGCTCGTCCTCGCGATCCTCGCCGTCACCGTCATGGACATCGACGCGATCCAGGGCTTCGACATCGCCGTGCTCACGTTCGTCTCCGCGCTCGTGTTCATGGTGCTCAACTTCGCGCTCGTGGCGTGGTTCGGCGGGGTCGGCCGATTCCTCTCGGTCATCGCCGTCGTCCTCGCCGTCGCCGGGCGCACGATCGGGGCTGTGCCCGAGTTCTTCCAGTTCGTCGCCCCGCTGCTGCCGCTGACCCCGGCGATGAACGGGTTCTCAGCCATCGCGGCGGGCACGAGCGGCCTCGGCGCCGCCTACGGCGGACTGCTCGCGTGGGCGGTCATCGGACTCGTCATGTCGCTGCTCGCGATCGTCCGGGCCCGGACGACGAAGCCGGAGGAAGCCCTGGCGATGGCGTAGCGCGGCGTCGGTCGCTGGTCGCCTCGATCAAGTCGGTCCTCGATCAAGGGGTAGCCCGGATAGCGGGGACGCGAGAGTCGCGCCAGGCCTCGATCAAGGGGCAGCACGGATAGCGGGGCGTGCACGCGACCGCATCCGCACTGCCGCTTGATCGAGAGCGGACCGGGCGCGCGGCAACGGGCGCACAAGCCCAGCGCAGCTCTGCCGGCGGCGTGTGCCTGCCGTGCGCGCGGCCCAGTCTCAGATGAGGTCGAGGATCGCCTCGGCGGCGGCGTGCGAGTCGCACAGGGTCGCGGCGTCCGTGTCCGGGTTCGCGGCGATCGCCAGCCCCCACTGCACCGCGGAGAGCTGGATCGACAGGGCGAAGCGGCGCGGATGGACCGTGCCGAACGCGTCGATCGTGCGGTAGGGGCGCGGCGTCACCGCGAGCCCGCTCAACCGCTTCTCACGACCGTCGTCCAAGGTCAGACGCGCCGAGGTGAGCTGACCTCGGTCGACCATGCCGTGGATGAGGACGTCGGAGGCCAGGGCCACGGAGTTCGTCGGTGAGGCCGCATCGATGACGACGCTGCCGGTGAGAGCGCCCGTCACCCGCGCCGAGGTGACGGTGAAGATCTGCGGCAGCGGATCGGTGACCGCGGGGTCCGGTCCGGCCGGGGCCCCGGCGTCGGCAGCCTCGGCGGTCGGATCGTTCTCCGCGATGTGCATGTCGGGGCCGATGAAGCGGACGATGCCGGCATCGGCGAGCGCGATGAGTTCGGCGATCCGCCTCGGCGGGGGACCGTCGCAGATCCCGGAGACGAAGTTCTCGAACCAGCCGCGGATCTCCATGTCCGTGCTCACCGGGTCGATGTGGCCTTCGGCGATGAGCTCCTTGAGGAGGAGCCGCGCCTGCCAGAGCACCATGAAGAGCGATTTGACGGGGCTGCCGTGGGGACCGGCGAGGGAATCGCGGAGGTCGGTGCGGAGGAAGTCGAGCATCCAGTCGTGGAGCGAGGAATCGGCGCCCGGTTCGCGACCGGCGAACTCCTTGTCCTCGAGGGGGTCGAGGAGGTCGTGGAGGGACAGCCGGTGCGCCGGGTCGGGGACGAGCTCCTCTTCGATCTCGGCCCACGCGAAGGCCTCGCGGGTGACGCGTCCGGAGCGGGAGGACTCGGCGGAGTCGTCGGCATCGGGGTGGGTCTCCTGCCAGGTGCGGCGCGTGAGGTGGCGGGAGACCGCCTCGGCGATCGCTTCGCGCAGACGTCCGGGGTCATCGGCGAAGGCGTCGGGAGCGGTGCGCGCCAGCGTCCGGTAGTACGCGAAGCGGAGGTCGGCGAGGATGAGCGGCCACAGCTGATCGTTGAAGCGCGCGGCGGCCCTGGCCTCGCCCTCGAGGTCGTCGAGGCCGGCGAGCTGGGCGACGTTGTCCCGTGTGAAGTAGCGCAGCGGCCACGTGGTGCGCGGGTGGTCGGGGCTGATCGGCTTGCTGCGGTAGGGGATGCCGCGGCGGGAGCCGAGGAAGAGCAGCGGCTCCTCGCCGCTCGGGGTGTAGCTGAGCGCGCCGGCACCGTCCTCGTCGGCGGTGAACCGTCCGCCCCGCTCGATCGTCAGCAGGGTCTGGACGTCGAAGTAGTTGAGTCCCATGCCGCGGACGATGACGCGGGCGCCGGCGGGCACCTCGGTCAGCGGCGCCTCGGCGGGCAGGCTCTGGGGGATGTAGAGTCCCCCGTTGCGCTGGGCGTAGGCGGCGAGGCGGGCGCGTTCGTCGGCTTGGGCGCTCGGGATGTGGCCGACGGCGAGGACGACCGCCGAGGCGATGATCGTCGTCCCGTCCTCGCAGCGCACGAGCTGCGGGGGAGCGGCCGCTGCCGAGTCGTCGCCGGGGAGGTCGACGGCGGGCAGGTCGATGACGGACTCGACCGTGGTGCGGTGCTCGACGATCTCGATGAAATCGGGGGCAGCGGCGCGGATCCGCTCGTAGGCGTCGCGCAGGTACTCGCCGTAGAGGGTGCGGCTCGGGAAGGTCGAGTCGACGGGCTCGGTGCCCCCGCGGGCCCGGTACCACTGCGCCATCGTCGGGCCGATGGGGAAGGATTCGGCAGCGTCGCCCGTCGCGGACGAGGCCCCCACCTCGGCGGGATCGGGGGCGCTGCCCGCGGACCCGGCCGCTGCCTCGGCGAGGAAGGAGCAGCTGGCATCGGGGAAGATCGTCTGCTCACCGATCGTCGTGTTCATCAGCAGACTCGTCGGCTGGTCGGTGCGCCACACGATGCCCGCGCCGGGCGGGTACGGGTCGATGAGGTGGACGGCGATGGGGTCGCGGGAGTCGGGCCAGCGGGCTGCGGCGAGGGCGACGATCCGCTCGAGGACGCTCAGCCCGCGGGGGCCGACTCCGATGATCGCGACCGTGCTGTCGGCGGTCACTCCTGCGTGCCGGCGCCGGGGCCGGGGTAGCCGGGCCACGGATCGCCCGGCTGGTAGTCCTGCGGGTAGCACATGCCGGCCGCGTTCGGTTCGCCCGGAACGGTCTCCGGGGTGGGCTCAGCGGTCGCGTCGTCGCCGGCGGGCGCCTCGGTGCCGGTCTCCGTGTCCTGGGAGTCGTCGGTGGTCCCGGAATCAGTGGTGTCCTCGCCGGCGTCGGAGCCGTTGTTCTGGGAGGGATCGTTCGTCGGCTGCGGGGTCTCGGCGCCGTCGGAGGCACCCTGGATCTCGCCCTGGATCCACTGGTGGAGGACGTCGAAGTCCGGGTCGTAGGTGGGGGTGACGTCGTTGTTGATCTGGACGGTGGTGACGTCGCCCTTCTGCATCGCGACGGCGAGTTCGATGAACGCGGGGATCTCGTTCTGCGGGATCGACGTCGCGATGTTCTTCGTCGCCGACCCGGCGAGCTTCGGGTAGGCGGCGGCGAGTTCCTGCGGGTCGATCTGCTCGAGGGTCGTCTTGAGCATCCGCTGCTGACGGCACATGCGGTCGTAGTTATCGCTGCCTTCGCGGGAGCGGACGTACCAGAGGGCCTTCTTGCCCTTGAGGTTCTGCGGGCCCGGATCGATCCAGCCGAAGACCTTGTTCGGCACGCCCGACATCGATTTGCCGCCGCCCATCGGGATGGGGCGTTCGACGTCGATGTTGACTCCGCCGATCGCGTCGACGACGTCTTCGAAGCCGGCCATGTCGACCGAGGCCCAGTAGTCGAGGTTGAGTCCCAGCGAGCCTTCGACGGCGGCCATCGTCGCTGTCATGCCGGGTTCGAGGCCGTTCGTCTCGCCGACGGCGTCGGGGTTCTCCTCGCCCCACTGCCAGACGGCGTTGATGAGGTCGACGGAGGAGTCGCCGGTGGGGCGGAACCCGTCGGGCCAGGCCTGGGCTTCGGGGCTGTCTGCCGGGAAGATCGGGAACGCGAGGTTGCGGGGCACGGAGATGAGCGCGGCGTTGCCGGTCTTCGTGTCGATCGAGGCGACGAGCATCGTGTCCGGGCGGGTGCCGGTGCGGTCGTCGCCGTTGTCGCGGCCGATGAGGAAGACGTTGATGAACGGCTTGTCCTTCCACAGCTCCTGCGCGTCGAGGGTCCTGCCGGTGCTCGCGCCGAAGAGGCTGGCGATCGTGTCGGCCTGGACGCGGGCGTAGACGGAGCCGATGCCGAAGGGAATGCCGATGATGAGGACGAGGGAGACGACGAGGAGGCCGGACATCCGGTTCTGCCACGGCGCATACCGATGGCCCTTGCGCAGGCCGAGATGGGAGATGACGATGACGACGATCCAGATGAGACCGACGAGGACCGCGCCGATCGCAAGGACGTTGAGCAGCGTCGGGGTGGCGATGATCGTGGCGACCGCGTGGACGGGTCCCTTGATGAGGAGGTAGCCGATCGCGATGAGGATCGTGAGGACGAATCCGCCGAAGACGATGAGGCCGAGCGGCCGGAACTTCGTCCGCAGCAGGCCGACACCGGGCAGGAGCGTGCTCAGCGAGGTCCATCCGACGAGTGAGGGGAATCCCTCGCCGAGGCGGGAGGAATGACGGCGGGCCCGTGCCGGTCCGCGGGTGGCCGGGGACTCGTCCCCTGACTGGGCGTCGTCGGCTGCGGCGTTCGTGTTCGGTGCCGACGCCGAGGCGGTGGCGGCGTGTGAGCGAGCACTGCCGGCTGATCCGGCAGTTGCGGCTGCTGCGGCTGCGCCAGCGCCGGTGCGGCGGCGGTCGTTGTCGGTGCGGCGTCTGTCATCGTTGCCGGCGGCGCGGTGCGCCTGATCCTGCGCGGAAGAGTGCTGCTGACCGGCAGGCGGCTGGTGTGCTGCGGGGGACTGCTGAGAGGTGGGGGACTGCTGGCCGGTCGGAGTCTGCTGGGCGGCTGCGGCGACACCGGCGGCGCTGGCGCCGCTTGCCGCGGCGGCGCGCAGCATCCGTGCTTCACGCCGTGTGCGAGGGGCGACGGGGCGCGGGGTCGGCGCCTTCGAGTCGCCGCGATGGTCGGAGTCCCGCGGGGATTCTGAACTGCGGCGGTCGGTCCCGCGATTGTTGCCGCGTGTCTCGGAGCTGCGGCCGCGGAAGTCGTCGGCGCGGCCGGAGGAGGAGGGGACATCTGTGGGGGAGTTGCTGCGTCGCGACTGATTGAGCGAGAGGTTCGGGGTGTCCTTGTGCGCAGCGGACGGAGGCTGCGGGGGAGAGGCAGGGGTGTTCGGCGACGGAGCGGAACCGGAGTTCTCGGTCGAGCTGGCGGCGGCTTCGCCGCGGAAGCGTGGGCGGGATGAGGCACGGAGACGGCGACCGGCGGAGGAGGAATCAGGGTCGCTCCCCTGAGGTCCTCTCTTGTCAGGGGGAAACTCTGGCAAGTTCTCTACTCCTTGTTGCTCTTCTCGTACGTCGCATCTCGGGCCCTTGACGCCTGGTCAGCGGCGCAGACGTACCCAGCGATGTGCGAACGAATGGGGCGTGTCGAAGCGCAGGTCACGGGTCACATCACTATGATTTTACGCCGGTACATTGATGAATGCTGGTATTCGGATCAGCGATGACCTGGGAAACTGCCTCAACGTGCGGCATCTCGGGCGATCTGAGGTCAGCTCGTATGATCAAGGCCACTCCGTGCGCGCGAACTTTGCTCTCGGAGCTTCCTTTCGCATAGGCTGGTGCTCGCAGTCTGAACTGTGGTGCCGGGGTTCGCGGAATGTGCGAGATCTCGGGCCGAAATCTGGAGTCGTGGCTGAGCGGCCGAAAGCGTCACCCTGCTAAGGTGAAGTCCCTTGAACTGGGGACCGTGGGTTCAAATCCCACCGGCTCCGCGTGTGATGTGTCGCGACATCGTTCACTCGATGTCGCGGCACATTTCTCTTTTCTCACCCGGGTCTGGCCCACGACATCGTTCCGGTTTTTCACCGGATGTCCCACGTCATCGTTCACCGCTTCGCCTGGTAGTCCTTCGTGGCATCGATGACGTGTTCGGCGATGATCTCTCCTGCCTCGACCTGCTGCTTGCCGGGATCGTCGCGTCAGTGCCGGGATCTAGTCTGGAGCGATCAGCCATCGGGAGTCGGTTGGCGCCCCAGTGAGGCGACGGTCCCGGCGACCGAGGGAAGCGCGTGAATTGAGAGAGAGTCAATCGTGAAGATCATCGTCATCGGAGCCGGAGGTCACGTCGGCGGGGTCGCCGCGGCCGGACTCGCAGCCCGTGGGCATGAGGTCATTGCCGCGTCCCGCTCCACTGATCCCGGAGTCGATACTGCCGATCCGGAATCGATCCGTTCGTTCCTCGCCGAGGTGGGACCGGTCGATGCCATCGTCGTGGCAGCCGGATCCGTGCCCTTCAAGCCGGTCACCGAACTCACGCGAGACGACTACGCCAGCGCCTTCAGCTCGAAGGTCCTCGGTCAGCTCGAATTCGTCACCCAAGGCGTCGACACGGTGCGCGACGGGGGATCGATCACCCTGACGACCGGAGTCCTGTCCCGCGAGTCCGTCCCGACTGCCGCTGCGGCGGCGATGGCCAACGGGGCAGTCGAGTCCTTCGTCATGGCAGCGGCCCCCGAGCTGCCGCGCGGCATCCGAATCAACGCGGTGAGCCCCAATGTCCTGGCCAACTCGCCGCACTTCCACGATGCGTTCGCCGGGATGACGCCGGTGTCCGACGAGGAGGTCGCGACCGCGTTCGTGAGGTCCGTCGAAGGAAACATCACCGGACGCGTCCTCACGGTCTGAGTTTCGCTGAGATGAGCCGTGAACGAGCGTCCGCGCTTCACCGCACGTGCATTCGCCACCACAGCAGGGCGACGTGGAGTGCGGTCCGTGACTCGGCATCGTCGAGAGAGACGCCGAGGCGCTCCTCGAGCTTCGCCAACCGCGCGTAGAGGGCGGGGCGGGAGAGGAACCCTGCCCGCGCGAGCGCCGACTTGTTCCCTCCGTGGGTGAGGACGAGGTCGAGGAAGTCGAGCATCTCGTCATCCCCGTCGAGCAGCGGCCCGAGCTCGCCCTCGGCGAAGGCCCGCAGGCGCGAGTCCTCACCGAGCACGGCGAGCAGACCGCGCAGCCGCACATCGGCAGAACGGTAGAAGAGCTGCTCGCGGACCTCGAGCGTCGAGGCCACCTCGGCGACCTGCGCGGCGGTGGGGAGTCTGCCGATGGCCGCGATGAGCGACACGTCACTTCGTCCGACGCCCACGGTCCACGTGACATCGAGGTCGGGCATCGCGGAGAACACGCGGTCGAGGACCTTCGTCTCGTCGCGACGGCCGGGCAGCGCGAGGATGAGGCCGAACGAACCGGACTGCAGCTGGGCGGAGACGGCGGCAATGTCGGCCTGAGCGGTCGCCTCGGTGACCTCCGCGATGACAGCGCGCTCCCACAGCTGAATCCGCGTCGGATCGGCCGCCGGATCGTGGTCGATGCGCACGACGACCGGAACGAGACGGGCTCCCGCGGGCGGATCGAAGCCGAGCGACCGCGCACGGACCCGCACCTCGTCCTCGTCGACGTGGCGCGCGTCGAGGATCTCCCGGACGAAACCGCTCTGCGCCTGCAGCACGAGGTCACGCTCATCGCGTTCGGCCATCCTGGTGAGCGTGAGAGCCTGAGCCGCGCGCTCGACGATCTGTTCGACATCCGGCACAGCGGCGCGCGTGATACCCGGCACGACGAGTCGGCCCCAACGGCGGGCGCGCAGGCCCACGGGCAGCGAATGCCATCGTCTGTCGACACCGAGGTGACCGGCGAGCACCGACGATCCCGCACCGAGGCGGCCTCCGGACTCCGCGCGGTCACCGGGCTCCGCGCGTCCGGCGCCCGTCTCGACGACGAGATCCCTCCACTGGGCGGCGAGGGCCTCCGACCCGTCCCCGGCATGCGCGAGCACCCGGTGGCCGACGTCCTCGAGGATGACGGGAGCACCGAGGAGGGCGGCCGTGCGCGCGACGATCACCCCGACCTCAGCCCGCTCGAGACTGAGCTGGGTGTACGTCTCGTGGATCTCCCGGGCGCGTTCGAGACGACCGAGCTGCTGGCCGAGCAGCGCCCGATGCGCGAGCTCGGTGATGCGGACGAACTTGACCCGACGGCGCAGGCAGATGACGGGCAGGCTCCGGTCCGCAGCGGCGGCGCGGAGCACCGTGGCGGCGGCGTCATCGGGCGTCGAGTCGTCGTTGACGAGCTCGACGATGACTCCGGCGGCGCCGGCGTGCTCGAGCTGATCGAGGAACTGCGCCATCGCCGGTGCCGACCGGCGGAACGTCTGCGCCGTGGTGAGCACGAGCTCCCCGCCTTCGAGGAACCGTTCGACCTCGGGCGCATCGGCGATGTGGATCCACCGGACCGGGCGGTCGAGACGCTCGCCGCCGGAGAAGATCTCGGGACTGCCGGAACGGATCTCCCCGAAGCCGAGCACATCGGCGACGACGAGGCCACCGGCACGCTCGGACTCAGCCGTCTCCGCAGAGTCCCTCGGGACCCGCTCGCCGTCATTGATCGTCATTGACACAGTGTAAATCTCCGCGCACCGAAGCTGACACTCTGACACTGACGTCGCACCGCCTCGGCGACGATGATGAGAGGACGCACCTCTGCCGTCGACGTCGAAGGAACCCCCTCATGCCCGCCATCTCCCATTGGATCAACGGCCGCCCCGAGAACCTCGGGGCGGACACCCGCCTCGGCGAGGTGACGAACCCGGCGACCGGACAGGTCACCGGTGAGGTCGCACTCGCCGACAAGGCCACCGCGGACGCCGCGATCGCTGCAGCCGCGGCCGCCTTCCCCGGCTGGCGCGACACCTCGCTGGCCAAGCGCACCGCGATCCTCTTCGCCTTCCGGGAACTGCTCAACTCCCGCAAGGCCGAACTCGCCGAGATCATCACCGCCGAACACGGGAAGGTGCTCTCCGACGCCATGGGCGAGATCGCCCGCGGCCAGGAGGTCGTCGAATTCGCGTGCGGCATCGCAGGCCTCCTCAAGGGCGGCTTCTCGGAGAACGTCTCCTCGACCGTCGACGTCCACTCGCTGCGTCAGCCGCTCGGCGTCGCCGCGATCATCTCGCCATTCAACTTCCCGGCCATGGTGCCGATGTGGTTCTTCCCCATCGCCATCGCCGCCGGCAACACCGTCGTCCTCAAGCCCAGCGAAAAGGACCCGAGCGCGGCGAACTGGCTCGCCGAGCTCTGGCAGGAAGCCGGTCTGCCCGACGGTGTGTTCAACGTCCTCCACGGCGACAAGGAAGCCGTGGACACGCTCCTGACCAGCCCGGACGTCGCCTCGGTGTCCTTCGTCGGGTCGACCCCGATCGCGCGCTACGTCTACGAGACGGGCACCGCGTCCGGCAAGCGGGTGCAGGCGCTCGGCGGTGCGAAGAACCACATGCTCGTCCTCCCCGACGCCGACCTCGACCTCGCCGCCGACGCCGCCGTCAACGCCGGGTACGGCGCTGCCGGGGAGCGGTGCATGGCGATCTCCGTCGTCGTCGCCGTCGACTCGATCGCCGATGAGCTCGTGGCGAAGATCGCCGAACGCACGCGCACCCTGCGCATCGGCGACGGTCGGGACGAGCCGGACATGGGCCCGCTCATCACCGCCGCCCACCGCGACAAGGTGTCCGGGTACATCGATGCCGGCGCCGAGGCGGGAGCCACCGTCGTCCTCGACGGGCGTGATGACGTGCCCGCGGACGGGTTCTTCCTCAATCCGACTCTCTTCGACAACGTCACCCCCGACATGTCGATCTACACCGACGAGATCTTCGGGCCGGTGCTCTCCGTCGTCCGGGTCCCCGGCTACGACGAGGGCCTCGACCTCATCAACGCCAACCCCTACGGCAACGGCACCGCGATCTTCACCAACGACGGCGGTGCCGCCCGCCGCTATGAACGGGAGGTCGAGGTCGGGATGGTCGGCGTCAACGTTCCGATCCCCGTCCCCGTCGGCTACTACTCGTTCGGCGGCTGGAAGAACTCCCTCTTCGGCGACACCCACGCCTACGGCGACGAGGGCGTCCACTTCTTCACCCGCGGCAAGGTCGTCACCTCCCGCTGGCTCGATCCCAGCCACGGCGGACTCAACCTCGGCTTCCCGACCCACGACTGACAAGGACACGACGATGACGACGACCGTCGACAGCGCAGACACCCCGACCACCTCCGCCGAGGCGGCCCCCACCTCGGCGGTCACCGCCGATCAGCTCGCCGCCGGACGCCGCGCGTACGAACTCGATCGCCGGCACGTCTTCCACTCGTGGCAGGCGCAGGGCGCCTTCGACCCGATGACCGTCGTCGCGGCGCAGGGCTCGTACGTCTGGGACGGGGAGGGGCGGAAGCTCCTCGACTTCTCCTCGCAGCTGGTCAACACGAACATCGGACACCAGCATCCGAAGGTCGTCGCCGCCGTCCAGGAGCAGGCGGCGCGGCTGTGCACGATCGCCCCGCAGCACGTCAACGACGCCCGCTCCGAGGCGGCGCGACTCATCGCCGAGCTCACCCCCGGCGACCTCGACCACGTGTTCTTCACCAACGGCGGGGCCGACGCGAACGAGCATGCGATCCGCATGGCCCGCCTGCACACCGGTCGGACGAAGGTGCTCTCGGCCTACCGCAGCTACCACGGCGGCACGCAACTGGCCGTCAACGTCACCGGCGACCCGCGGCGGTTCCCCAACGACTACTCGGCCGAGGGCGTCGTCCACTTCATGCCCGCCTACCAGTACCGTTCGTACTTCGGGGCGACGACCGAGGCGGAGGAGACGGAGCGGGCGCTGCGCCACCTCGAGGACCTCATCGTCCTCGAGGGACCGGCGAACATCGCCGCCCTCGTCCTCGAGACCGTGCCCGGCACCGCCGGCATCTACGGGCCGCCCGCCGGGTACCTCGAGGGAGTCCGCGAGCTCACCGCGAAGCACGGCATCGTCTACATCGCCGACGAGGTGATGGCCGGATTCGGCCGCACGGGCCGCTGGTTCGCCGTCGACCGCTGGGGTGTCACCCCTGACCTCATCACCTTCGCGAAGGGGGTCAACTCCGGGTATGTGCCGCTCGGCGGGGTCGCGATCTCCGCCGCGATCGCCGAGACCTTCCGCGACCGCGCCTACCCCGGCGGGCTGACGTACTCGGGGCATCCGCTCGCGTGCGCGGCGGCCGTCGCGACCATCGGAGCGATGCGGGAGGAGGGGATGGTGGAGAATGCCGACCGCCTCGGCGCCGAGGTGATCGGACCGACCCTGCAGGAACTCGCGTCCCGGCATCCCTCGGTCGGCGATGTCCGCGGCATGGGCTGCTTCTGGGCGGTCGAGCTCGTCCGCAACCGGGAGACGAAGGAGCCGCTGGCCGCGTACGGCGGCAGCTCGCCGGAGATGAACGAGGTCATTGCCGCGCTCAAGGCCGGCGGGGTCCTCCCGTTCGCGAACTTCAATCGCATCCACATCGTCCCGCCGCTCAACACCCCGGACGCCGAGGTGCGCGCGGGCCTCGCGGTGCTCGACGAGGCGCTCAGCATCGCCGACCGCTACGTCGGCTGAGTCGCCGCTGGAAGGCGGCCGACCGGACCACCGGTCGGTCGCCTCGGCGAGGTCCGGGCGACGACAACCTCGGCGATGTCCTGGCGACAACCTCCCTGGATGTGAAAGCTGATACAGTCGGACCGTTTGCCCCGCTGTTTGTCCAGTTGGGAGATGAACGCAGGGTGAACAGGGTGACCGGGCGCTGAAAAGTGGATGAAGTTCAGACTTCGGACGCTGTAGACTCGCACCTGGTTGAGGTCGCAGTCTGTCGCTCGGCCGTTCCCCGTCCTCATTGTGTCTACGTCCAAGGTCGCTGAGTGGAAATCTTCTTCGTTGTCGTGCTCGTCGTGGCACTGGCGCTCTTCTTCGACTTCACCAATGGCTTCCACGACACGGCCAATGCGATGGCGACGCCGATCGCCACCGGTGCGATCAAGCCGAAGGCCGCTGTCACCCTCGCCGCGATCCTCAACCTCATCGGCGCCTTCCTCTCCACCGAGGTGGCGAAGACGATCTCCGGCGGGATCATCAAGGAGGGCGATGGGGGAGTCCAGATCACTCCCGAGTTCATCCTCGCCGGCCTCATCGGCGCGATCATCTGGAACATGGCGACCTGGCGCTTCGGTCTGCCGTCCTCGTCGTCGCATGCGCTCTTCGGAGGTCTCATCGGTGCGGCCATCGTCGGCGCGGGCGTCAACTCCGTGGACTTCGGCGTCTTCCTCTCCAAGGTCGTCATCCCCGCGATCGCCGCGCCGCTCATCGCAGGCACCAGCGCCTACATGTGCACGCGCCTGGCCTACTACATCACGCGGCGCAACGGTGACGGCCAGACCGCGCACCGGGCGCCGTTCAAGTACGGGCAGATCTTCAGCTCCTCGCTCGTCGCACTCGCTCACGGCACGAACGACGCGCAGAAGACGATGGGCGTCATCACACTCGTCCTCATCTCCGCGAACCTTCAGGAGGGCGGCACCGGCCCGCAGTTCTGGGTCATCGTCACGTGTGCGTTCGCGATCGCGTTCGGCACGTACGTCGGCGGTTGGCGCATCATCGACACGCTCGGCACGAAGCTCACCACCGTCAAGCCGGCGCAGGGTCTGTCCGCCGAGACCTCGACGGCTGCGGCGATCCTCGCCTCCTCGCACCTCGGCTTCGCCCTGTCGACGACCCAGGTCGCCTCTGGGTCGGTGCTCGGGTCCGGGCTCGGCCGCAAGGGCGCCGACGTCCGCTGGTCGACGGCCGGGCGGATCGCCTCGGGCTGGCTGCTGACGATCCCGGCCGCCGGCATCGTCGGTGCCGCCGCTGCGGGCGTCGCGTACTTCGGTCTCTTCGGCGTCCTCGTCGACACGGCCGTCGCCGTCGCCGTCGTGCTGTGGATCTACCTCAGCTCCCGGCGGGCGAAGGAGACCGAGATCTCGAACTTCGACACCGTCGGCGAGGCGGTCAATGTCCGCGGTCGCAAGCGCAAGCTCCGCCAGGACCGCAACCGCAAGCGCGCCGCGGCCAAGCGTGAGGCCCGCACCGAGGCGATGGAGCAGAAGACCGCCGCGAAGCAGGCGCGCAAGGCGCAGGCACGCCGCGGGTCCGCGGGCAACGGTGGTGGCGCCGGATCTGGTGCTGGTGTCGGTCCGGGCGCTGGTGCTGACGGTGCCGCTGCTGACCGGGCCGGTGTCGGCGTGGCTGATGCCGGTGCGCGCGGCTCAGATCGAACCGACGGCGCTGACGCCGCCGATCTGACCGGGGCTGATGCAGTCGGCCCGGACGCTCCGAAGGACAAGGGAGACGCGAAATGATCGAATGGAGCTCCTTCGCCGTTGTCGCCATCGCGACGTGGGTGTCCTCGCTCGTCGTCATCGGGCTGTTCTCGACTGCCGTGCGCATGCGCGCCGTGCACATCGACCAGATCGCGGAGGGCCATCCCAATCCGCTGCTCAAGCTCGGCTACTGCGCGGTCTTCGGGGTCTGCGGCCTCCTCGTCCTCTACGGCGTCTACCTCATCGTCCCGGCACTCAACGGAGGCTGAGCGCACCGCCGCCGAAGCGCAGCTGCCGGACCGCCAGCGCCAGCGCCGGACAGTAGGCGGGCAGCGGGCGCCCGGACGCCAGCTGCGCTCAGTTCGCCTTCGCACGCCTCGCAACAGCACAAACAACGCGCAGCCCCACGCACAACCCGCGGCCGCACGCACACCCCGCAGCCACGCGCACTACCCGTGGCTCGCTACGTCATCGGTGGAGTGCTGAAACCTCCCCGTGCACGCGGTGTTTGTCGAGCTCCGGGTGCGGGATAGTTTCGGGCTGGAGGCATCCCGCACCCTCAGCCGCAACTCCACCGCGCAGTCCCAAGCACTACCCTGAGCCGCACGCACTACCCGTGGCTCGCCACGTCATCGGTGGAGCGCTGAATCCTCCCCGTGCAGGCGGTGTTTGTCGAGCTCCGGGTGCGGGACAGCTTCGAGCCGCAGACACCCCGCCCGAACCGCTCTGAACGGCAATACTCTGATCCGGCCTGCACTGCGCCACTGTGCGCGCCCGCTCCGGTCGCCGTCCCGGCCATTCGCCGCCGCCGCAGCGCACTTCGGGGTGAATGCGACGATCCCCCGACCACCTCGGCGGTGATCGGGGGATCGGTCGTCTCAGACGACGAGCTCGAAGCCCTCAGCCGACGGTGCGGCCGAAGCGCTCGGCCGACGTCGTCAGGCGCTCAGCCTCAGGCGAGGCCCAGGTGCGTGCGGAGCTTGTCGACCTCGGCGCGGAGTTCGGCGGGAACCGAATCGCCGAGTTCGGCGTACCATTCCTCGATCGAGGCGAGCTCGGTCTCCCACTCCTCGGGCTTGATCGCGAGCGCCTTGCGCAGCTGCTCCTCGGTGAAGTCGAGGCCCTCGGTGTCGAGGCCGTCTTCGGTCGGGGTGAAGCCGAGCGGGGACTCAGCGGCGTCGACGGTGCCGTTGACGCGTTCGAAGACCCACTTGAGCACGCGCGAGTTCTCCGAGAATCCGGGCCACAGGAACGAGTTGTCGTCGTCGCGACGGAACCAGTTGACGTAGAAGATCTTCGGCAGCTTCGCACCGTCGGTCTGGCCGATGTTGAGCCAGTGCTGGAGGTAGTCGCCGACGTTGTAGCCGATGAACGGCCGCATCGCCATGGGATCGCGGCGGACGACGCCGACAGCGCCGGTGGCGGCGGCGGTGGTCTCCGAGGAGAGCACCGAGCCCATGAACACACCGTGGTTCCAGTCGCGCGTCTCGGTGACGAGCGGCATCGTCGTCTTGCGGCGTCCGCCGAAGAGGATCGCCGAGATCGGCACTCCGTTGGGGTTCTGCCACTCGGGAGCGAGCGTGGGCACATTCGAGATCGGGGTGCAGAAGCGCGAGTTCGGGTGGGCGGCCGGGGTCTCCGAGTCCGGAGTCCAGTCGTTGCCGCGCCAGTCGGTGAGGTGCGCGGGCTTCTCGTCGGTCTTGCCCTCCCACCACACGTCGCCGTCATCGGTGAGCGCCACGTTCGTGAAGATGTTGCCACCGGCCTCGATCGCGTGCATCGCGGTCGGGTTCGTCGAGTAGCCGGTGCCCGGCGCCACGCCGAAGAGGCCGAACTCGGGGTTGACGGCGTAGAGCTGGCCGTCGTCGCCGAAGCGCATCCAGGCGATGTCGTCGCCGAGGGTCTCGGCCTTCCAGCCGGGAATCGTCGGCTCGATCATCGCGAGGTTCGTCTTGCCGCAGGCCGACGGGAACGCCGCGGCGATGTACTTGACCTGCCCTTGCGGGTTCGTCAGCTTGAGGATGAGCATGTGCTCGGCCAGCCAGCCCTCGTCATGGGCGATCGCCGAGGCGATGCGCAGCGCGTAGCACTTCTTGCCGAGCAGCGCGTTGCCGCCGTAGCCGGAGCCGAACGACCAGATCGAGCGCTCCTCCGGGAAGTGGGTGATGTACTTCGTCGAGTTGTTCGGCCAGGCGACGTCCTCTTCGCCTTCGGCGAGCGGGGCGCCGACGGAGTGGACGCACTCGACGAAGTCCGCGTTCTGCGCGTCGATCGCATCGAGGGCGTACTTGCCCGAGCGAGCCATGATGAGCATGGAGAGCACGACGTAGGGCGAGTCGGTGACCTCGATGCCGAACATCGGCTGGTCCGCCTCGGCGAGGCCCATGACGAACGGGATGACGTACATCGTGCGTCCGCGCATCGAGCCCTCGAAGAGACCGTTGAGGGTCTGCTTCATCTCAGCGGGGGCGACCCAGTTGTTGAGTGCGCCGGCATCCTTCTCATCGACCGAGCAGATGTAGGTGCGGTCCTCGACGCGGGCGACGTCCTCGGGGTCCGACGCTGCGTAGTAGGAGTCCTTCGTGCCGGTGAGGGCCACGAGCGTCCCGGCGTCGACGAGCTGCTGCGTGATGAGGGCCTTCTGGCCTTCGGAGCCGTCGATCCAGACGATGTCGTCGGGGGTCGTGAGGTGGGCGATCCGGCTGACGAACGAGAGCACCTTCTCGTTCTTCGTCGGTGCGTTCTTCAGCTGGTCAGCGACGACGTCATGGTCGAGGACTGTCATGAGTGGTCTCCTGGTCGATCGGGGTTTGACGACATTGGGGAGGATGTCGAGCGGTGGTTACACAACCACGGTAGGGTGGCGGCAGAGGCGGAGTTCACCGGTTTTCGGCAACCGAAGATGTGCATTGGGCCACAAAGACGAGGTCGCTGACGCAAATGCGTCATTTGAGTGACGTATTTTTTCACAGCAATGACGGATAGTTGCAGATCCTGACTTTCGTTGAAAATTGCATCACCGTTCACCTCGCCGAGGTTGTTCGCCCACCCGTTTGTCCGGCGTTTCCCGCCGGCCGGGTCACCCGAGGGTCACGATTGTCCGCAGGGGTGGTTCGCGGAGAACGACTGATGATCACGGGGCGTTCGACGCAGGCGTCGCGGATTGAGGGTTGCCGCGGCTGCGCATCCCGAGCCTCGCGAAAACTGTGGCGAAGGGCACTGCCGGGGATTTGAGGTCGGGTGAACATCCTGTGTATAGTTGTTCGAGTTGCAGGGCGGACGCCCGGTCGACATGCGCCATTAGCTCAACGGATAGAGCATCTGACTACGGATCAGAAGGTTGGGGGTTCGAATCCCTCATGGCGCACCACAGAAGGCCTCTCACCAGGTGAAACATCCGGTGAGGGGCCTTCGTCGATTGCATCGGCCGAAGCCCGATCAGTGGTGGTTCCGAGTCCCGATCGGCGGAAGCGCCGAAGCCCGCTCGGCGGTCATGGCGAGTCCTGAGAGGCGAAGATGGGACCTGACAGGCACGGGTCGGGAGGCACGTTTGATGTGTTCACGGGAGCCGCATGGATGACGCCGACAACCGCGAACCCATGCGGGACGTGCCGGTGACGCTTGCCTCGACGGTCCCCGCCGACTTCGCGCTGCCGACCGATATCCTCGAGTTCACCGGCCCGGACCCCGAACCGATCTGGCTCAATGAGGCCGGAGGAGTGACGGTGCGCTTCGACGGTGACGCGGCGGGAGACGGCACCCGTCTCCGGTACCTCAAGCGCAACCCGCTGCCGAGCAGTGAGGATCTCGCACTCGAAAAGGAGAAGCTCGAGTGGCTGACCCTCCGGCATCCCGTCCCGCGCGTCATCGACTATGTCCGCCGAGGCGACGCCGAATTCCTCATCACCGAAGCGATCCCCGGCGCCAACGCGGTCGCCGCCGAGAACAGAGCGCGAGCGAACACCGCCATCGCCGCCATCGGCGAAGGGCTGCGCCGCCTTCACGATCTTCCCGTCGACGACTGCCCGTGGACGTGGTCCGTCGCGGACCGACTGCGGGCCGCGACGAGCGAACAGGCGAGCACTCTCAGCCCGACTCCGGAGATCGACCGCCTCGTCGTCTGCCACGGCGACCCGTGTGCCCCGAACACCCTGCTCGATGCGGCCGGCCGCTTCGTCGGGCACGTCGACATGCAGCGCCTCGGTGTCGCCGACCGCTGGGCCGACCTCGCGGTGGCGACGATGTCGTTCGGCTGGAACTACGACTCCTTCGACGAGGCGGTCTTCTGGGACGCCTACGGCATCGCCCCTGACGAGAAGAGGATCCGGTACTACCGCGAGCTGTGGGACGCGGAGTAGGGGTGTCGTATCCCCGTCAGTTCTCCTCCCCGATCTTCACGGCGAGCACCGGCACCGGGGAGTCGAGCAGCAGACGCTGACTCACCGACCCCATGAGGGCCTTGCCGACGCGGGACCGGCGCTTCATGCCGATGACGAGGCGCGAGACATCCGAGCGGGCATCGAGTTCGTCGAGGACCGCCTCGGCGGGATCGCGGTCACCGCGCCCACGTCGGTCGACGAGTTCATACGGCACCTCGGAGGCGTCGAGCGTCGTCGTGTCGAACGTCGACTGGATGCCGAGCGGGATGACGATGAGGCCGGTGTCGAAATGCCGGGCTTCGCTGATCGCTGCCGTCAGCGCCGCCTCGGCGGTCTGGTTGTCGGGAACTGCCACCATGATGGCCATGGCTTCTCCTTCTGATCGGAGTGGGTCTGATCGGGGTAGGTGCGCCGGGTGGGGAGTGCCGGCAACGGAGGTCACCGTTCATTCTCGCCGATGGGGTGTGGAACAGCACCTGGTCAACCGTCCGCGCGGAGGATGCGAATACCTCTGTGGGCTTCGGCGGTCCGGCTCACTGCCCGTACTTCGTGCGGAACTCCTCCTCGAGATCCTCGAGTGTCTTGTCCCGGGTCTCCGGCAGCATCGCGATGAGGAAGATGAGTGCGAGCACGCCGCAGCCGGCCAGCAGGAAGAACGTCGCAGAGATGCCCAGCGATGCGACGACCGGTGGGAAGAACTGTGCGACGGCCGCGTTGGCCATCCACAGTGCGAAGACGCAGATGCCCATTGCGAACGACCGGATCTTCAGCGGGAAGATCTCCGAGAGCATGAGCCAGGTCAGCGGACCGATCGTGCCCTGCATCGAGAAGACGAAGAGAATGACGAAGACGAGAATCGCGTAGGCCTTGAACTGGCCTTCCGGGAGGAAAGCGGCGGAGAGACCGATGAGGATGTGGAAGAACGTGGTGAGCATGAATCCGCCGATGAGCATTCTCCGCCGCGGCAGTCGGTTGATGAGCATGATGCCCACAGTGATGCCGAGAACCGACGCGAGCCCATTGAGCGTGTTCGCCACGATCGCCGCGTCGGCGGAGAAGCCGGCATCGGTGAGCAGCTGGGTGCCGTAGTACATGACCGCGTTGATGCCGGAGAGCTGTGAGGCGATGCCGATGCCGATGCCGATGACGACTAGTCGCAGCACCCACTTCGAGGCGAGATCGGAGAGGCCACCGGTCTTCGACTTCTCCTCCTGTTCGGCGAGGAGTTCGACCTCCTTCATCTCCGCCTCGGCGCGTTCGGTCGACCGCACCTGCTTGAGGACGTCGAAGGCCTGATCGTCGCGGTGCTTCGAGATCAGCCAGCGCGGGCTCTCCGGGAGGAAGAGGATGCCGATGAGCAGGGCGATCGCCGGCAGCACGGCGACAGCGAGCATGTAGCGCCAGACTCCGTCGTGTTCACCCCAGAGATTGAAGATGATCGCGTTGATGACGAAGGCCGCGAACTGACCCGACACGATCATCACCTCATTGCGGGTGACGAGCGAACCGCGCTTCTCGAACGGCGAGAGCTCGGCGAGGTAGACGGGCACCGTCGTCGAGGCCGCCCCGACCGCGAGACCGAGGACGAAGCGGGCACCGGCGAGGAACTGCCAGTTCGGTGCGAGCGCGCACGCCAGCGTCCCGACGATGAAGAACAGCGAGAGTCCGAGGATGTTCGAGCGGCGTCCGTAGGCGTCCGAGAGCCTGCCGCCGATGACCGCGCCGAAGGCCGCGCCGATCGTGAGGAAGCTGACGACGAGTCCCTCGGTGCGCGGGGTCAGTCCGAAATCCTGGGTGAGCGGCTCGAGGGCGCCGTTGACGACGCCCGTGTCGTAGCCGAAGAGCAGGCCGCCGAACGTCGCGACGACGGCGATGATGCCCAGTCGCGAGGTGTGCGGCCCCTTCGTGTCCGGGGGCAGGTCCACCAGGGATTTCTGTTGTCCGCTCATGGCGATCACTCTCCTTCGAATGACGTGCGTCCCGGCGCCGGTGCGGCGCCGTGCCTGGATTCGAGCAATGGTTGGGGACGGAACCGCGGAAGCGGTCCCGCAGGGAACTGGGCTGATGGGGTCAGGTGGTGCGCGGTCGGATGGTCAGCGCCGAGGCTGCGGTAGGCGGCCCGAAGCGATCAGGTCGTGCGTGCAGTCGTCAGTCGGCATCGCCTCCGTGCCGGGCGACGAGGTCGTCGATCGTCGTCTTCTGGTACCGGCTGACCGCGTCGTTGTTCTCGTTCTCCCCGAAGACGTTGGAGACGATGAGCGCATCGGGTCGGTCGAGGAACCCCGCCTCGCCGAGGCGGCCGAAGAGGGCATCGAAATCGACGTCCCCGTCACCGACCTTGAGGTGCTGGTGCACCCGCGCCGAGGTGGTCGGCGGGTTCGCGATGTACCGCAGCCCGTGCGAGGCCCGGTGGTCGAAGGCGTCGGAGATGTAGACGGCCCGCAGGCGATCGCCGAGTTCGGGCACGAGGGTGTCGAGGCAGTCGCCGTAGTGGAAGGTGTGCGGGGCGACGTAGACGAAGCCGATCGCCTCCGAGTCGAGGCCGCGCAGCACCCGCCACGCCTCATGCCCGTCCTCGACGAAGTCGTCGGGATGCGGGTCGAAGTTGAGCCTGAGCCTCTCCCGCTCGATGACGGGCAGGATCTCATCCATCGACCGGTAGAACGACTCCTCGGACTCCTCGAAGGACTCGGGGCGACCGCTGAACTCGGTGTTGATCGTCTCCACTCCGAGGTCGACGGCGATCTCGATGACCCGGAGGAAGTTCCTCACCGCCGCTTCCCTCTTCGCCTCATCCGGCCAGGCGATCCGCTGCACCGGCAGCAGGGCGGGCACGGTGATGCCGGCGGCGTCGACGCTGCGGGCGAACCGGGCGATGAGGTCGCGGTCCATCTTCGGGTAGCGGAAGTGCGTCGCGAAGTCCGGATGCGGGGTCAGCTGCATGTGCTCGAAGCCGAGGTCGGCAGTTGCGGCCGCGAAGTCGAGCAGCCGGTGCGTGTGGTGCAGCGGGGTGGGGTCGTAGGCGAGCTTCATGATCGGCTCCTCACGCGTAGAACGCGGGCGTTTCCGGGACGTCGACGGTGTGGAGCTGGCCGTCGCGCATTGCGGCGACTCCCGCGCCGCAGGCCACGGCGACACGGTAGCCGTCCCAGGCGGAAGGCCCGGCGATCTCCCCGTTGCGAGCTGCATCGACCCAGGCTTGGACCTGGGCGTCGTAGGCGGTCGCGAAGCGAGTGGTGAAGTCAGCGTGCTCGGTGATCGACGACCGGCCTCTGTGCCAGTTCTGCAGACCCGTGGGATCGCCGATGCGCGCGATGCCTTCGGAGAAGACGGCTTCTGTCGTCACTTGGTAGCCGAACTGGATGCTCACATTGATCTCGACATCGACGAGGACACCGTTCTCGAGTCCGATGAGCACGAGCAGCGGTTCGCTCAGCCGATCGGGGGTGAGCGGATTCCGCCTGGTCTCCTTGACTTCGATCGACGTGATCGGTGAGCCCGCAAGCCACGGCACGATGTCGAACTCGTGGACCACGGACCCGTCGATGAGCGTGTTCTGATCGTAGTCGTCGGGCACGCTCGCATTCCGGTGTGCGCAGTGGAGCATGAGCAGCTCTCCGTCGTCGCCGGACTCGATGAGTTCGCGCAGCTGCCGGTACTCGGGATCGAAGCGGCGCATGAAACCGACCTGGATGAGCTTCCTTCCGCCCGCCTGCTCGGCTTCGAGGACGCGCCACGAGGATTCCGGGTCCGGCGTCAGCGGCTTCTCGCACAGGGTGGGCAGCCCCGCCTCGATCGCGGGCAGGAGGACGGCCTCGTGGAGGAACCCGGGGGTGGCGACGAGGAGTCCGTCGACGGCACCGGCGGCGATCGCATCCTCGACGCGGGAGAAGGCCTGCGCCCCGGGGGCGTTGGCGAGTGCGGCCTGCGCTCGCCCCTCATCGGGTTCGATGACGGCCGAGACCGTCGCTCCGCTGATCGACGAGGCGATGCGCTTGATGTGGTCGGCGCCCATCATTCCGGCGCCGACGACTCCGACGCGGAAGTCGGCAGTGGGGTTCAGCTGTGCCATGGTGGGGTTCTCCTTGAGTTCGGTCGGGTCGTCTGCGGCGGTGCAGAGTCGCCGAGGCGGTCGGGTCGGCTCAGCGGTCGGTGACTGCGGCCGGGGTGGAGGTGAGGATCGTCGAGAGCGTGCGCTCGGCGATCGGGAAGGGCGCGTCGACGCTGCAGCCGAACATGTCCTGTTCGACGATGGCGAAGGTGTCCGGGGCCAGCGCGGCGATCGCCTCGATGATCGGATCGAGCGGTGGGATGCCCTGGTTCGGTTCGACCATGATCCCGTCGGCGACAGCCTCGGCGAAGGGGGTGTCGGACTTGAGGACATCGAAGATCTTCACCGGGTCGACCTGTTTGAGGTGGAGGTAGCCGATCCGCGAGGGATGGTCGGCGATGAGCTTGAGGTTGTCCCCGCCGTAGTAGGAGAAGTGCCCGGTGTCGAGGCAGAGGTTCGTGTACGCCTCATCGGTGAGCTCGAGGAACCGCTCGACCTCCGAATGGGTGCCGACGTGGGAGTCCGCGTGGGAGTGGAACTGCTGGTGGAGGCCGAACTCCTCCTCGAGGGCCCGACCGAGACGGTCGTGGCCGGCCGCCAGGCGCGTCCAGCCCTCGGCGTCGAGGGTGCGCGGTTCGAGGACCTCGCTCGTGGCGTCGGAGCGCCACAGGTCGGGGATGACGACGATGTGCTCGCCGCCGAGCTCCTGCGTCAGCGCCGCGATCTTCTCGACCTGCGCCCACGCGCGACCCCACTGGTCATCGGTCTTGTGGAAGCCGGTGAAGACGGTGCCGCCGGAGAGCTTGAGGCCGCGGGAGTCGAGTTCCTCGCGCAGCTGGGCGGGGTCGGTGGGCAGATAGCCGTAGGGTCCGAGCTCGATCCACGTGTAGCCGGCAGCGGCGACCTCGTCGAGGAAGCGCTGCCACGGCACCTGTCCGGGATGGTCGGGGAACCACACGCCCCACGAGTCCGGGGCCGTGCCGATGCGCAGGGTCTGGGGGCGGGGCGCGGTGTCGGCCGGTGTCGGCGTCGTCGTGGTCATGTCAGTGATCCTTCGGGTGCGGTTCGGGTCGGTGGTCGGCGTGCTCATCGCCGCAGCAGCGGTGGTCGCGGTCACAGCAGCGGGCGCGGTCACAGCAGCGGCCTCTGCTTCTTCACGGCGATCTCGTACTCCTCGCGGGCGGCCTGCGTGTCCGACATCGTTGAGGTCTCGGCGACGGGGACGTCCCACCAGCCCTCGCCGTCGGGGGCGTAGACGAGCGGGTCGGAGTCGATGTGGATGAGCGTCGAGGTCGGTGCCTCACGGGCGGCGGCGACCGCCTCGGCGAGTCGGGTGCTCGCGTCCGGGCCCGGCGCGATCTCGACGACGTCGATCCCGTAGGAACGGGCGTTGGCGGCGAGATCGACGGGGAGGACCTCGTCGGTGCGGAAATCGGTCGCCTCGGCGTCGTACTTCCGGTACCACGTCCCGAACCGGGGCGCGCCCACGGTCTCGGAGAGGTGCCCGATCGACGCGTACCCGTGGTTCTGGACGAGGACGACGATGAGCTTGAGGCCCTCGGCGACGGCGGTGACGAGCTCGGTGTGGAGCATGAGGTAGGAGCCGTCGCCGACCATGACGATCGCGTTCCGATCCGCGGCCTCGACGGCGCTGCCGTCGGGTGGCACGGTCGAACCGTCGTCACCCTCTGCGGCGACGAGCGCATCGGCGGCGTCGATCGCGCGTCGCACGCCGAGCCCTCCGGCGATCTCGTAGCCCATGCATGAGAAGGCGTACTCGACGTGGTAGCCGAGGGGATCGCGGGTGCGCCAGAGTTTCTGCAGGTCACCGGGCAGGGAACCGGCGGCCTGGATGACGACGTCGCGAGGGCCGGCGGCGCGATTCACCGCGCCGATGATCTCCGCCTGGCCCGGCAGCGCGGCCGGCGTCGGCGCCACCGCGGCATCGACCGTCGCCGTCCACGCATCGCGTTCGGTCTCGACCCGACGCCGCAGCTCGGTGCTCACCCGATGATCGCCGAGGTGCTCGCGGAGACCGCGGATGCCCTCCCTGGCATCGGCGACGATGGGGAAGCGGCTGCCGTGCTTGAACGCGTCGAAGCCGGCGACGTTGAGGTTGACGAAGCGGACGTCCGGGTGGCCGAACACCGTGCGGCTGGCCGTCGTGAAGTCGCTGTAGCGGGTGCCGATGCCGATGACGACATCGGCGTCGGCGGCGATCCGATTGGCGGCCGTCGACCCCGTCGCCCCGATCCCGCCGAGGTTGAGGGGATGATTCCAGTCGAGCACCCCGCCGCCGGCCTGGGTCGTGGCGACGGGGATGCCCGTCGCCTCGGCGAAGGTGCGCAGCTCGTCCTCGGCACCGGAGTAGAGGACGCCGCCACCGGCGATGATGAGCGGGGTCTGCGCCTCCTCGATCGCCGCGACCGCGCGGGTGAGCGGCCCCCACTCCGGCAGCGGCCGGCGCAGATGCCAGTCGCGTTCGGCGAGGAACTCCTCGGGGACCTCGAGGGTCTCGGCCTGGACGTCCTCGGGCAGGGCGATCGTCACCGCACCGGTCTCGGCCGGGTCGGTGAGCACACGCATCGCGGCCAGGGCGATCGAGAAGAGCTGCTCGGGCCGGTCGACCCGGTCGAAGAACCGCGACAACGGCCGGAACGCGTCGGTGACCTGCAGTGATGTGTCGTGGGGGTGTTCGAGCTGCTGGAGCACGGGATCGGCCACCCGAGTGGCGAACGTGTCGGAGGGCAGGAGGAGGGCGGGCATCCGGTTCGCGGTCGCCAGAGCCGCGCCCGTGAGCATGTTCGCCGCCCCCGGTCCGACCGAGGCCGCCGAGGCGAACGTCGACCGGCGCCGATTCATCCGCGCGAAGCCGACGGACTCGTGGACCATCGCCTGTTCGTTGCGGGCCTGGTGGTAGGGCATCGCCCCCGGGTCGTCGTGCGCGAGCTGGCGCAGCGCCTGCCCGATGCCGGCGACATTGCCGTGGCCGAAGATCCCGAAGGTGCCCGCGATCGTCCGCTGCCGGATGTCCCCGTCGACGGTGTACTGGCGGGAGAGGAAGGTCATCAGCGCTTGGGCGACCGTCATCGTCGTGGTCATCTCAGTTCTCCTCCGTCGCATCTGCAGTCTCACGCCCGTAGGGCAGCCGGTCGTCGAACTCCTGGCCCTCCCACTGCTCCCGCACCCAGCCGTGCGCCGGATCATCGGAGATGAGCCACACGCGCTCGGGGTCGGGGCCGGCCATGACGTTGAGGTAGTAGTTGTCATAGCCCGGGGCGGCCGCGAGCGGCCCGTGATAGCCGAAGGGGACGAGGGCGACGTCGCCGGTGCGCACGATCGCCGAGGTCTCGATCTCCCCGGCCGGGGACGAATACGTCGTGAAGAGGGCGAACGGGTCGGCGGACGCGGGGGCGTCGACACCGCGGGAGACGGCCGTCTCGAAGTAGTAGATCTCCTCGAGGCGGGACTCCTCTCCGGCGATCGCCTCGTCGTGCTTGTGGGGCGGGAAGGACGACCAGTTCTCCGCGGGCGTGATGACCTCGCACGCGATGATCTTCACGCAGTCGAGTCCCGCGGGGGTCGCGAAGTTGTGGACCTGGCGGCTCGAGCGGCCCGCACCGCGGAGTTCGACGGGGACTTCGGCGGCGGTGAGGAACTGGACCGGGCGGGTCTCCGTCGTCGGGGCCTCGCAGACCGCAAGGCGACCGACCCCGCGCAGGCTCGCCGAGGCGCCCGTGGGCAGGTAGAGGCAGTCCGCGGGACCGTGGAAGACCGAGGGCCGGCCGGTCAGCGCCTGCGTTCCGGTCGTGCCGTCGGCCAGGGCGTAGTCGACGGTGAACGCCTCCCCGCTCAGCGGAACGATGACCCGTTCGACCGCCTCGGCGGGCAGATCGATGCTGCCGTCGCGGTCCCCGCTGCCGTCAGTCTCCGTGGGGACCGGACCGCCGAGGTCGGCGATCTTCAGCCCCGTGTGCGCCCAGCCCTCGAACGTCGCGTCGACGTTCGATTCGAAGCCGTCACGGGCGAGCGTTCCGCGGGGGTGGAACCATTCGTTGGTCATGCTGTGGCCCTCTCGGATCCGTGGACGAGCGCGGCGGCGCGGTCGACGGCCCCGGCGACGTCGCCGTCGGCGGGGTAGACGATCGAGCGGCCGATGACGAGACCGCGCACTCCCGGCAGTGCCAGCGCTGCCTCCCAGCTGCGGAACGTCGCCTCCGGGTCGTTCGAGCGCTCGCCGCCGAGGAGGAGGGTCGGCAGGGTCGTCGCGGCGAGGACGCGCTCCATGTCGTCGACGACGGGGATCTTCAGCCACGTGTGCGCCGAGGTGGTGCCGAGTCCCTGGGCGATGCCGATCGAGGTGATGACGGCCTCGGGGGTGAGGAGGTTGCGGACCTTCCCGTCGACCCATTCGCTGAGGAAGGGCTCGAGCATGACGGGGATGTCGTGCTCGGCGCACGCGTTGATGGCGTGGGCGTTGGCCTCGAGCGCCGAGGCGGTCGCCGGGTCGCCGAGGCTGATGCGCAGGAGGGTCTTCGCGAGGTCGATGCCGTCGCGGGCCATGCCGGCGGCGGTGTGGCCGGTGAAGCGGTCGTCGATCTCGAAACCGGAGCCGGCGAGCCCGCCGCGGTTCATCGAGCCGACGGCGAGCCGGTTCTCGAGGCAGCCGAGGAACGCGAGGTCGTCGAGGATGTCGGGGGTGGCGAGGACTCCGTCGACGCCGGGGCGGGCCAGTGCGGTCGCGAGCCGCTCGAGGAGGTCTGCGCGGTCGGCCATCGCGAGCGGGTCGTCGCCGACCTTGTTCGCGCCGCGGGCGGGATGGTCGGCGGCGACGATGAAGAGGCGGGAGTCGCTGCCGCCGATCGAACGCCGCGTCCGGGCCGACCAGGCGGCGGAGATCGCGCCCGGGTCGTCGAAGCGGGCATCGCGGAGGCGGGCGAGCGCGGCGGGGGAGAGGGTGGAGGTCGGCATCAGCGGTCCTTCGATGTCGCGGCGGCGGGGGTCGTGGTGTCATTCGCCGAGGCGGTCGGGGTGGTTCCGACGACGTCGGTGACCTCGGCGGTCGTGGGCATGGCGGTCGAGCATTCGCGGCGGGTCGCGACGATGGCGCCGGCGACGTTGGCGAAGCGCAGGAGGTAGTCGAGGTCCCAGCCGGCGAGCAGCCCGAAACACAGCGCACCGCCGAAGCCGTCGCCGGCGCCGAGGCCGTTGACGACGTCGACGGGGTAGGGCGGGACTTCGACGCGCTCGGTCGCGGTCTTCGCGAGCACCCCCTTGGGTCCCTGCTTGACGATCGCGAGTTCGATGCCGCGTTCCAGCAGGGCGTCGGCGGCACGGTCGGGGTCGGTCTCGCCGACGGCGATCTCGCACTCCTCGCGGTTGCCCACGGCCACGGTGACATGCTCGAGGGCACGGCCCACCTCGGCGGTGGCGGTGGCCGGATCGGACCAGAACATCGGGCGGTAGTCGAGGTCGAGGATCGTGTGCTCGGCGCGGCCCCGCGCCCGCCACGCGGCGTGGTGGGCCGTCCGGCTCGGTTCGCGGCTCAGCCCGGTGACGGTGGCCCAGAAGATCCGCGCCTGCGCGATCGCCGCGAGGTCGAGGTCGGCCTCAGTGATCGTGAGGTCGGGGGCGATCGGATCGCGGTAGAAGTAGAGCGGGAAGTCATCGGGCGGAAAGATCTCGCAGAACGTCACCGGCGTGTTGTGCTCGGAATCGGTGCCGACGAAGCGGTTGTCGACGCCGAGGCGGGTGAGCTCTGCCTTGAGGTAGCGCCCGAAGGGATCGTCGCCGGTCGCGGTGATGACGGCCGAGTCGAGCCCGTACCGTGCCGCGGCGACGGCGACGTTCGAGGCCGAACCGCCGAGGTATTTGCCGAAGGTCGCAACCTCGGCGAGGCCGACACCGTCCTGGAGCGGGTAGATGTCGACGCCGATCCGACCCATGCTGACGAGGTCGAAGGGCGCAGTCGAGCCGGTGGTGGTCTGCGGCTCCGAGGAGGGTGCCTGGGGCATGGGCGTTTCCGTTCCTTCCGTGCGGCGGCGTTGCCGTGAGTCCGTGGTCTGACGCAGTCCGAGCGGATGCTCAATCTTTGTCAGGACAAACTATTTGTCATGACAATATCACTCTTGGAGGCCTGCGTCACCCCCTTTTTTCGTCTCGGGGATCGTCTCGGCGATGCTGAGGATGGGGGCGCGTATCTGGCCGGCGCGCCGAGGGCCCGGCGGGGCAGATCGCTGCATGCCAGAACCCGGCGTGGCAGATCGCTGGGGCGACGACGGAGTCGGCGATCCGGCGCAGCTGCCCGCGGGGTCACCCCGCCGATCGCTGCGCCCGCGCGTCACCGGGCGACGAGGGTCGTCTCGAACGAGTAGAGATCGGGCCGGTAGCAGTGGTCTCCCCATTCGACGATCGCGCCGGAGTTGTCGAGTGCGGTCCGCTGCATCGTCAGCAGCGGTGCCTCGGCGGGGGTGTCGAGGAGATCGGCTTCGTCGGAGGCGGCAGCGCGTGCGCCGATGCGCTGGTGGGCGACGGAGAAGACGACCCCGCGCGCCCGCAGCGTCTCGTAGAGCCCGGTAGTGACGAGTTCGCCCGCCGTGATGTCGGTGAACGGCTCCGGCAGGATGTTGTGAAGGAGGGCGAGCGGAGTCGCCCCGATGAGCCGCAGTCGGCGCAGATGCAGCGTCGGTGCTCCCTCGGCGACGCCGAGGTGGTCGGCGGTGTCGCGGTCAGCGGCCATGACCTGGTGGGAGAGCACCGTCGTCGCCGGCTTGTTGCCCGACTTCTCGAGGTCCTCGTTGAGGCTCGTGAGATCGACGGCCCGGGCGACGGGTCGCTGGAGCACCTGCGTGCCGACGCCGCGGCGGCGCACGAGCATCCCCTTGTCGACGAGGTCCTGGATCGCCTGGCGGATCGTCGGCCGGGACAGGCCGAGGCGCTTGGCCATCGACACCTCGTTCTCCAGCCTCGTGCCGGCGGCGAGATCGCCCGCGGCGATCGCGGCTTCGAGCCGGCGGGCGATCTGGACGTAGAGAGGCGTCGCACCGCTCGCGCGGTCGAGGGGACCGAAGAACTCCTCGGTGAGCTCGATCTCGGGTGCACGCGCCATGTTCTCTCCTTGTTCTCTCCCCGAGCTTACCGGGCGCGGACGCCCGCCCGACCGCCTCGGCGCACTGGACCTTCCGACGTTCTCACGCCACGTGACCACGGGCGGTGAGGAGCACCTCGGCGGCGGTTTCGAGTCCTTCGATCCGGCCGAGATCCTCGTCCTCGTGTTCGATGTGGACGGCCATGTCCGGGTCGACGGCGTGGAGGGCCGCGACGAACCGGTCCCAGAACGCCTGGTCGTGGCCGCGGCCGAGGGCGACGAAATCCCACGCCGACTCCGCAGGCCACCGGCTGATCGCCGCATCCCCGCGGATCCGCGTGATCCGGTCGCCGGTGAAGCGGGTGTGGCGGTCATCGAGGACGCCGTGGATCGCGGCGGCCGGATTGATCCGCACGTCCTTGGCGGCGGCATGATAGACCCGCTCGCCGAGGTGGTCGATCGCGGCGATCGGATCGATCCCCTGCCAGAAGAGGTGGGAGGGGTCCATCTCCGCGCCGATGCTCTCCGCGTCCGCGGCATCGATGAGGCGTTCGAGGGTCGCGGGATTGAAGACGAGGTTGTGCGGGTGCATCTCGATGGCGATCCTCACCCCGTGGTCGGCGGCGAGTCGGTCGAGGTCGCGCCACACGGGGACCGCGCGGGCCCACTGGTCGTCGAGGATGTCGAGGAGGGAGGACTCCCAGGGATTGACGATCCAGGTGGGAACGGCCGCCTCGGCGCCGGCCCCGGGAAGACCGGACATCGTCACGACCCGGGTCTGGCCGAGTCGGTGCGCGACGCGGATCGCGCGGTCGATGTCGGCGAGAGTGGGCGGGCCGATGCGCGGATCCGGGTGGAGGGGATTGCCGTTGGCGTTGAGGCCCGCGAGTTCGACGCCCGCCTCGGCGAAGAGGCCGAGGTAGTCGTCGCGGGCGGTGTCGGAGGTCAGGATCTCATCGATCGTCGGCATGTGGACGGGTGGGAGGAAGCCGCCGACGTTGATCTCCGCCGCGTCGAGGCCGAGGTCGCGGATCACGGCGAGCGCCTCGGGCAGCGGGCGATCGTGGAGGATCGCCGTGTAGACGCCGAACTTCACGCCGTCACCTCCTCGCGGGCACCGGCGTGTGCCGCCGAGGCGATGACGGCGTCGCGCACCGCCAGGGCGTGAAGGCCCTCGCCGAAGGACGCGCAGCGGGGGAGGGAGTCGGCGGCGGGGCGACCGCCGACCTCCTGGAGGAAGGAGCGGGCCTGGAAGACGAAGCCGTCGTTCTGGCCGATGCCGATGCCGGGGGCCGCCATCGGCAGGCCATCGGCGATGTAGGGGTGGGCGGGGCCGAGCTGGACCGTCGTCAGCCCGTCGCGCAGCGGGTCGCCGCTCGTCGTGCCGAGGTCGATCGAGCCGGGCGAGCGCATGTCGAAGCGGGCCGAGCCGTTCTCGCAGAAGACCTCGACGGCCAGCGTGTTCGGGTGGCCGGCCGAGATGCGCGAGACCTGGATCGTGCCCGATCCGGTGGGGAATTCGACGCCGAAGCCGGCGTAGTCGTCGTTGGTCACCGGCTCGTACTCATCGCTGACCTCGACGTGGTCGTGGCCGATGACGTGACCGAGCGGCAGCGGGCGTTCGGTGATCGCGGTGTGGAACCGGCCGCCGGAGACCGCGAGGATCGGGCCGGCGATGAATTCGACGGTGTCGGTGAGGTGGCTGCCGAGGTCGGCAAGGGCCCCGGTGCCCATGTCGCCGGTGTAGCGCCAGCTCATCGGGGCCAGCGGTGAGCACGCGTAGTCGGTCCAATAGTGGGCGTCGATGTGGTGGACGGGGCCCAGGGTGCCGTCGGCGACGAGTTCGGCGATCGCGGCGATCCCGGGTGCGCGGCGGAAGGTGAAGCCGAGTCGCGCAATCGTCGGTGCGGCCTCGGCCGCGGCGACCATCGCCTCGGCGTCGGGGATGGTGTCGGTCAGCGGCTTCTCGCACAGGACGTTCTTGCCGGCGGCGAGCAGGGCCTCGACGAGCTCGCGGTGGAGGGAGTTCGCGACGACGACGCTGACGATGTCGATGTCCTCGGCGTCGACGATGGTGCGCCAATCGGTGTCGTAGCGCTCGTAGCCGAAGTGGGCGGCGGCCGCCTCGGCGACCTCGGGGACCATGTCGCACACGGGGACGAGCCGGACCGGGGGAGTGGATTCGCTGGGGGCTGCGCGCCAGGCGGCGGCGTGTGCGCGACCGGCCATGCCTGCGCCGATGACGGCGACGCCGAGAGTGTTGACCATGACTTCTCCTTCGAAGATCGAGGTGGGCACCTCCACCATAGCGAGATATTTGTCCGGTCAAAAGAGTTTCGGACGGTTAATTTGTCCAGACATTTAATCGAGGGTCGATTGAGACGCGATCGGGCCTCGGGTTCCCAGGAGACTCCCCGGTAACAGCATCAAGTCCCGTTGTATTCTCACAGTGGGCCGTCGGCCCGGCACGTCCCGTCAATGGTGGGAAGACGCTGATCAGCAGCGCCTATCCCGAACCGAGGAGTACACATGTCAGAGAAGCCTGCTGTCGTCCTGGTCCACGGATTCTGGGGAGGTGCCGCCCACTGGGCCGATGTCATCGTCGAGCTGAGCAAGATGGGCTACACCGACCTCCACGCGGTCGAGAACCCCCTCACCTCGCTCGGCGACGATGCCGAGCGCACGCGCAAGATGGTCGCCCAGATCGACGGCCCGGTCATCCTCGTCGGCCACTCCTACGGCGGTGCCGTCATCACCGAGATGGGCGACCAGCCGAACGTCCTCGGCCTCGTCTACATCGCGGCGTTCGCCCCCGACGCCGGGGAGAGCCCCGGCGGGATCACCCAGGAGATGCCGCCCGAGGGTGCCGCGAGCATCGCGCCTGATTCCGACGGCTACCTCTGGATCGCCCAGGACAAGTACCACGAGAACTTCTGCCAGGACCTCGGCGACGAGCAGGCCCTCGTCATGGCGGTGACGCAGAAGGCGCCGCTGGGCTCGACGTTCGAGGACATGATCACGGCTCCGGCGTGGAAGGCGAAGCCGACGTGGTACCAGGTCTCGACGCAGGACCGGATGATCGCCCCGGACAACGAGCGCCGGATGGCCGAGCGGATGCAGCCGCAGAAGACGATCGACCTCGACGCCAGTCACGCCTCGCTCGCCTCGCAGCCGAAGGCCGTCGCCGACCTCATCGACGAGGCCGCGACGACGATGATGGCGTGAGGCCGCTCCAGACACCGCTGGCGCCGGGTGATCGGCTGAGGTCGGCGGCCTGCATGCGGGGATCTGCCGCCTGACACGACGCCCCCGAGGGGAATCGAGCTCGAGAATCGTCATGATGTCGAGTCGGATCCGACTCGGGGGCGTCGCTGTGTCAGTGTGGGCGCCCTCGCCCGGTGACCTCAGTCCGTGGTGACCTCAGTCCGTGCCGGCGTCGAACGCGGCGGAGAGACCTGAACGGTCGGTCGCGGCATCGACGTCGACCGGGGAGCTTGCGATCTCCTCGGCGCCTCCGGCTTCGAGCGAGCCGACGAGCTCCGAGGTCGGGCCGGAGACGATGCCCATCGCCGCGTACTGCTCGAGGCGGGCACGGGAGTCGGCGATGTCGAGGTTGCGCATCGTCATCTGCCCGATCCGGTCCTCGGGGCCGAACGCGGCGTCGCCGACGCGCTCCATCGACAGCTTCTCCGGGTGGTAGGACAGGTTGGGGCCCTCGGTGTTGACGATCGTGTAGTCGTCACCGCGGCGCAGGCGCAGGGTGACCTCACCGGTGATCGCCGAGGCGACCCACCGCTGCATGGACTCGCGGAGCATGAGCGACTGCGGGTCGAGCCACCGGCCCTCGTACATCCGGCGGCCGAGACGGCGTCCCTCTTCGTGGTAGAGGGCGATGGTGTCCTCGTTGTGGATCGCGTTGAGCAGGCGCTCGTACGTGATGTGGAGCAGCGCCATGCCCGGGGCTTCGTAGATGCCGCGTGACTTCGCCTCGATGATCCGGTTCTCGATCTGATCGGAGACGCCGAGGCCGTGCCGGCCGCCGATCTCGTTGGCCTTGTAGACCAGGGCGACCGGGTCGTCGAAGACTTCGCCGTTGATCGCCACGGGCCGTCCGGCTTCGAAGCGGACGGAGACCTCTTCGGTCTCGACCTCGACGTCGTCGCGCCAGGCGGCGACGCCCATGATCGGTTCGACGATGTCGAGTCCGTTGTCGAGGAACTCGAGGCTCTTCGCCTCATGCGTCGCGCCCCAGATGTTCGCGTCCGTCGAATATGCCTTCTCCGCGGAGTCGCGGTACGGGTAGCCGTGGGCGACGAGCCATTCGCTCATCTCCTGCCGCCCGCCGAGCTCCTCGACGAACGTCGAGTCGAGCCACGGCTTGTAGATGCGCAGCTTCGGGTTGGCCATGAGGCCGTAGCGGTAGAACCGCTCGATGTCGTTGCCCTTGTAGGTCGAGCCGTCGCCCCAGATGTCGACACCGTCCTCCTTCATGGCGCGCACGAGCATCGTGCCGGTCACGGCCCGCCCCAGCGGCGTCGTGTTGAAGTAGGTCTTCCCGCCCGAGCGGACGTTGAACGCACCGCACTGGAGGGCGACGAAGCCCTCTTCGACGAGGAGGCGCTTGGCGTCGACGAAGCGTGCGATCTCCGCCCCGTACTCCTTCGCCCGCGCGGTCACGCCGTCGAGGTCGGGCTCGTCGTACTGGCCGATGTCCGCGGTGTACGTGCACGGGATCGCGCCCTTGTCGCGCATCCAGGCGACCGCGCACGAGGTGTCCAGGCCACCGGAGAAGGCGATGCCGACGTATTCGCCGACGGGCAGAGTTGAGAGAACTTTCGACATGGTCATCACTGTATCTCTCCGACGCCGTCCGTGTCGAATTGTTATGCAGAGCTATGTATTTTTATGTGCCAGCGCCGAGGCGGCCCGCCGTTCCGCTGCCCGTGGCCTGCCGTTTCGCCCCACAGGGCGGTCGGGGCGGGGCGCCGTGCAACCCGACGCCGTGCCGTGCGACACCCGTCCGATCGGTGCTGGTGGGCGCGACACACCCCTCGTGTCGGCCAAAAGTACTCTCGCCGGCGTCTAGTTGTGGGGCAATTTCACTTTTGGCCCGCGATGTCGCTGGTTGTTCGTCTTCTTGCCCGCGGAAGTACGTTTCGCACACACCCGTACTTTTCGCCGCCGCGACGGCTTGCGATGCCCCTCCGACTGGTGCACCGCGGGGCGACACGCCCTACGTGTCGGCGAAAAGTAGTTTCGCCGGCGACTAGTTGTGGGGCAATTCGACTTTTGGCCCGCACTGTCGCTGGCGGCTCAACTTCTTGCCCGCGGAAGTTCGTGTCGCCGGCCGTTTGACTTCTTGCCCGCAGGAGTGCGTTTCGCACACACCCGCACTTTTCGCCGCCGAGGTTCCGCGCGGCGCCCTTCCGGCCGGTGCAGCGCGGGCGACACACTCCTCGTGTCGGCGAAAAGTACTTTCGCCGGCGTCTAGGTGTGGGGCAATTTCACTTTTGGCCCACATTGACGCCGCCCGTTCGACTTCTCGCCCGCGGAAGTGCGTTTCGCAGGCCGCTCCACTTCGCGCCTGCAGGAGTGCGTTTCGCGCACGCTCGCACTTCTCGCCGCCGAGGCTCCGCGCGGCCGGGTCAGGGACGCTGGTGGGAGCGGATCGCCTCGGCGACGGCGATGGCATCGTCCTGCGGCGCATCGGACTTCCGGTCCGGACGCGCGATGAACAGGTAGAGGAAACCGGCGGCGAGGACGACGACGAGCCCGATGAGGACGATGTAGTCGGAGAAGAACGCGCCCGTATCGCCAGGCATCGCGAGGAGGATCATCGCGAAGATGCCGTACGCGAGGGCGGCGACGTTGACGACGGCGCCCCACGCCCCCAGCGACCACGGTCCGGCCGGCTTCCACCCCTTGGCTCGCTGCCGCAGGGAGGCGAGGACGACCATCTGGAACGCGAGGTAGATGCCGAGGATCGCGAACGAGGTGACGGCGACGAGGATGCCGTCGTTGAACCAGATGAGCACGCAGATCAGCGCCGGCGCGGTGCACGCGACGATGAGGGCGTTGCGGGGGACCTTCGTGCCCTCGGTGACCTTCGAGAGCCACCGGTGGCCGGGCATCATCCCGTCACGGGCGAAGCTGAAGATGAGGCGCGAGGCTGCGGCCTGGAGGCTGAGCACGCAGGAGATGAACGCGAGGATCGCGATGAGGAGGAAGAGCTTCGCGCCGACCGGTCCGAGGCTGCCCTCGAGGATCGAGGGGATCGGGTCGGCGACCTCGCCGGCGACGATCGCGTCGAGGTTCGGGGCGGCGAGGACATAGCCGCCGAAGGAGAAGAGCGCCGAGACCGCGCCGACGATGATCGTCATGATCATCGCCTTGGGGATCCGGCGGGCGGGGTCCGAGACCTCCTCGGCGACGTCGGCGCACGCCTCGAAGCCGTAGAAGAGGAAGAGGCCGGCGACGGCCGCACCCATGAAGGCGGCGAGATAGCTGCCCTCACCGGCGACTCCCATCGCGTCGAAGAACACGGAGAACGGGTGCTTGCGCTCGAAGATGAGGAGGAAGAGGCCGAGCCCGATGACGCCGATGAGCTCGGCGAAGAGGCCGATGCGGGCGATCCGGGCGAGCCATTTCGTGCCGCTGAAGTTGATGGCCAGGGCGAGGACGAGGAGCACGAGAGCGAGGATGAGGGTGACGTTGCGGGTGAGTTCGAGGCCGAAGAGGCTCGCGACGAAGCCCGCCCCGAACTCCGCCACCGAGGTGATCGTCACGATCATCGCGCAGATGTAGACCCATGCGGCCATCCATGCGTACCGCTTGCCCCAGAGCCGGCGAGTCCACGGGTAGATGCCGCCGGCGATGGGGAACTGGGAGACGACCTCGCCGAAGACGAGGGCGACGAGGAGCTGACCGGCGGCGACGATGACGATCCACCAGATCGAGGGCGGACCGCCGGCGGCCAGGGCGACGGCGAGCAGCGAGTAGACGCCGACGAGCGGCGAGAGGTACGTGAATCCGAGGGCGAAGTTCGCCCACAGGCTCATCGACCGGTCGAAGGAATCGCTGTAGCCGAGGACGGAGAGATGGTCGCCATCGGAGAGGTGTCGGCCGGGGCTCGCCGAGGCAGGGGTGCCGGGGCCGTCGGCAGGGCCGGGTTGGGCGGATTGCTGGGGACTATCGGACATGGGGTGCACCTTTGCACGAATCGACGGTGATTCAACCAGCTCATCGTAGCTGACCAGGGACGAAGCCGAACCGGTAGGGCTGACGTGTCGGCCGCGGATTGGAGAGGCAGTCGCCCCCGGGGTGGGGAGGCGGGTCGGTCCCGGGATCGGGAGGCGCGTCGGCCCCACGGCGGGGAGGCGGCTCGGCCGCGTGACGGAGGAGGAGATCATCCGCGCGCGGGAGGCCCGGCGGTCCGGGCGGTCGTACATTGGAGGGACGAACACGCAGAGTGCCGGCACGGCACGGAGAGCACCGGAGAGAACCGGAGCGATGAGCGCCGGCACCCAGAGCACCGGAGCGGAGGAGATCATGGGTCGAGCGATCGAGCATCACGAGTCATCGACGTCCGAGGCCACGACACCGGGCGAAAACGGGCCCACGGACGAGAACGGGCCCGCACACGACGATGGACACCCGTACGACCATGCACACCCGCATGACGATGGGCGCCGGCTCGACGAGAAGGGGCGTCCGCTCGACATCGTGCCGCAACGCGTCCCGTGGCCGGCCGTCGGAGTCTTCATCCTCGTCGCGGGCAGTCTGGCCTGGGTGGTCTGCCTGCCGCTGTGGGTCTCCGGCAAGGGGCTGAGCGATCCCGTCCTTGTGCAGCTGTGTGGGATGGCGATGATGTTCACGCCGCTGCTCGCCACTATCGCCGCGCTGATCGTCCAACGCCGAGATCGCCCCAAGGCCCGGGTTCGCCCCAAGACCGAACTCAAACCCAAGTCCGAACTCAATCCCAACGCCGAACTCCATCCCGCGCCCGGCGCACACCCCGAGGCACCCGCCGGAACGTACCCCGCCGGAACGGACCCCGAAGCCGCGGACCCCGACACCCCCGCACCCGGAGCCGGCCGCCTCGCGAGCGTCCCGCGCTGCCTCGGTCTCTGGCCGCTCTACCCGGTCGGTCGGGTGCTCGGCATGAGCGGTCTCGCCGTGCTCGGCATCTACGCGATCGTCATGGCCGGCTACCTCATCGCCGCGGCGTTCGGCTGGATGGACATCGACCTGTTCGGGCTCTCGGGCTACCGGCTGGCACAGCAGGAGATCCCGGGGATCAGCACGCTGCCGATCGCCGTGTCCGTGGCCGTCTACCTCCTCATCATCGTCGTCAAGACCGGCGAGACCGCACTCTTCGCCTTCGGGGAGGAGGTCGGCTGGCGCGGCTGGCTCATCACCAGCCTCCGCCCGCTCGGCACCTGGCCGGCGCTGATCATCATCGGCGTCGTGTGGGGGCTGTGGCACGCCCCGCTCATCCTCCTCGGCTACAACTTCGCCCGCCCCGACCTCCTCGGCCTCGGACTCATGGTCGTCGGGTGCGTCATGGTCGGCATCCTGCTCGGCTGGCTGCGACTGCGCACCGGATCCGTGTGGCCCGCGGTCGCCGCCCACGCCGCCCTCAATGCCTCGGCGGGGATGCTGCTGGGTCTCGTCATCGACGCGAACTCACCGACCCCCGACCCGGCGCTCGTCACGACCCTCGGGGTCGCCGGGTGGATCGTCATCGCCGTCATCATCATCGTCCTCCTCGCCACCGGGCAGTTCCGTGAGTCGCGGTTCCCCGGCATCAAGTCGCCTCGCCGGAATGATCCCGTGAAGCCCCAGGTCGCCGAGGTGGTCGACCCCTGACGCTCCCAGGTGCGGTCACCGTTGAGCGGGGGCCGGGGTTCCTATAGGCTCGGAATCCGATCACCGCTGACGAGAGGGAGAAGCCCATGGCACTTGGATCATCGCTGCTGCGCACCGTGGGACGCATGGCGACCGCACCGATCTTCATCATCGGCGGATACTCCGCGCTGACGAACCCGGGAGGTCGGGTCGAGATGGCGGCGCCGACGCTCGATAGGATCCGCGAGTACGTCCCCGCCCTGCCCGACGACAACGAACTCCTCGTGCGGATCAACGGCGGCATCCAGCTCGCCGCCGGCACGACGCTGCTGCTCGGCATCAAGCCGCGCCTGTCCGCGCTCGCCCTCGCCGGCTCCCTCATCCCCACGACGATCGCCGGTCACGCCTTCTGGGATGAGGACGAGCCCCAGGCGACCGCCCAGAAGATGCAGTTCGCGAAGAACCTCGCCGCCCTCGGCGGGCTCATGCTCATCGCCGGCGCCGACGATCCGCACAAGGCGATCGAGAAGGCCGCCGACAAGGCCGGTCGCAAGGGCGAGAAGCGCGGCTACCGCGAGGCCAAAGAGGTACTGAAGCAGAAATGACCGCGGAGCCGACCAGCTCTGATCCCACCTTCGTCCCACCCGCTGCGGTCGTCACCTTCAAAGACATCGACGACCCGCAGCTGTGGATGAAGCCGAGTCAGCGGACCGACATCGCTGTCGTCGACCACGACGAGACCTGGGCGGACGACTTCGAGCGTCTGGCGGCGATGATCCGGGAGGCCCTCGGGGAGACGGTGCTCGCGCTCCAGCACGTCGGGTCGACCTCGGTGCCGGGGCTCGCCGCCAAACCGGTCATCGACATCGACATCCTCGTCGCCGACCCGAGCGACGAGGACGCCTACCGCCCGGCGCTTTCCGCCGTCGGCTACGACCTCGTCGTCCGCGAGCCCGGATGGTACGAGCACCGGGCCTTCCGTCACCAGGACGCTGATGGCACACCGCGTCTGCCGCACTCGAACCTCCACGTCTTCGGGCCGCACTGCCCCGAGTTCGCCCGGCACCGGATCTTCCGCGACCACCTCACCTGCGATGCCGCCGACCGCAGCGCTATGCCGAGGCCAAACGCGGTGCCGCCGAACAGGCGAACGCGGCAGGGGAGACGATGATGGACTACAACGCCCGCAAGCAGGCGGTCATCCGCGACATCTACGCCCGAGCGTTCGCCGCCGCCGGCCTCACCTGAGCCTCGCACTCGCGGCACACCCCTGGCATTCTCACGCAGAGCGCCTATGCTCGAAACATGGCGAAGGCACTTCTCATCGTCGACGTGCAGAACGACTTCACCGAGGGCGGAGCGCTCGCGGTGACCGGCGGGGATGCCGTCGCGTCCGGAATCTCCGACTACCTCGGCGAGCACGCCGGCGACTACGACGCCGTCGTCGCCTCCCGGGACTGGCATGACGGCGCCGGCGACAACGGCGGCCACTTCGCCGCCGCCCCCGACTTCGTCGACTCGTGGCCCGTCCACTGCGTGGCTGGCACCGAGGGTGCCGAGTTCGATCCCCTCCTCGACACGAGCGCGGTCACGCACTCCATTCGCAAAGGCCAGGGTGTGCCCGCCTATTCCGCGTTCGAGGGGACGACGGAGACCGGGGACAGCCTCGGCGAGCTTCTCACCCGCCTCGCTGTCGCCGAGGTCGACGTCGTCGGCATCGCCACCGATCACTGCGTGCGGGCCACGGTCCTCGACGGACTCGCCGCGGGACTGCGCGTCCGCGTGCTCGACGACCTCATCGCCGGCGTCGGCGCCGAGTCGAGTGCGGCGGCACTCGCGGAGATGAGGGCCGCCGGGGCGACCATCGACTGAACCGCCGGTCCACGCTCCCCTCCCCATCGAAAGTTGCAGACGAAGTCTCAACTCTCTTCCGATGTGCCCGGCCGGGGAAATTGATGTGCTGGATGCATGAAGAATTCCCTTGCGAACATCGGCACGTCGCTCGTGTCGAAACGCGGCGCGTGGATCGTCCTCGGTGCCGTCCTCGTCCTGGTCACCCTCCTCTTCGGGCTCCTCTCCGGGGCCGGGGAGGACCGCCCCATGGAGTCGGCCCCGCCGGATTCGGAGTCGAGTCAGGTCGCCGACACCCTCGCGAAGTTCCCCGACGCCGATGAGCAGACCGTCATGGTCGTCGCCTCCCGCGCCGACGGGCAGGCCCTGAGCCCAGCCGACGAGTCGGGCCTGACGGACCTGGGCGGCAGCCTCAGCCAACCGGATGCCGAGGTCAGCGGTCCGGTGACGAGCGACGACGGGGAGGCGGCACTGCTCATGGTGCCGATCACCGTGGGGCTGACGAATTCGGAGACCGCCGACACCGTCGACGCACTGCGAGAGACGATCGCCGGCGACGCCGGGGCCCAGCAGCTCGAGGACGCCGGTGTCTCCCTCCTCGTCACCGGCGGCCCGGCGATCGGGGCGGACATCGCCTCGGCGTTCAACGGGGCCGACTTCACGCTGCTCATCGTCACGGTCGTCATCGTCGCCCTCCTCCTCATCATCACCTACCGCTCACCGATCCTCTGGCTGCTTCCGCTCGTCGTCATCGGCACCGCCGACGGGCTCGCCTCGACGGTGACCGCGGCACTCGGCGATGCCTTCGACCTCCAGTTCGATGCCGGCATCATCAGCGTCCTCGTCTTCGGCGCCGGCGCCAACTACGCCCTCCTCCTCATCTCCCGGTACCGCGAGGAGCTCGCCCTCGTGGCCGATCACCGGGTCGCGCTCGCCGCGGCCTGGCGGCACACCGTCGGCACGATCCTCGCCTCGAACCTCACCGTCGTCCTCTCCCTGGCATGCCTCGTCTTCGCCGTCATCCCCGGCACCCGCGGGCTCGGCATCACCGCAGCCGCCGGTCTCCTCATCGCGGCAGCCGCGGTGCTCATCGCCCTGCCCCCGGTGCTCGCGATCTGCGGCACACGCGTGTTCTGGCCGTTCGTGCCCACGGTCGACGGCAGTTCCACCCACCCCGCACCCACCGAGGCGACCGCCGCCACCGTGACCGCCCCCACCGAGGCGGCCGCTGCGGATTCCGCACCCGCCGAGGCCTCCGGCACGGACCCCGCACCCCACTCCGCACGGTCGACCGCCACCGCCCGGTCGACCGCCTCGGCGCGCCCGTCGCTCTGGCGCCGCATCGCCACGTGGGTGGTGCGCCGGCCAGGCCTCTACCTCGGCGTCGGCATCGCGGTGCTCGCGATCATGGCGACCGGACTGCTCGGCACAACGGTTGGTCTCGACCAGGAGGAGAAGTTCCGGGTCCAGTCGGAGTCGGCGCAGGGCCTCTCGGTGCTGGGGGAGCACTTCCCGCCCGGGGAGTCCCAGCCGATCTGGGTCGTCGCCGACGCCGACCGAGCCGCGGACGTCGTCGACTCCGTCAGTGCGATCGACGGAGTCGTGCGCGCCGTGCCCGTCGCGGAGACGACGATCGACGGCGAGCCGACGGCGAAGATCATGGTCACCGGCGAATACGCCCCCGACAGCCCCGCCGGACTCTACCTCGTCGAAACGATCCGCACCGATGTCCACGCGATCGCCGGAGCCGACGCCGAGGTGGGCGGTGCCGCCGCCACGGAACTCGACGCCCGCGCCGGCAACGCCGAGGACTTCCGCACGATCGTCCCGCTCATTCTTCTCATCAGCGCCGTCATCCTCCTCGGGGTGCTCCGGGCACCGCTCGTCGCCCTCACCCTCCTCGTCGTCAACATCGCCTCGGCCGCCGCGGCGATCGGTCTCGGCGCGGCCCTGAGCCGGGTGATCTTCGGGCAGGCGGCGATCGACGCACAGGTGCCGATCCTCGCGTTCCTCTTCCTCGTCGCCCTCGGCATCGACTACTCGATCTTCCTCTCCCACCGGGCGAAGAAGGAATCCGAGGTCCACGGTGCGCGCCAGGGCATCATCGACGCCGTCGCCCACACCGGCGGGGTCATCACGAGTGCGGGCATCGTCCTGGCCGGGGTCTTCGCGGCCCTCGGCATGCTGCCGCTCATGGTGCTCGGGCAGCTCGGGCTCATCGTCGGCGTCGGGGTCCTCGTCGACACCGTGCTCGTGCGCACGATCATCGTGCCCGCGATCTTCGGGCTGGCCGGCAGTCGGATCTGGTGGCCGAATCGGAGGATCGCCCGCGCCGAGGCGGTCGCGGACTCCGCGGCCCCCGCGCGGTCAGGCGCGGGTTCGGTCGCGGTCGAGGAGCCGCGGGTCGAGGTCGTCCATGGCCGGTGACGGCTATCCTGACGGGGAGAGGGAAGGGGGCGGTGTGAGCTCACACGGATGGACCGTGCGGACGATGGAGATCGGTCAGCACGCGATCGCCCTCGTCCTCACCGTGATCTCGGCCGTCCGCGCCGCCGTCGTCGGGGCACCGGCGGCCGCGGTCATCGCCGTCAGCCTCGTCTTCCTCGCGTGGTACGTCCTCGGGGCGGTCCGGGCGGCGCGCGCCGAGACGGTCGTGCTCGCGCGCTGGTGGCTGCTCGTCCTCGCCGCGATCTGGCTCGTCGCGCTCATCGTCTCCGCCGAGTTCATCTGGGTCGCCTTCCTCCTCTGGCTGCTCGCCGGGCACCTCCTCTCGCTGCGCCTCGCGGTGGTCTTCACCGCACTGACCTACCTCGCGACGATCGCCGCACCCCTGCTCCATCACGGCACGGTGGGCACCGCGAGCGTCATCGGCTCCCTCATCGGCGCGGTGTTCGCCCTCGGCCTGTCACGCGGGTACATCGAACTGCTGCGGGAGGGGCGGCGCCGGGAGGAGCTCATCCGCTCACTCGAGGCCGCCCACCGCAGCCTCGTCGACCTCCAGGACGAGCTCGCCCTCACCCAGCGTCACGCCGGTGAGCTGCGGGAGCGCACCCGGATCTCGCGCGACGTCCACGACACCGTGGCGCAGGAGATCTCCTCGATCCGGCTCATCGCCCACGCCGAGGCGGAGCGGACGACCGATCCGCACGCGCGGCAGGTGCTGCGGCAGGTCGAGGACCTCGCGGCGGAGGGATCGCGGGACATCCGGCGGATCATCGCCGAGCTCACACCGGCCGAACTCGAGGACGGTGCCCTGCCGGCGGCGCTGCGTCGCCTGCTCACCCGGCTCGAGGAGGAGACCGCGATGACCACCGGACTCGACGTCGACGAGACGATCACCGCGCTGCCCGCCGAGGTGGAGGTGGCGCTGCTGCGCACCGCCCAGTCTGCTCTCGCCAACGTCCGTCAGCACGCGCAGGCGTCGCGGGTCAATGTCAGCCTCGCCGACTCCGAGGGCACGATCCGCATGGACATCGTCGACGACGGGGTCGGGGTCGACGCCGGTGATTCGCGCACCCGAGGCTCGGAATCGGGGTTCGGGCTCGACTTCATCGCCGCACGGATGCGCGAACTCGGCGGGGACCTCGTCATCGAGACGAGTCCCGGTGCCGGGTTCGCGATCTCGGCGACCGTGCCGCTCAAAGGGGTGAGCCGATGACGATCCGCGTGATCCTCGTCGACGACCATCCGGTCGTGCGCGCCGGCCTGCGCGCGGTCATCGACGCACCAGAGCACATCGAGGTCGTCGGGGAGGCCGGTGACGGCGCCGAGGCGCTCGCCCTCGCCGCGAACACCGCCCCGGATGTCGTCGTCTGCGACCTGCGGTTGGGAGACGGCATGGACGGGATCGCCGTGACGACGCAGCTGCGGGCCCTGCCGCACCCGCCGGCCGTGCTCATCCTCACGACGTTCGACCACGACGCGGAGATCGTCGCTGCGCTGGGCGCCGGTGCCGCCGGGTACCTCCTCAAGGACATCGAACCGGCGCAGATCACCGTCGCGATCGAGCAGGCGGCCCGAGGGCAGACGTACCTGCCGCCGGAGATCAGTGCGAAGGCGATCGCACAGATGCGCAATCCCGGACCGCAGCTGACCCGGCGCGAACGCGAGGTCGTCAAGCTCCTCGCGACGGGGGCGTCGAACGCGCAGATCGCGCAGGAGCTCTTCGTCACCGAGGCGACCGTGAAGAGCCACCTCGTCAACGTCTTCGCGAAGCTCGGCGTCGACTCGCGGGCGCGGGCGATCCGCGTCGCCGAGGACACGGGACTCGTCTAGTGCGCTGCGCAGCCGATCCAGCGCCCTCCGGTGCCGTGGGCTGCCGCCCAGCGCTGCCGTGAGCTAGCGCCCGAGACCGTAGTGCTCGGCGAAGGGATCCCAGTCCGGGTCGGAGTGGACCTCGAGCTCGACGTACCGGGCGGCTTCGGCAGCCGCCTCGGCGCCGGAGAGCTGCGCGATGAGGGCGGCGGTCATGTCCATCCCCGCCGCCACCCCCGACGACGTCCAGCGGTCACGGTCCTCGACCCAGCGCGCGTGCGGCACCCAGGTGACGTCGTCGCCCTGCGATGACGCCCACGCGAAGGCCAGCTTGTTCGACGTCGCCCGATACCCGTCGAGGAGACCGGCGGCAGCGAGCACAGCCGACCCAGTGCACACCGAGGTGACCAGCGGTGAGGCGCGCGCCCACGTGGACAGGAGGGCAAGGAACCCGGGGTCGGTGACGAGCCGCCGGGTGCCGTTCCCGCCGGGGACGAGGACGATGTCGGGTGAGGGGGCCGTGGACAGCGACTGAGTGGCGACCACCTCGGCGCCCTGACTGCTGCGCACCGGCCCGACCTCAGGGGCGATGTACGTGATCCGGTACTCCTCGGGCAGCACACTGAGCAGTTCGACGGGACCGAAGACGTCGAGGAGTTCGAAGCCGTCGAAGAGGAGGATGCCCACGCTGCGCGATGTCGGTGCCTCGGTGCTCATGGGGCCATCGTAGCGGCGAGGGGTGACACGAACCACGAGACTACAGGTGACCTATGATCTGTCCATGACCTCACCGATGCGCCGCCCTGTCCTCGCCCTCGTCGCCGCGGCGCTGCTGCTCGCCGGCTGCACCCCGGGCCGGCCGAGCGCCGATCCCTCGCCGACGCCGACGACCACCCCCGAGCTCGCCGAGCCGATCGAGCTCGACTACCCGGCCGCGCTCGTCGTCGATGACGGAGTCGGTCGGGCACTCATCACCGACTGGAGCGCGCAGAAGCTGCGGGCCATCGATGCGCAGGGCACCGAGCTGTGGAGCATGGACGCCGTCATCGACGACGAACGCGGCGGCGCCGAGGCGTACTCGGCCGGCGACTCCGTCATCGTCCACGACTACACGGGGACGACGACGGCCTACGCGTGGGCCGACGGCAGCGAGCAGTGGTCGTATGCGATCCCCGGGGACGCCCGGTCCTGCCACCGTCCCGAGTCGTTCGGCTCCCAGACCACGGGAGTCAGCCCCCGCCTCGGCGAGGGTGACCTCCTGCTCCTCACCTACCTCGGCGTCGCTGACGAACCCGGGTGCACACCGACGAGCGAGGACGGCAGCGTCGCGGTCATCGCACTCGACCCAGCCACGGGAAAGGAGGCGTGGCCGGCACTGTCGACGGGACCGCAGGCCAGGATGTTCGGAGGCACCGAGGTCAACATCTCACCCGATCGCTCCGTCGGGTACCTCTCGTTCGCCGACGGGCGGGCATCGGCCAGCGCCGACGGGGAGGACTCGGTGCTCTCACGGATCGACCTGAGCACCGGAGCCAACGCCACGGTGTCCCTGAACGAGGTGCGGAAAGCCGACGACTCCGGCGCGGACCACTACGACGTCTATCCGACGGCCGACCCGCAGGCGCTCATCTACGTCTACGGCGCCGAGGACCCCGACGATCCCTTCAGCTCCATGATCACGCGCGCCGCCGATCTCACGGTGTCCACGGGGCTCGAGCCCACCGACGGCACCGTGCTCGAGGTCGGTGACGGCGCCGCTGAGGCGGCGATGACCGACACGGTCGATCCCGTCTGCGCGGCCGACGTGAAGTTCACCGCCGTCGGTCAGCCGACGTGCGTGGAGACCGAGCTCTTCGCCTCGGCGATCAAGTACCAGGGTTCGGATGGGGGACCGCAGGGGTGGTTCGCCGATGCGCCGGAGACCGCACTCGACGTCATCGGACTGCCCGGCGCACCGCAGTCGGTGCCCGTCGACGCCGGTGAGCGGGCGCTCGTCGTCGTGCCGGGACTCGATACGAGCGTCATGGCCCTCGACGCGGCGACCGGAGAGACTGCGTGGACAGCGGGTGCCCCGGCGACCCGTGCCCCCGTGTCCTCGACTGCGGAGACCGTCGACTCCGGCCCCACGTGGGGTGGTCAGGGAGTGCTTCCCGAGCTCGGTCTCGCCGTCGTCACGGATGCGCAGACGACGAGCTTCTACGACGCTGCCACCGGGAGGATGGTGTCCGAGCACCCGGCGCCCGAATTCGCGATGCTGACTTCCGGCTCGCGGTTCGCCCTGGTCAGCGGTGAGCGGTCGACGACGATGTGGGCTGTCATCGACCGGTAGGAATGCCGCCGAGGCGGTCGACCCGCTGGCGCTCAGCCGTCCCCGCGTTCGAGGAGGCGATCGACGGTCGCGCAGAGCGGCCAGAACTGCGACGACGGCAGGGGAGTGCCGGCCAGGGACGCCTCGAAGAAGGAGAGGTGCGCGATCCACCCGGTGCGGTAGGAGTCGATGAGATCGCCGAGTCCGGCATGGCGCAGCACGAGCACCGATGGTGCGTCCGCGGCGGGAGGAGCCTCGGCGGTGCGGGCCGCGGCATTCTGGGCCTCGGCAGCCTGCGGAGCGGGGCCGCGGTCGGTCGGCGGCGCTGCGGCCGTCACGGAGACCGCGACGCGGCTCGTCGGTTCGTCGGGAAACGACCACGTCAGCTCGGCGCTGTGACCGTCGACGGTGAGGACCTCGGAGCGGCAGAGGTAGCTGTCGTCGTGGTCGATGATGATCTCACCGCCGACGCGGCTGTCAAAGGTCAGTGGACGGCCGAGCCATTCGCTCATCGTCTCGACGTTCTGCAGGTGCGCCCACACCGTCTCCGGTGACGCGGGCAGCTCCCAGGCGATGGTGAGGGTGTCGGCTGAGCTGTCGGCGCTGAGTTCTCTGAGCGGCATTGGCGGTGAGCTCCTCACGTCGTCGTCGACTTCCTTCTGCCCATGAGACTAGCCGATGCGTGCGCCCGGTGCGGAGCCTCAGCGCCTGCGCTCCCGCTGCGGTTCCGTTCGCCGACTGCGCTCCCGCTGCGGTTCGACTCGCCGGTGTGATCGGCCCAGCCGGTCGGGACGTGAATGCGGACGACCGTGACCTGAATGGCAGTGACCTGAACGACCATGACTTGAACACCGGATGGCCGATGGTTGTAAGTTGAATAACTGCAGAGTAACCACAGGCTGAGTCCCGCCTGGTGACAGGGGTGACGGGGCCGAGGCGGGGTGCGGATGAGCGCGTCTGGACACCGGAAAGACTGTTGTCGTCCATGTGCGACAGGTAGGCTCAACCGTGCACAAGACGACTGACGGAGGCAGAGATGGCGGATATGAAGAAGGTGCTCCACAGCCTGACTCATAATCCCGCAACCCGACGCATCGGGGCTCTGTCCGGCAACACCAAGGGGATCGACACGGACAGGGACAGCGCTGCCGAGCGCGCCGACGGAACCGACTCCCCGACAGACTCGCAGCGGTCCCCGCGCACGGGCGACGACCGCCTCGGCGAGGGTCCGGCGGCACCAGGCGAGGGTCCGGCGGCACCCAGCGACGGCACCGGTACCGCATCTTCGGGTCACGGCACCGGCAGCTCCGGGGAAGACCGCGCACCGGACGACACCGGGGATGGCAGCTCCGGGGACGGCCGCACACCGGACGACTCCGGCGCGGACCACGGGGATGCGGGCCCGAATCGGCCGGCGCTGCCGCACGTCGGGGAGCTCACCTCGGCGAGCGAGGACGCGATCGTCGACCCCTCCGAGGCGATCCTCGAGAGCATCGACCTCGACTCCTGGAAGTGGCCGGAGTACTTTGCGTTCGCGCTCACCCGGATGGAGGAGATCTTCCCCAGCGCAGGGATCCCCCGCGGCATCGGACCGGTGCGCGAATACGTCACCCAGGAGCACGACTTCCGGTCGCTGGGCATCGACGCGAAGAAGTGGACGGCGGCCGACGACGAGGGCTGGTCGACCGTCGGCGACGTCCTCGAGGGCACGTACACGGACGCCTGGCTCGTCACCCGCGGCGGTGTCGCCATCGCCGAGGAGTACGCGTGGCCGATGAAGCCGGCCCGCCGCCACATGCTCTTCTCCGTCTCCAAGTCGATCGTCTCGATCGTCGTCGGCGCGCTCGCCGACGCGGGCCTGCTCAGCGTCGACGACCTCGTCACCACCCACATCCCCGCCCTGTCCGAGAGCGGCTACGCCGGTGCCACGGTCCGCGATCTCCTCGACATGCGCTCGGGCGTGAAGTTCTCCGAGGAGTACCTGACGAAGGGCTCGGAGATCCGTGCGCTGTTCGAGGCCGTCGATTTCGCGCCGCGGACGCCCTCCTCGGCGAACGGCATCAAGGCCTTCCTCACCGGACTGACGAAGGAGCGCGAACACGGCTCGTCCTTCGTCTACCGCAGCTGTGAGACCGACGTGCTCGCCTGGGTCTGCGAGAACGTCGTCGGCCGCCCCTTCGCCGTCGTGGCCAGCGAATTCGTATGGTCCCGGGTCGGTGCGGCCCACGCCGCCCAGGTCTGCCAGGACCGCTGGGGCGGGTCGATCGCCGACGGCGCGATCAGCACGACCCTGCGCGACCTCGCACGCTTCGGCGAGATGATCGCCCGCGGCGGGGTCACCGTCGACGGCACGCGCGTGGTCTCGCAGGCCTGGATCGACGACATCTTCTCAGGCGGCCCTGACTCGACTCAGGTCTTCGCGGACTCCGCCTCCGCCCAGTCCTACCCCGGCGGGATGTATCGCAGCCAGTTCTGGGTGCCCTCGGCCAGCCGCGACGTCGTCATCGGCATCGGCATCCACGGCCAGATGCTCTATATTGACCGGGCCACGCAGACCGTGGGCGTCAAGCTCGCCCATGACCCCGAACCGGTCAGCCTCGCCGCCCAGCACGGGACCTTGGCGATGTTCGAGGCGATCACCGAGGCGGTGCCCCTCGACGTCGTCCCGCCGACGCCGACCACGGTGACCGGCCAACCCGTCCACACCCGACCGCTGACCGATGGATTCGGTGCGGCGGTCGGTGGGGCCGCGGTCGGCGCACCGGCCGCGGAGGCGGTTCCCGCAACGACTCCGGCTGGTCCCGCCGGTGCGCCGGGCAGCGCGCCGACCGGCACACCGGCGACCTCGGTTCCGGGTGCCGATCCCGATGCGCCGGGTGGTGGGGCGGCACCGGCCGCCGAGGTCCACGCCGCCGAGGTTCCGCGCCCGGCTGTGCCCGGGACTGCTGAGCAGACTCCGAATCCCGGAACCAGCGGGCCGGCAGGTCCGGCGGCCTCGGGTGCGGGATCGCCTGCCGGCAACGGCGCCGCGGGAACGGCTGCGGGACTGCTCGTCGGCAACGGCAATGCCGTCGGCGGAGGCGTCGGCGTCGCCGCCGTGCCGGGCATCATTCCCGGCGGGTACGCATACTGACAGCCCTCACGGCACAGCGCCGTCCGGTCCCGAGCGAGACCGAACGAAGCCTCCTGCGTGCCTAGACTGGGTGACACGATGACTGCCGACGCCCTCTCTTCTCCTCAGCGCCGCCCCAGTGCGGCCGCGCCTCACCGGATCGCGATCCTCGCCCTCGACGGGGTCTCCGCGATGGACCTCGGCGTGCCCGTGCAGGTCTTCGGCGCCGAGTCGAATACCCCGTCCACGGCGACCGGATCGGCGTCGACGACGACAGGGGAGTGGCCGTACTCGGTGACCGTGTGCGGTGTCGACGACGGCACGGTCACCGGCGCCGATGGGCTGGCCTACGCGATCGATCGGGGACTCGACGCACTCACCGAGGCGGACACGATCCTCATCCCGGGCGCCGCCTCGGTGGTCGACGGGGAACCGTCCGCAGCCGTCGTCGGTGCACTCCTGTCGGCATTCGAACGCGGGGCACGCATCGCGGCGCTCTCGACGGGCACCTTCGTCCTCGCCCGCACCGGACTGCTCTCCGGACGGCGCGCGACGACGCACTGGTCGACGGCGCTGGCGCTCGCCCGCCGGTACCCGACGATCGACGTCGACGAGAACGTCCTCTTCATCGACGAAGGGCAGCTGCTCACCTCGGCGGGGGCCGCCTCGGCGATCGACCTCTGCCTCCACCTCATCCGCCGCGATCACGGAGTCGGGCTGTCCAACCAGGTGGCGAGGCGGCTCGTCGCGGCCGCGTATCGGAGCGCCGGCCAGGCGCAGTACGTGCCGCGCAGCGTTCCGGAACCGCTCGGCGACGTCTTCGCCGACACCCGGCAGTGGGCGCTCCAGCACATCGGAGAGGAGCTCACGCTCGCCCAGCTCGCGGCGAACGCCGGAGTGTCGGTGCGCACGTTCTCCAGGCGGTTCGTCGAGGACACCGGGTACACGCCGATGCAGTGGGTGCTCCGAGCCCGGGTCGACCTCGCCCGCGAGCTGCTGGAGAACAGCGACCTCGGCATCGAGCAGATCGCCGACCAGGTGGGGCTGGGCACCGGGGCGAACCTCCGGATGCACTTCCAGCGGATCCTCTCGATCTCCCCGAACGAATACCGGCACACCTTCTCCGGGTGAGGCGCCGGGTGAGGTGAGTGCCCCCGCGCCGACCGCGCCCGTGCATCGCCCCACGCCGCCTCCCGCGCCCCCGACTTCAGGACGATCTGGACAGAGAATCGGCAGAAAAATCTGTCCATTTCGTCCTGGAGTCGCTCGCGCCGACAGTCGAGCAGCTCCCGCCGTCCGTCGCGCCGGGACAGTTGGCCGTCGCGCCGCGACCACTGGCTGGATTCTTTCAGTATCTGGCAATAAGTCTGGCAAGAACCTTTCGCAGACTGTCGCTCTGGCCACTGTTGGCGCGCGCGAGAAGTCGCCATCATGGTGATGTAACGGTTATCAGACCCTCCCAAGGAGTGACATTGACTCGCATCGCCATCAACGGATTCGGTCGCATCGGTCGCGCCACGCTGCGCGCCCTCAGCGAGCGCAACAGCGAGATCGACGTCGTCGCGATCAACGATCTCGGTGACCTCGAAGAGCTGGCTCGCCTGCTCAAGTTCGACACGACGCTCGGCCGCTTCCCCGGCACCGTCGAGGTCTCCGGCGACAGCATCGTCGTCAACGGGCATTCGATCCGCGTCTTCGCGGAGAAGGATCCGGCCAAGCTGCCGTGGGGCGACCTCGACATCGACATCGTCCTCGAAGCCACCGGCCGGTTCACGAAGGCGGACAAGGCCCGTGCGCACCTCGATGCCGGAGCGAAGAAGGTCCTCGTCAGCGCCCCGTCGAAGGGTGCCGATGTGACGCTGGCCTACGGTGTGAACTCGGAGGCCTACTCGCCCGAGCACACGATCATCTCGAACGCCTCGTGCACGACGAACGCCCTGGCGCCGCTCGCGAAGGTCCTCGACGACCTCGCCGGCATCGAGCACGGCTTCATGACGACGGTCCACGCCTACACCGGTGATCAGGTGCTCCAGGACGGCCCGCACAAGGATCCGCGCCGGGCGCGGGCAGCTGCGGCGAACATCATCCCGACCTCGACGGGTGCGGCGAAGGCGATCGGCCTCGTCCTCCCGCAGCTCGACGGCAAGCTCAGCGGTGACGCGATGCGCGTGCCGGTGCCCGTCGGCTCGATCGTCGAGCTCAACGCCACGGTCTCGAAGGACGTCACGCGCGACGAGGTGCTCGCCGCCTACCGTGCCGCCGCCGACGGTCCGCTCAACGGCATCCTCGACTACGAAGAGGAGCCCGTCGTCTCGAGCGACATCGTCGGTCAGCCGGCGTCGTCGATCTTCGACGCCGAGCTCACCCGCGTCGACAACGGCCGCCACGTCAAGGTCGTCGCGTGGTACGACAACGAGTGGGGCTTCTCCAACCGCGTCGTCGACAACCTCGAGTTCATCGGCCGCAGCTGACTGAGGTCACCAGAGCAGAGTGGGGCGCTCCTCGGAATCGAGGAGCGCCCCACTCTGTCTGTCACTGCCGGTCTTTGCCTGCGAGCCAGCGGCGACCGGACTCGTCTCCGGGCTCAGACGTCGTCGGCGCCCGGAGTTCCGCCTTCGTTCTCCCAGCGTTCGACGGCGCGGACCTTGAGGCGGTTGAACTTCAGGCGCACACCGTAGCCGCCGTCGCTGTCATCGGGGATGAAGCGCGCACCGTAGTGCTCGAGGGCGAGGATGAGTCGCCGCTCCTGTTCCGCGGTGAGATCGTCGCGGCACTTCTCGTAGTCCTTGAGGTCGGCCTTCTCGATCTCGGCCTGATCGGCCACATCCTTCGCCGAGACCTGGCACAGGATGCGGGCGGCTCGGGCGAGGGGGCCGTCGATGATGATCTCTTCGCTGCTCATGCCCTAACCCTGCCAGACGGACGAGGAGACTGCCAAGGCGGCTGTCACCCCTGGTGAGACCGTCCGCGAGGCCGCGAAGCCGCAGAATATTCATGTGTCAGTGAATCCGTCATTCATTGACGTTCGAATCACGCTGGATCATGTCGTGTCAGTGCCGTCGCTTACCGTCGACGTCACCTTCCTGGCCGCAGGGGTCAGGACCGACGCACCGCACCCGCGGTGCCTGACGGAAGGTCAGACCAATGGAGATCACGACCGACAGCGTCCGCCGACTGGTCGAGCACTGCCGAGGGCTCGTCGATGGCGTGCCGGGGGAGAGGCCGCCGATCGGCTATCCCGCCAGCCTCGCACTCTGCCTCATCGATGCGATCTATGCGACCGGGTCCCATCCCACGGCGGTTGCGCACATCATCGCCCGGTACGTCGCCCGGCACGGGTTCGTCGACGGCGCGAAGTCCCTGCGCTACTCGGTCGCTGCCGCAGGCGGACCGCGAGCGTGGGCGGAGACCGTTGCCCACAATCTCAAACCCGCGAACACGCACCCCGGGGCACCGCTCAAGGCGGAGGTCGTCAACCAGGCGACCCGGCTCATGGCCGACCTCGACATCGAGACGGTCCCCGATCTGCTCTCCGCGGTCGCTGCGGATCCGGCCGACAACGCCGTCATCAGCGCGTGGCGGACCCTGCCGAGCCAGAGCTCGGCCGTGACGTACTTCCATCTGCTCGCCCTGGCCGGGTCCGATCATCTCCAACCGGACCGCGCCGTCCTCCGGTACCTCACCGAGGTTGTCGCCGACGATGCTGAACGCGATGCCGGCCATGCGGTGTCCTCCGGTGCCGAGAGTGGCGCTGACCCCGACGTCGGCGATCCGGTGGGAACCGGTGACGGCGCTTCCCCGGCGGACGCGGAATCTCCGAACTGCGGGACCCTGCAGCCCGACGAGGCGCGAGAACTCATCGCCGAGGCGGCCGGGCTCCTCGGTCTCGGCGCCGGCGAGGTCGGACGGCTCGTCTGGCAGGCGGCGCACCGGAGGATCCTGGCGGTGACTGAGCCGCACGCGGTGCTCGCCGAGGCGAAGGTGTGAGGGTCAGAGGGGAGAGCTGAGGCGATGCTGGGCCGCCAGGCGCACCGGCGCGTTCGGAGCTCCGAACCCTGAGTAATCGTCCGTTCGCTGCACCATCTCGAAGAAGACGGCACCGGTCGTCGACGTGTAGAAGTGGAGAAACTCACCGTGCGCGTCTTGATCGTAGAGGACGTGATGATCGCGCAGGCGCGCGAGCAGGTCCGCGGGCAGAGCGAATCGTGCGTCCAGATCGTCGTAGTAGTTGTCGGGGATGACGAGGAAGTCCAGGCCGCGTGCTCTCGCGGTCGAGGCGGCGTCGAAGATGTCGTCGCAGGAGATCGCGATGTGTTCGGGGTGGTGGGCGGCCACGGTCGGCGAGAGACCGCCGAGCTTCGATCCGGTGGCTGCCTGGGGTGCGACATTGAGCGGCATGCGCACGGAGTCGTCCGCGTTCGACATGACCTGGGAGCGAACCAGGCCAGTGGGGCTCGGCACCTCCTGAGCGGTCTGGGCGCGGAGGTCGAGGAGCGAGGTGTAGAAGAGGACTGCCTCGTCGAAGTGCTGTGCGGGCTGCGAGAGGTTGATGTGATCGATCGCGGACCGGCGGTCGTCGATTACGGTGCCGAACTCTGCAGTCCACCCGGGGGTGTCTCCGCAGTCGGTGTGGAAGAAGACCTCAGACCCGTCGGGTGCGAACACCCCGCGCAGGACCGCGTCATCGTGCGTCTGCCTCCTCGGCACTTCGGCGGCGAGCAGGAGAGAAGCGCGGTCCATGGCGGCTTCCGCATCACTGACGGAGAAGCCGATGCCGCGAAGGAACGTCAGCGCGTGGACGGTCGAGGCGCTGTCGATCTCGGAGACGATGATGCGTGCACTCCCGCGCTGCCACAGCTGGACGTGCGGTTTGCTTCGGTGATACCCGGTGAAGCGGAAGTCGAGCTGATGAAGCTGACGGGTGACCGCCCCGAGATCGGTCGTGGAGATCTCGGCGAAGTCCACGCCGTGCGGCTCGGCGACCTCGGGCAGCTGACGCAGGTCGATCCGTCCCCGGTCACGGGAGCCGTCGGCGCCACTGGGACGGGATTGCTCCCCGTCGGTCTCGTCTCCATCCGCCGGAGCGACGGCGGCGACGCGGAGGCCTGCGGTCGTCGCTTCGAGCCATCGCAGCGAGCGCAGGCCGTCGACGGCCGTGCGGTCGGAATCGGATTGCCTGAACGAATCATTGAACACCTCGAGCGACACCGGGCCGCGGTAGCCGCTGTCCACCACCCGGGCGAGGAAGTCCGGCAGGTCCCAGGCTCCTTCGCCGGGGAACACCCGGTGATGCCGTGACCAGTTGAGGACGTCCATGGTGAGCGCGGGAGCGTCGGCAAGCTGCAGGAAGAAGATCTTCTCGCCGGGAATCTCTGAGATAAGGTCGAGGTCCGTGTCACGGGAGAGGATGTGGAAGCTGTCGAGGCAGGTGCCGATGCGGGGATGGTCCGTTCGCTCCACGATCCGCCACGCGTGGTCGTACTCGGAGACGAATCGCCCCCACGCAAGCGCTTCGTAGGCGACGTCGATGTCGAACTGCGCGGCGAGGTCCCCGAGGCGGTGCAGTTGCCCCGCTGCGACGGCGTCGTCGGAGATCGTCGCCGTGCCGACGTTCGAGCACAGCAGCATGGTGCCGATCCCCAGGCGTCGCATGAGCGTGAACTTCGCGTGTGCCCGGTCGAGATTGGCCGCGAACTGCTCCTCGTCGACGCCTTCGAAGTCTCGGAAGGGCTGGTAGAGATCGAGGGTGATGCCGAGATCGCCGGCGAGTTCCCGGACCGCTTCCGGTGACAGGGGACTGACGATGAGATCCTGTTCGAAGATCTCGACGCCGTCGAATCCTGCGCGACTCGCAGCCCGGAGCTTCTCCTCGAGGGTTCCGGACAGGCAGACGGTGGCGATCGATGTCCTCACTTCTCCTCCTTCGTCCGGGCCGACGGTTCTGCTGAGACCCCGGCCCGCGCTTCGTGCCGTTCATCGATGTCGGTGAGCGAGAGGTTCTTGGTCTCGCCGGCAGTCAACGCGACCAGGGCGACGAGGAGGCACACTCCGGCTGTGACTGCGGCGACGGACACCCAGTTCTCTCCCGACGCACCGGCGACAGCCGAGGCCAGCGCCGGAGCTAGGCCGCCCGAGACGGCGAATCCGATCTGAGTGCCGAGGGCGAGGCCGGTGACGCGGACGGATGTCGGGAACATCTCTGCGTAGAACGACGGCCAGATGCCGTTGGCCATCGAGTAGAAGCCTCCGGCCATGAGCGCGCCGGTGACGAAGATGAGCGTCCAGTTGCCAGCCGAGACGGCCCCGAGATAGGGGAACATCATCAGCCCGGAGCACAGCGCACCGATGATGAAGACCGGCTTGCGGCCGACGCGATCTGCGAGGGCTGACGCGACGGGAATCGCCAGGAGCGCGACCGCGTTGGCCGTCACCGACACGAGGAGCATCGTCGAGCGCTCAAGTCCCACGATCGAGGTGGCGAACGACAGCGACCAGACAGTGAAGACCATATTCACGGTGTTGACCATCGCGCACGCCGCGACGCGCAGGACTGCGGCTTTGTGCCACGTGAACACCGCCCGCAGCGGTGGGCTGCTGGGCCGTGCCGCCTTGAACGCCGGCGGTTCCTCGAGGCCCCGGCGGATCAGCCAGGCGGTGAGGACGACGACGGCTGACAACCAGAACGGCACCCTCCATCCCCAGCTGAAGAGCTGGTCGTCGGGAAGGAGAGCGGTGAAGGGGATGAAGACCGCGGTTGCGAGGAGAGTGCCGAACTGCGTCCCATGCAGGGTCCATGCCGTGGTCCACGACCGTTTGGTCTCCGCCGCGTGTTCGAGGGAGACGGAGATGGCGCTCGCCTGCTCGCCCGACGCGGAGAGTCCCTGAACGATGCGGCAGAGGACGAGCAGGATGGGAGCGAGAAGGCCGACCTGGTCGTAGGTCGGCAGACAGCCGACGATGAACGTCGAGATGCCCATCATGAACAGCGTGAGCATGAGAACGAACTTGCGCCCGTAGCGGTCGCCGAGCGGACCCATGATGAGGGCGCCGAGCGGACGGACGACGTAGGCGACGCCGACGGTGGCCATGGCCAGGAGGATTCTGATTCCCGGCTCGGTCGACTCGGGGAAGAACAGGACATTGAGGACGAGGGCCGCCGCGGTCCCGTAGACCGCGAAGTCGTAGTACTCGAGCGCTGAACCCGTCCAACTGGACAGCGCCGCTCGCAATGGAGTCTTAGTCGGGCGAGCTTCGTCGATCGCGTGTGCCATGCTTCCTCGCATTGTTGTATTGCCACAATATGGCAGTTGCTGTTACATTATGGATTACAGTGTGACCGAGGCGACACCGACTGTCAATGGCGCAGTCGTCAGCGCAGCAGACGAGGAAGGGCACGCAGATGCCGGCCAAAGGATCGAACTCCGTGACGAAGACGTTCGAGATGCTCGAACTCCTCGGCGAATTCTCCGACGGGATCAGTGCCGCGCGGGCCGCTGAGATCACGGGCTACCCGTTCAGCACCGCCTATCGACTGCTCGGCGGCCTCGTCGAATCCGGATACGCATCATTCGATGCGCACTCGAAGCTCTACACGCTCGGCATCGAGGTCTTCAGGCTCAGTCAGAAGGTTGCGCACCGTCGTGGACTCGACGGTGCCACGAAGGACCTCCTCCGCGAGCTCACCGACTCGACGGGCGAATCGAGCATTCTGTCCGTGCGCCGGGGTGATGCGGCACTGACGGTGGTGGCCGTTGACGGCCCCCAATTCCGCACGACAACCGATCCCGGCGACTATTCGCCGTTGCACACCTCGTCCCTGGGGCAGATCATGCTCGCCTACGATTCCGACCGTGATGCGTCCATCGAGCGACTCGACCTCAGTGCACGGACCCCGCGATCGATCACCGACCCCGGTCAGCTGCGTCAGCGGCTCGACGAAGTGCGCTCACGCGGTTGGGCCGGACAATCGGAGGAGAATGACATCGGCATGAATGCGGTCGCCGTCCCCGTCCTCGATCTCGACGGACGGCTGCTCGCGGCACTGGCGCTGGCCGCCCCGGTCTTCCGGCGCTCACTCGAGGACCTCGTCGCTCTCACACCAGAACTCACGACCACTGCGGCTGCCATCGCCGCCCGACTCCCGAGGTGATCATGTCCCTGCCTGCGACAACCCCGGTCCGCTCCCTGCTGCTCGGCCTCATCGGCGACGGCATCACAGCGTCGCGGACACCGCGCATGCACGAGCTCGAAGGGGCTCGTCTTGGCGTTCCGACGATCTACCGGGCTGTCGACACAGCCCACCCCGCCGTCGCCTCGGCGTCTCTCGAGGATCTCCTCACTGCGGCGATCCGCCTCGGGTTCGACGGGCTCAACATCACCCACCCGTTCAAACAGGAGGTGATCAGCCTTCTCGATGAGGTGTCAGAGGAGGCGCGGAGGATCGGGTCGGTCAACACCGTCGTCATCGACCGCGACCGTCGCACCCGCGGCCACAACACCGACGTGACCGGTTTCGCCCGCGGATTCGACGCGGGCCTCGCGGGAGCCGACCGGAAGCGCGTCCTGCAGATCGGGGCCGGCGGTGCCGGGCGGGCGGTCGCCTTCGCGCTGGCAGCGGCGGGAGTCGGCGAACTCGTCATCGCCGACGTCAGCGAGGAGCGGGCGCGGGCGCTGGCCGCGGACGTCGGCGACGCTGTGCGGGTCGTCGCCCTCGGCGAGATCGGACCCGCTCTGTCGGTCGCCGACGGGCTGGTCAACGCCACCCCGGTGGGAATGCGCGCCCACCCGGGCAGTCCCGTCGATGCCGCGCTGCTCCGGCCGCAGCTGTGGGTCGCCGATGTCGTCTACCTCCCATTGGAGACTCAGCTCCTGCGGGACGCCCGCGCGATCGGCTGCCGCACCCTCGACGGGTCGGGCATGGCGGTGAATCAGGCTGTCGACGCCTTCGCACTGTTCAGCGGCATGACCGCAGACCCGCAGCGGATGCGGGAGACGTTCCTCAGCTTCGGGTCGTGAGCGAGCTCAGTCCTGCGACTTCGCCTTGCGGTTCTCCTTGATGACGGCGAAGACGAAGATGCCGGCGATGAGCGTCAAGGTCACCCACAGGGAGTACTTGTCGATGACGGTGAGCACGGAGACGGCCGCCTCGCCGAGCTGATAGCCGAGGATCGTCCAGATGAGCGTGAAGATCAGGCACCCGAGGAAGTCGGCGATGAGGAACAGCGACAACCGCATCCTCGTCCATCCGGCAACGATGTAGACGAGAGTGCCCGGCACTCCCGGGCAGCGGGCGATCATCGTCATGAGGAAGAGCGCCCAACTGGGAATCGAGCGCAGGCGCTCGATGCGGGCCAGCTGGCGATCGTTCTGGGCGAAGAGACGGAGCACGCCGTCAGCCCACCGGCGACCGGCGAGCCAGAACGCCCAGTTGAACTTCACCATCCCGACGAACCCGGCGACGATGACGAGCCACAGCGGGATCTCCCCGACGGCGGCATAGGCCCCGGCGGCGACGATCGCGGTCTTCGCGCCGTTGATGAACTCCTGGAGGACCGGTGCGTTGACGAGCATCCACGGCCGCAGCGGCAGCAGGGCGAGGTAGATGACGGGCAAGCCGATGATGATGAAGAGGAGGAACTTGTCGAGCGGCTTGGCTCTGCCCTGCCAGGGCGTGATCGCCGCCCACGGGTTCTCCTTGCGGGTGCCCTCAGCGGCCGCGGCCTGCGCCTCAGACGCCTGCGTCTCAGACGCCTGCGTCTCCGAACCCCGCGCCTCCGACTCCTGCGTCTCGGATTCGGGAGTCGCCGCTGCCTCGGACCCCGCGGCGGGGTCGGCAACCGGTCGGGCGAGTTCGTCGTCGGGACGGCGGTCTTCGCTGATGGGGGCTCCTCGGTGAGGCTCGAATCGGGGCGTTCTCAGTATCGCACGCCCTGCATCTGCGCGCCTAAGAGCTGCGCGGCCCAGACGATGAACTCCGGCTGACTAAGAAGACTCTCATTGCCGATCGCTCGACAAAGCGCGTGCGCCTTGGGCAGGGTTGATGGTGTGGGGAAGCAATCGAGTGTGCTCAGCGCGGTCGTCGCCGGACTCGTCGTCGTCCTGGCCGGTCTCGCGTTCATCATCGTGCGCAGCACCTCGCAGTCCGAGACCCCCGACCTCACCCCGATCCAGGTCTCGCCGAACTCTGCGGAGTCCGCTGCTCCCGATGGTGCGGCAGCGGCCGAAGGCGACCCGGACACCTCCGTCGATGACGGCACCGAATCCGGCGGCGGCACGGGATCCGGCGGCGGCACGGGATCCGGCGGCGGCAGGTCCGGAGGCGACGATGCCGGCCGCGCCGACGGCGGAGGCAGCAGCGGCGGCTCCGGCGGCGGCTCCGGACAGATCGAGCACTCGTACGAACCTGCTCCCAACCCGCCGCGCGAAGTCCCCGCCGACGGCGACGACGGCGATGACGATGCCGACGACGACGACGATGATGACGACGGCGACGATGATGATGACGACGATGACGGCGGTGACGATGACGACGACTGATCGTCGCATCCGACTCACCGTCGAGAACCGACTGACGATCGCCGTCTCCGTCCTCTCCGTCCTCGCCCTGACGATCGTCGGCGTGGTGCTCTACTCCGTCGAGTCGAACAACGTCTCGAATCGGATCTCCGGGTCGATGAATCAGGAAGTCGCTGAGATGCGGTCGTTCGCGAAGACCGGAGTCGACCCCGAGACCGGTCAGCCGTTCACCTCGGTGGACCAGATGCTCAGCCAGTTCCTCGCCCAGAACCAGCCGGACTCCTACGAATCGCTTTTCGCCTACCTCAGCGACGGCCGCGTCCTCTACCAGGGCGAACCGGACACCCTCCTCGGCGGCTCCCGCGCCCTCGAGGACGCGGTGTCGCGGGTCGCGACCGACGGCGGGGAGATCGAACTGCGGCTTAAGGGCAACGACTACGAAGGCTACGTCCTCCCCGTCTCAGCGGTCGCCTCGGCGAACGACACAGCAGGGGGAGCACCTCCGCCGGCGAGCGAACACGGCTCCTTCGTCGTCGTCCACAACGTCACCGCCAGCCGCGCCGACCTCATCCAGTTCATGCAGATCTACGTCATCGTCGCGCTGCTGGCCGCCCTCATCATCTCCGGGATCTCCTCCGTGCTCGCCCGACGCCTCCTCTCACCGGTCACCCAGCTGCGTCAGACCGCGCAGTCGATCTCCGGCGGCGACCTGAGCAACCGGCTCGAGACGCGCGGCAGCGACGACATCGCCGAACTCGGACGCACCTTCAACGCGATGCTCGATCGGCTCGAAGCGGCCTTCGAGACCCAGCGCCGCTTCCTCGACGACGTCGGCCACGAGCTGCGCACCCCGCTGACGATCCTCAGCGGGCACCTCGAGACGATGAACTCCGAGGACGTCGCCGATGTCGACGAGACCCGTGCACTCCTGCTCGACGAGACCGACAGGATGACACGGCTCGTCGAGGAGCTCCTCGTCCTCGCCCGGTCCCGCCGTCCCGACTTCGTCCGCCCCGAATCCGTCGACGTCTCAGCGCTCCTCCACGGGGTGCTCGCGAAGGCGACCGGGCTCGGTCCGCGGAACTGGCAGGTCGAGATCACCGACCTGCCTGTCCTCACCGCCGACCGCCAGCGCCTGACCCAGGCGCTCCTCCAACTCGCCGCGAACGCCGTCGATCACACCGAGGCCGGCCAGACGATCACGTTCGGCGCCTCCGAGGACGCCACCGACGTCCACCTCTGGGTCCGCGACGACGGAGAGGGCGTGCCCGCCGAGATCGCCGACGAGATCTTCGACCGCTTCAACCGCGGAACCGCCGACGGCGACGGGTTCGGGCTCGGCCTCTCCATCGTCGACGCGATCGCCCGCGCCCACGGCGGGACCGTCACCCTCGACCCCACCGAGGTGGGAGCCCAGTTCCGTCTCACCCTGCCGAAAGGACGCCAGTGAAGAGAATCCTCGTCGTCGAGGACGAAGCGCGCATCTCCTCGTTCATCGCCAAGGGGCTCGGCGCCGCGGGCTTCAGCACGGAGATCGCCGCCGACGGCCTCACCGGACGCGACCTCGCGATCACCGGGGACTTCGATCTCCTCGTCCTCGACATCGGCCTGCCCCGACTCGACGGCTTCAGCGTCCTCGAGCAGCTGCGCGACCAGCGCCCCACACTGCCCGTCCTCGTCCTCACCGCCCGCGACAACGCCGAGGACACGATCTACGCCCTCGAATCCGGGGCCGTGGACTACATGATCAAGCCCTTCCGCTTCGGTGAGCTGCTCGCCCGGATCCGGCTGCGCCTCAAGGAGACCGTGCAGGAGGCGCCGACGACCGAGCTCGTGCGCGGGGACGTGCGCATCGACCTGCTCAGCCGGCAGGTCTGGGTGCGCGAGCGCGTCGTCGACCTCTCCGCCCGCGAACTCTCACTGGCCGAGATCCTGCTGAAGAACCGCGGCAACGTCCTCTCCCGCGAACAGCTGCTGTCCCATGTGTGGGGCTTCGACTTCGACCCCGGCTCCAACGTCGTCGACGTCTACGTCGGCTACCTGCGCAAGAAGCTCGGCTCTGACTTCGTCACCACCGTCCGAGGCTTCGGCTACCGCGTCGACTGAGCGGCACCGCGAAACCTGTGGGCACCCACTGGAAACAAGGAGCCTGATCCCATTGTTGGGCCCCTTCAGCCCTCCCACCTCGAACAACGTTCCTAAGACGGTTCTCATCTGCGTCTCATCTCGGCCTTAATCTCGGCGACGAAGCTGGGAACCATGACAGAGAACCTGAGAATCGCGCTCTTCTCCCATGACTCACTGGGACTCGGGCACCTCCGCCGCAATCGGGCGCTCGCCTTCGCGCTCGCCGCGCAGCTGCCCGAGCGCACCGGACGTCCCGTCAGCGGGCTCCTCATCGCCGGCAGTCCCGAGGCCGCCCGCTTCGACCTGCCCACCGGCTGGGACTGGGTCATCCTCCCCGGCGTCACGCCTGCCCCCGGCGGCTATGCGCCGCGGGCGCTCGCGGCGACGATGGACGGGCTGCGCAGTCTGCGGTCGGCGGCGATCACCGCCGTCCTCGACCAGCAGCAGCCCGACCTCTTCATCGTCGACCGGCATCCCTTCGGCGTCGCCGGGGAGCTCGCCGAGGTGATCGACCACGTCCGCGCCCGCGGCACCCGCACCGTGCTCGGCCTCCGCGAGGTCCTCGACGCCCCCTCCGTCATCGCCGCCGAGTGGGAGCGAGTCGGCGGACCCGGCAGCGTCGCCGCGGCCTTCGACGAGGTCTGGGTCTACGGCGACGCCGCCGTCTACGATCCCCGCGCGACCGGGGAGGTTCCCGCTGAACTCGCCGAGATCGCGACGCTGACCGGCTACCTCGCGCTCGCCCGGCAGGAGGCCGCGACCCTCACCGGGCTGCCGGACGCCGATGAGCCCTTCGTCCTCACCTGCCTCGGCGGGGGCTCCGACGGGGTGGGCCTCGCCGAACGCGCGATCGCCGCGACCCCGCCGCCCGGGCACACCCACCTCGTCGTCGTCGGTCCGCAGATGGACCTGCCCGAGGTCGAGCGCCTGCGCGACCTCGCCCGCCCGAACACGCAGATCCTCCGGCACACCGCCGACATGCCCGGACTCATCGCCCGCGCTGCGGCACTCGTGTGCATGGGCGGCTACAACACGCTCTCGGAGGTCATGGCCACCCGCACCCCCGCGCTCGTCGTCCCCCGGGTCGGCCACCGCGAGGAGCAGCCCCGGCGGGCCACGGCGCTCGCCGCCGCCGGAGCCCTCGACACCTGCGACCTGAACGAGGCGACGCCGGAGTTCCTCACCGCGTGGTTCGCCCGCCGCGCCGGGACGCAGTCGTCCCGGGACCACATCGACCGCGACGGCCTGCGCACCGTGGCCGCCCTCGCCGCCGACCTCATCGACGCCGCCGTCGTGCCCGCCGTCTCCGCGCTCGCCCACTCCCGTCCGACGCTGACCGAGGAGGTCCGCTGTGCCGTCTGAGACCGCCCTGACCGTGGCGAACCCCCGCACGCGCGTGGGCTACGTCCTCAAGATGTACCCCCGATTCTCCGAGACATTCATCGTCTCCGAGATCCTCGCCCGGGAAGCCGCCGGAGAGGACATCGTCATCTTCTCGCTGCGCCCCTGCACCGATGCGCGCTTCCACCCGGAGCTCGCCCGCGTCAAGGCCCCCGTCGTCCACATCGGACGGTCCTCGAGCGCCCGCGGCTTCTGGGAGGTCTGGCAGGAGGCGACGGCCGATCCCGGCATCGCCGCCGCTGCCGCCGACCACCTCGGCGAGCTCCTCGCCCTCGACCACGACGACGCCGGTCAGGCGCTCACCGTCGCCCGGCTCGCTCGCGAGCACGGGGTCACCCACCTGCACGCCCACTTCGCCTCGGTGTCGACGACGGTGGCCCGCGCCGCCTCCCAGCTCACCGGCATCCCGTACTCGTTCACGACGCACGCGAAGGACATCTTCCACAACAGCGTCGAGGCCTCCGACCTCGCCCGCAAGACCGCGACCGCCGACCATGTCATCGCGATCAGCGACTTCAACCGGGACTACCTCGCCCGGACCCTCGGGCCCGAGCTCGCCGAGCGGATCACCGTCGTGCGCAACGGCCTCGAACTCGACCGCTTCCCGTACCGGCCGCACCGGGACCGGGCGGAGGTCCCCGCGCTGCTCGCCGTCGGCCGCCTCGTCGAGAAGAAGGGCTTCGGCCATCTCCTCTCCGCACTCGCCGTCCTCCGCGACACGGGGCTGCCGGTCCGGCTCGACCTCGTCGGCACCGGCCCGCTCGAGGCCGACCTCGCCGCTCAGGTGCGCGGACTCGGACTCGACAACGCCGTGACCCTGCACGGCGCCCTGACCCAGCAGGAGGTGCGGGAGATGTTCGACACTCACGACGTCCTCGTCGCCCCCTTCGTCGACGGCTCCGACGGCAATGTCGACGGACTGCCGACCGTCCTCCTCGAGGGCATGGCCGCCGGCATCCCCTGCGTGGCCGGCAACGTCACCGCGGTGCCCGAGATCGTCAGCGACGGTCAGACCGGGTGGCTCGTCGACGGGACCGATCCGACAGCGATCGCCGCCGCCGTCGCCGAGGTGGTCCGGCGGGCCGTCGCCGACCCCGCCTCGCTGACCTCCGTCACCGATGCCGCACGGGCGCGGGTGTGCGCCCTCCACGACTCCCGAGTCCAGGCCGCCGAGCTGGCCGCCCTCATCGGCAGGGGCGATGCCCTCGACGCTTGGGAGCGTGCCTCATGAGAATCGCCTACATCCTCCTCGACCCCGGCATCGGGATCTTCGGCACGAAGGGCGCGAGCGTCCACGCCCAAGAGGTCATCCGCGCCTTCCGCCGCCTCGGCCACGAGGTCACGGTGTTCTGCACCCGCACCGACGACGCGATGCCCCGCGACCTCGCCGACCTCGAGGTCGTCCGTCTCGACCTGCCGCCGGGCCTCGACCGGGGCTGCCGGGAGATCGCGCTGCTGCGGGTCTCCGATCTGCTCGCCGATCTCGTCGCGACCCGCGGGGGCTTCGACCTCGTCTACGAGCGGTACTCGCTCTTCTCGACCGCGGGCGCGGCGCTCAGCGACCGCCTCGGCGTGCCTCTCATCCTCGAGGTCAACGCGCCGCTCATCGAAGAGCAGCGCACCCACCGCGGACTCGTCCACACCGAGCATGCGCAGCGCTCGACCGCCGCGAGCTTCGGGCGGGCCGCGCGGATCGTGTGCGTGAGCGAGGCCGTGGCCGGCTGGGTGCGGCGCGACTATCCCGGACTCGCCGAGGTGGTCGTCGTCCCCAACGGGGTCAACACCGACCGCATCGCGCCCGGGTCCACCGACCGCAACGCGCCCGAGACCCCCGACCCGACCGTCCGCGACGCTTCTCCGACCGTCCACGGTACTGTCCCGTCGGCTCCGGCGCCCGTGCGCATCGGCTTCGTCGGCACCCTCAAACCGTGGCACGGCACCGACCGCCTCCTCGCTGCGTGCGCGGACCTCGAGGGGCCGTTCCACCTCGACATCGTCGGGCACGGACCTGAGGCCGAGGCGCTCGCCGCCCAGGCCGAGCGCCTCCGCTTGGGAGCCCGCATCACCTTCCACGGTGCCGTCGCCCCGGCTGACGTGCCCGCCTACCTGCAGCGCTTCGACATCGCCGTCGCCCCGTACCCGGCCGGCCCGAACTACTTCTCGCCGCTGAAGATCTACGAATACCTCGCCGCCGGGGTGCCCACCGTCGCATCGAGGGTCGGATCGATCCCCGAGCTGCTCGCCGGCACGGACGCCGGAATCCTCGTCGCCCCCGACGACACCGCCGAACTCACCGCGGCGCTGCAGACCCTCCTGAACGATCCCGCCCGGCGGACGCGGATGGGTCAGGCCGCCCGCGCCGAGGCGATCGCCCGCCATTCCTGGGAGAGCCGGTGCCGTGACATCCTCGCCCCCGTCCTCGTGGAGACCGCATGACGTCCCGAACCATTCCGAGCGCCAGCGCCCTCAAGCGGACGCTGACGATCATCCGCCCCCACCTCGGCCGGCACAGGTGGCTCATCCTCGCCGGCCTCGCCGCGCTGCTCGCCGACGTCGTCTTCCGCATCCTCGAGCCATGGCCGATCAAGATCGCCGTCGACGCCGTCACCGCCGCCCTCGGCGCTGACATCGCCCCGAGCCTCGGCATCGGCTCCGGGGTGGCGACGACGCTCGTGGCCGCAGCGATCGGTCTCGCCGTCATCGTCGCCGGCCGCGCGGTGACGAACTACGCCTCGACGATCTGCTTCGCCCTCGTCGGGGCGCGGGTCGCGACCCAGCTGCGCTCCCGGGTCTTCGACCACGTCCAGGCGCTGTCGCTGAAATACCACTCGAAGGCGTCGATCGGGGACACCTCGCAGCGCCTCGTCGGCGACATCGGCCGCCTCCAGGAGGTCGCCGTGACCGCGGGGCTGCCGCTCGTCGGCAACGTCATCACCCTCGCCGTCCTCCTCGTCGTCATGGTCGTCCTCGACCCGGTGCTCTCGGCCATCGTGCTTGCCACCGCCGTCGTCTACGGGCTGCTCTCCCGGGTCGCGACCCCGAAGATCACCACCGCCTCCCGGTCGACGCGCAAGGGCGAGGGCCACCTCGTCGGATCCGCCGCCGAGGCGCTCGGCGCCATCCGCGTGGTCCAGGCCTACGGGCTCGAGGGGACGGTGGCCACCGAATTCGCCAACGGCAACGAACGCGCGCTCAAGGCCGGGGTGCGCGCCCGCCGGCTGGCCGCGGGTCTCGAACGCTCCACGGACGTCCTCGTCGGCGTCTCGCAGGCCCTCGTCCTCGCGTTCGGCAGCTACCAGGTGCTGCGCGGGGCGATGACCCCGGGCGACCTCGTCCTCTTCCTCCTCTACCTCAAGATCGCGATGAAGCCGCTGCGCGACATGGCGAAGTACACGGGCCGCATCGCCCGGGCCACCGCCTCGGGGGAGCGCATCGCCGACCTCCTCGACGAACCCATCGAGATCGACGACCGCCCCGATGCGGTGACGATGGGACCCGTCGCCGGCGATGTCGTCTTCGACGGCGTGACCTCCCGCGACGGACACGGCCGTCGCCTCTTCGACGACCTCAGCCTGCTCATCCCCGCCGGGGAGAGGATCGGCATCCTCGGTGCCTCGGGAGCCGGCAAGTCGACGCTGACGAGCTACCTGCTCCGCCTCAGTCAGCCGGACGCCGGGCACATCTACCTCGACGGCTACGACACGCGCAACGTCACGCGGGCGTCCCTGCGCGGCAATGTCTCCGTCCTCCTCCAGGAGTCGGTGCTCTTCGCGGTCAGCGTGCGGGAGAACATCCGCTACGGTCGCCTCGACGCCACCGACGCCGAGGTGGAGGCGGCGGCCCGTGCGGCCCGTGCCGACGAGTTCATCCGGGAGCTGCCCGAGGGCTATGACACGGTGCTCGGCAACCGCGGGGACACGCTCTCCGGTGGGCAGCGGCAGCGCCTGGCGATCGCGCGCGCCCTCGTCCGGTCGGCCCCGGTCGTCGTCTTCGACGAGGCGAGCACGGGACTCGACCCGGCGACCCGGGCGCAGGTGACGGAGGCGCTGTGGGACCTCACCGAGGGGCGCACCGGCATCGTCATCACCCACGACGCGGCGATGGTCCGCGGCCTCGACCGCGTGGTCTGGCTCGAGGACGGCCGCATCGTCGAGGACGGCTCACCCGCTGAGCTCGCGGCCGATCCGTCGACGCGGGTGGCGGCATGGCTGCGCGATCAGGCGGAGGAAGCGACCCCGGAACGGAGCGCCGAGGCGGACGCCCCCGTCGCGTCGGGCACCGTGACCGGACCCTTGCCGACCGCTCACCCCGCACCGCCGGAGCACCGTCCGGTCGTGGGAACCGGAGCCCGCCGATGACCGCGGTCGACGCAGCCCTCGCTGCTGCCGGTGCCGCGACACCGACGGCACGGGCCGTTTCGGCGGCCGCGTCCGTCGATGGGGCCACGTCTGGCGATGCGTCCTCAGCCATAGGGATCCCGTTCCTCGATGACCTGCGCGAGGCGACGGCGCTCAGTCGACTCCTCGGGTTCGCCGCCCGGCCCGTGCGGCTGCGCGTCAAACTCGGTCGCAGCGCCATCGTCGCGTGGCGGCGGGACGGCGTGCCCGGTCTGGCCGGATGGGGCTGGACGACGGTGGTGAGCGACGCCGACAAGCTGGCCAACCTGCGGCGGCGGGCGGACCGCCGCGGTCAGCCCCTGCACGTCCACGCCATCGTCACGGACCGTGGCGCGTCGGCAGGTCATGACACTGCGTCGGCGGCTCACGACGCCGCGTCGGCCCAGGAGCGGCCCGCGGAGGCACGCGAGTTCACCCTTGTCAGCGGGGGAGTGCTCGCGGATCCGAAGCTCGGGGCATCGCTCGCGCGGGTGCGCGGTGACCTCGACCTCGAGGCGTGCACCGTCGTCGGCTACAACCCGGCCAGGCGCCTCCTCCTCGAACACGCCGGCGAATTCGTGCGGATCGGCACGGATCCCTATGACCGGCTCCTCGCCGCAGCCGAGCACTGGCAGCGGAATGGGCTGCCCACTCTGCCGGTCACCCGCCTCGGCGCGGATGCCACGGCAGTGCGCTCGCCGTGGTGGGGCAATGGCGACCTCGCCGGGCACCCGGATGCGCAGATCGCCGAGGCGGTCGGCCGCACCATCGCTGTCCTGCACGGCCGCACTATCGCCGACTCGGACGACCGCACCGTGGCCATGGTCGACCGGCGCACTGTCGCCGATGTCGACCGTGCCGGGGCGCCGAATGCGGATGCTCTCACCGTCGGCGATGCCTGTGCGATGCTCGATGACACCGTGGGCACGCTGAGTCAGCTGCTTCCGTTCGCCGAGGTCGAACGTGCGGGACGTCTCGCACGCACGATCGCCGCAGAGCTGAGCTCGACCGACCGGAGTCGGGCTCTGACTGAACTCTCAGACATCCATGGTGACCTCAGTCCGGACCAGATCCTCGTCGACGGCGGGGAATTCCGGATGATCGACCTCGATCGAGCCGGCGTCGGACCGATCGGCATGGACCTGGGCCGGTGGATCGCGGCGTGCCGTCTGCGCGGTGACACCGCCGGGCAGGGGCTGGAGACCGGATTCCTCCGCGGATACGGCACAGTCACGTCGTACCCCACCACTGGCGCCGTGTCGCACGCCGCCCCCGGCACCGAGTCGGACGCGGCCCGCGGCACCGGGACGGCGGAGTCGGAGGATGCGGCCGCGGCCTCGAGCGCGGCAACTTCCTTGACGGCGAATCCGCCACGGATCGCCGGAGCCGGGGTGTGGGCGGCCTGGGCGCTGCTCCTCACTGCGGTCGAGCCCTGGCGCACCTGCCGTCCCGCCTGGCGCGAGCACACCGAACGGCACCTCGACCTCGCCGAGGAGGCTCTGGAGGACCGACCTCGGCCTGCCCACAGAGCGCGGCGCAGCTTGTCGGCAAGTCCGGTTGCCCCCGGATACTCTCGGTCCACTCGCAGCGCTCGGGCCGGCTCCGCACCGATCCCCGCGACCATCCGCATCGACGGGACCGAGGTCGACATCCGCCGGGCGTGGCCGGCGAAGAAGGGCCGCATCGCGTTCGAAGCGACGACAGCCGACGGCATCCGAGCTGGGTTCCTCGACCCGACTCCCAGGGACACCCCGCGCGGCGACCCCCGGGAGCCAGCACACGCCGGCGACACCCGCGAACTCTCTCCCGTCGGCACCCGAACGACCGTGCCGCCCACCCCGGCAGTGACGCTGCTGCCGGCCGGCACTGATCCGGACCTCCCCGGCCTCGCGCGGCTCCTCGACGGCCCGACCGCGAGCGGCAACCGGCTCGTCTCCCACCGGCCCGGACGTCGAGCCGTCGTCGCCCTCGCCGACGGCACTTTCGCCAAATGCGTGCGCCACGGAAAGGCCGCTGCGATCCTCGCCGGGCAGGACAGGGCGCTCGCCTTCACCGCCGGGTTCACCCTGCCGCGGGTGCTCGATGCCGACGACGCGACCGTCCACCTCTCTCGGGTCCCCGGGGTCGAACTCCACGACCCGAGGGCACTCGGCGTCAACTGGGAGCGGGCTTGGACGGACTGCCTCGGTGCATGGGACCGCGCGGACGCGCGGGCGCTTCCGGACTCGACGCCCACTCACACGGCCGGCGACGAAGCCGGTGTCCTCGACGAGTGGCGGGACCGGTCCGACGGTCTGCTCGGCGGCCTCGCCTCGCGCCTCGATCCGCTCCTCGACGAGGTGACCGCGCGCTTGCGCGACTCCGCTGGGACGCTGCGGTGGGGGCCAGTGCACCGGGATCTCCACGACAAGCAGCTCATGTGGGATGCGGTTGAAGGACCCGGTCTCCTCGACGTCGACACGGCCTGCCGGGGTGAGCGCGAACTCGACCTCGGCAACCTGTCCGCCCATGCGACGTGGCGGCGCGCGCAGGGGATCTGGTCGCCCGCCGAGGCGGAAGCCGTCACCCGTGCGATCGCCGGGGTCACCTCGGCGGGAGGATACGACCGGTCACGACTTCGGCTCTATGAACGCGCGAGCCTCCTCCGGCTGGTCTGCGTCTACGCGTTCCGCCCGCGATGGGCCGCACGGACCGGAGCGCTGCTCGACGCGGCCGCTGAGTGAGGCCGGCGACCCGGCGCAGCGGCCGGGCACGGGAACGTCAGTCCTGCGTGCTGCGGCGGGCATCGCCCCAGATGTCGACGCCCGAGTCGATGGCGAAGGAGTCGATCGCGGCGAGCTCGTCTTCGGTGAAGGGATCTGCGCTCAGGGCGGCGACGTTGTTCTCGAGCTGGTCGACGCGGCTCGCGCCGATGACGAGCGAGGAGACCCTGGGATCGCGCAGCGCCCAGGCGAGCGCCATCTGGGCGAGCGACTGACCGCGGGCGGCGGCGATCTCACCGAGTCCGCGGATCCGGGCGAGGTTGTCCTCGGAGAGGAACCCGTCCTTGAACGACGGAGTGTCCTTGCCGGCCCGTGAGTCCTCGGGCACTCCGCCGAGGTATCTGTCGGTGAGCAGGCCCTGGGCGAGGGGAGAGAACGCGATGACGCCGAGCCCGTGCTCGGTGGTGGTGTCGAGGAGACCGTCGTCCTCGATCCAGCGGTTGAGCATCGAGTACGAGGGCTGGTGGATGAGCAGCGGGGTGCCGAGGTCGTCGGCGATCTGGGCGGCGCGGGCGGTGTCGGCCGCCGAATACGAGGAGATGCCGGCGTAGAGGGCGCGGCCCGAGCGCACGGCCGTGTCGAGGGCCCCGATGGTCTCCTCGAGCGGAGTCGAGGCGTCCGGGCGGTGGGAGTAGAAGATGTCGACGTAGTCGAGGCCGAGGCGAGCGAGCGACGCGTCGAGGCTCGAGAGCAGGTACTTCCGGCTGCCGCCGGGTCCGCCGTAGGGGCCGGGGTGCATGGCCCAGCCGGCCTTCGTCGAGATGATGAGCTCATCGCGGTAGGGGCCGAGGTCCTCGCGCAGCTGCCGGCCGAAGTTGATCTCGGCCGATCCGGCAGGCGGGCCGTAGTTGTTCGCGAGGTCGAAGTGGGTGATGCCGAGGTCGAAGGCGCGGCGGACCAAGTCGCGCTGGGTCTGGAAGGCGACATCGTCGCCGAAGTTGTGCCACATGCCCAGCGACAGTGCCGGCAGGACGAGACCGGATCGGCCCACCCTGCGGTAGGTCATCGAGTCGTAGCGGTTCTCGGCGGCGGCGTACACGGATCGTCTCCCGGAAGTTGGTGACAGGCGGTCGCGTTCAGCTTAGGTCACGAGGATTGTCCGTTGCGATCGGCGGAGATGTCCGCACCTGCGGCGATGTCGCTGAACGTGGCCGCCAGCGTGAGATCCCGCTCCGTCACCGCACCGGTGTCGTGGCTGGTGAGCACCACCTCGACGACGGGGTAGGTGAGAGTGATGTCGGGATGGTGGTTGGCCTCCTCAGCAGCGGCGCCGAGGCGGTTGACGAGGTCGAGTCCGGTCGCGAAGTCCCCGGTGAGGTACTTCGCGGTGATGCTGTCCGAGCCGCCCTTCCAATCGCTCAGCCCCGCCTCGGCGAGCTTGTCCTGCAGTTCCTGTCCTCTGTATTCAGCCATGGCACCATGCTAGAAAGACATCGCCGGGACGGGAACCCCTCAGGCGGAATTCCCGGCGCCCTTCGCACGGTGGCGGCGGACGGCATCGCGGTTGGCGCAGCGGACCGAGCAGTAGCGCTGGCGGCCGTTGCGGGTGATGTCGACGACGACGTTGTCGCACGGGTCGCCAGGTGTCAGGCCGGCCGCGCAGCGACCGAGGCGGTGCATGCCGCGGGTCGTCAGGTGCAGGGCCGTGCCCACGCAGATGACGGCGCGCAGGACATGGGCCAGCGACTGGTTCGAATCCCGGTAGTGGAGGTGCCAGCCCTCATCGTCGTGGTCGACGAGGCGCGGGTAGGCTGCGGCATTCGCCATGATCGCGTTGAGGATCTCCGCCCGGCGCTGAGGGTCGGCGGCGTCGACGACCGTCAGCCACTCATCGATGACGGCGCGCGTGTCGCCGAGGTCGGTCGGCGTCGGGTCGAAGCCCATCGTCATCCCGAACTCCCGGGTGCGGGCCTCGATCCCGTCGCGATCGCTCGGCCAGTCGTCGGCGAGCGACGCCGCGAGCAGCACCGCATATTCGCCGTAAGGGTTGAGTTGCATAAGACCATTACATCAGGGTGGACGGTATGGACACCAGAGCAGGACGTGAGACCCGCGCGACTCGTGACAACGGCACCGCCGTCGGGGGTTATGCCTCCCCCGTTGGGGGACAGGCCTCCGCCGGCGACTGTGAGCACGGCTGGCAGACCGAGTCGCAGCACCGCGTCTCGACCGGACTGATCGTCTACGTCCGCTGCGCGCGTTGCGGGGCTCGCCGCGTCGACCACCTCGGGGCCGGTGCGCTGATGCCCAGCGGGCTGAGCCGGGTCGTCGCGCCGAGGTGAGACGACCTCGCGGGACCGCTGCTGGAGTGACACGCACCGGGCTGCCCGCAGACAGTCGATTCGGCCACGACTAGTCACCGTGCAGAATGACTTTTCGCCGCCATTCGGTCTGCGTGTCGAACTTTTCGCAAGCATTCGTGCCTTTCGCCGGCAGTGCGTCAGCGGCGTCGCGCCCCGCCGCGCCCCCAAAGTAGACCAGTGGTCTTGATTTCGTGTGTGAGCTGTGACTCAATGGGGGAGTGACGAAATTCCACTCGATTCGGGATCAGCTCCTCGATCGCCTCGACGGCATGGCCGCCGGAGAGCAGTTCCCGCCCGAGCGCCAGCTCGCGCAGCAGCTCGGCATCTCCCGGATGACGCTGCGCCGGGCCCTCGACGACCTCGTCGCGAAGGGCGTCGTCCGCCGTCGGCATGGGGCCGGGGTCTTCGCGCTCGGTCCGAAGTTCGACCAGCCGCTGGCCGCGAGCTCCTTCACCGAGGACATGCTGGCCCGCGGACTGCATCCTGGCTCCCGGGTGCTCTCCTTCGACCGCGGGGAGGCCGGGGCGCACATCGGACGCAAGCTCCACCTCGGCGAGAGGGATGAGGTGCTGACGATCCTCCGCCTGCGCCTCGCCGACGATGAGCCGATCGCCCTCGAGGAGCTCCACATCCCCGCCGCGCGCGTGCCCGGGCTCGTCGCCGCCGACCTCGTCGACGCCTCGTTCTACGAACTCCTCCACACCCGCTTCGGCATCGACCTCGCCCACAGCGTGCAGACGATCGAACCGACGCTCCTCGACGAGGAGGAGGCGGACCACCTCGGCGCCCCGATCCAGGCCCCGGCCCTGCTCTTCGAACGCACCTCGCGCAGCGCCGACGAGGTGCCCTTCGAATTCGTCCGCTCGGTCTACCGCGGCGACCGCTACAAGGTCCGGACCGAACTCACCGTGCCCGTCCGCCCGGAGAGCAGCGTCGCCGAAAGGCCGCGCCCATGATCATCGCCGGCCTGATGACGGGCACCTCGGCCGACGGACTCGACGTCGTCGTCGCCGACTTCGCCCACGACCCCGCGGCTCCCGACGACCTGTCGGTGCGCCTCCTCGCCGCTGTCGAGGTCCCCTTCGACGCGGACCTCCACGCCGACATCCTCCGTCTCCTCGAACCCGGCGACATTCCGCTCGCCCTCGTCAGCGGGGTCGACGGCCGGCTCGGCAGGATGGCCGCCGAGGCACTCGCCGAGGTCTGCGCGAGAACCGGCGTGGTCCCCGACCTCGTCGTCTCCCACGGTCAGACCGTGCGCCACGACGTCGCCGACGGCGAGGTCACCTCGACCCTGCAGCTCGGCCAGCCCGCCTGGCTCGCCGAGCGCCTCGGCGTCCCCGTGCTCTCCGACGTCCGCTCCGCCGACATCGCCGCCGGCGGGCAGGGCGCCCCGCTCGTCGGGATCCTCGACACGATGCTCCTCGGCGCGGTGACGAGTCCGACTGCGCTGCTCAACCTCGGCGGAATCGCGAACCTCACCGTCATCGCTCCCGACCGTACGCCGCTCGCCTTCGACACGGGCCCGGCGAATGCGCTCATCGACGTCCTCGCCCGCCGCATCACCGACGGTGCGCAGTCCTGCGACGTCGACGGCGCCCTCGCCGCAAACGGTCGGGTCGATGAGGTCCTGCTCGCCGACCTCCTCGGCGACCCCTACTACCGGCGCCCCGCCCCGAAGTCGACGGGCAAGGAGCTCTTCCACGCCGCCTACCTCGACCGGCATCTGAAAGCCCACCCCCACCTCGGCGCGGTCGATGCCATCGCCACGGTCACGGAGCTCACGGCCCGCACCATCGCCGAGGCGGCCGGCAGCCACGGGGTCACCGCGGTCATCGCGTCCGGGGGCGGGACCCGGAATCCGACGCTCTTGGCCGCCCTCGACACCGCGCTCGGCTCCGGCGTGGTACTCGAGACGACCGATGCGGCACTCGGCCTGCCCGAGGGTGCGAAGGAGGGATTGCTCATGGCGCTCATCGGGTGGCTGAGCTGGCACGGCCTGCCGGCCACCGAACCGAGCCTGACCGGGGCGAGCCGACCGAGCATCGCCGGCCGGCTCACCCCGGGATGGAGACCGCTCGCGCTGCCCGCACCGCTGCACCGAAGACCCCGCCGGATGCGCATCGACGACCGGACCTGAGGCCGGCCCCGGCAGGCCCGGAAACGCCAGCCGCCCCGCCAACCACCCCAACCGCCAACCACCCCAACCGCCAACACCCCACCGCAACCCCCGATGCGGCGCTCACCGGCAAGGACGCCGGCAGCCGAGACCGCCGCACTGAGAAGGAGTCACGACCATGCAGATCATCGACCTCCTGGTGATCGTCGTCTACCTCGTCGCCACCGCGTGGCTGGGCCTGAAGCTGAGCGGACGACAGACCGGGCTCAAGGACTACTTCCTCGGCGGGCGGGAGCTGCCCTGGTGGGCGGTGTGCCTGTCGGTCGTCGCGACCGAGACGAGCGCGCTCACCGTCATCGGCATCCCGGTGATGAGCTACCTCGGCGACATCTCCTACCTGCAGCTGGCGCTCGGCTACATCGTCGGCCGCGTCCTCGTCGCGTTCTTCATGCTGCCGCGCTACTACGACGGGGAGATGATCACGGCGTACGCGTACCTCGGCAAGCGCTTCGGCCAGTCGACGCAGACGACCGCGGGCATCACGTTCCTCTTCACCCGCCTGCTCGCCGACGGCATCCGCGTGCTCGCCGCCGCGATCCCGCTCAAGGTCATCCTCGACGGGCTCGGCATCCACACGAACTACTTCGTCATCATCGTCGTCCTCTCCCTCGTGACGATCGTCTACACGTTCATCGGCGGCATCAAGGCCGTCGTCTGGGTCGACGTCGCCCAGATGTTCCTCTACGTCTTCGGCGGGATCCTCGCGATCGTCGTCATCACCGCCGGTGTCGGCGGGGGATGGTTCGCCGAGGCGGCCGCCGCCGGGAAGCTGCAGATGTTCGTCTTCGAGGGCAACCCGATCAATGCCGCGGGATCGTTCATCCCCTCGTTCGTCGGCGGTGCGGTCTTCGCGATGGCCTCCCACGGGGCGGATCAGATCATCGTCCAGCGGCTGCTCGCCTGCCGGACGAAGGTCGATGCGCAGAAGGCGCTCATCTGGTCGGGCATCGTCGTCTTCGTCCAGTTCGCGATCTTCCTCGCCGTCGGCCTCGCCCTGTGGGCGTACTACGACCAGGCGCTGCCGGCCGATCTCGGGCTCACCCGCGACGACGAGATCTTCCCGCTCTTCATCATCGAGGGCCTGCCGCCGGGCATCTCCGGGCTGCTGCTCGCCGGCATCCTCGCCGCGGCGATGTCGACGCTGTCCTCCTCGCTCTCGGCACTGTCCTCCTCGACGGTCAACGATGTCGTCGCCCGCTTCCGCAGGACCCCGCTCACCGACGCCGAGGGACTCAGGGTCGGACGCTGGGCGACGATCGCGTGGGGTGTGGCGTTCATCCTCCCGGCCACGGTCTTCGAATCCGACACCGGCAACATCGTCATCCTCGCCCTCGGCATCGCCGGCATCACCTACGGCGGGCTGCTCGGCGCCTTCGTCTTCGGCATGGTCAACAAGCGGGCGACCGCTGTCGATGCGAACATCGCCTTCACCCTCGCGATCGCCGTCAACGCGTTCTTCTTCGTCATGGAGAAGTACGTCACCGGTGAGGTCTGGGTGGCGTGGCAGTGGTATCCCCTCCTCGGCGTCATCGTCATGGTCTCCATCGGCGGGCTGCTGTCCCTGCGGCATCCGGCCCCACCCGTGGCCGCCGTCGCCGAGGCGGAGGGCAGCCTGCGATGACCGCGGCACAGTCCCAGCCCCCGAAGTCGGATCCCGGCGAGCGCCCCGCGGGTGCTCACCCGCAGTCCCCGCTGAGCCTTTCGCCGACCGAGCGGCGCAATCCGCGCAGCGCGGGTCTCGACGACCTCGACAGCCTCGGCGTGCTCACCCTGCTCAACGCCGAGGACCAGGCAGTGCTCGACGCGGTCGCCGCGGCCCTGCCGGACCTCGCCGCACTCGTCGACCTCGCGGCGGAGCGGATGCGCGCCGGCGGCACCGTCCACTACTTCGGGGCCGGCACCTCCGGTCGCCTCGGGGTCCTCGACGCCAGTGAGCTCATGCCGACGTTCAATCTCGAGCCCGGCCGCGTCGTCGGACACATCGCCGGCGGGGAGCCGGCACTCGTCAACGCCGTCGAGAACGCCGAGGACTCGCTGGCCGACGGGCGCCGCGACGGTGCCGGGCTGGGGGAGCGGGACGTCGCGATCGGGATCGCCGCGAGCGGGTCGACCCCCTACGTCCGCGGGGCGCTCGAGGCCGCCGGGGAGGCCGGCGCGCACACCGTGCTCATCTCGAACAACCCGCAGGCGCCCGTCGCCGCGGCGGCCGCGGCCCACATCGTCCTCGACACCGGGCCCGAGGTCGTCACCGGGTCGACCCGGCTCAAGGCCGGCACCGCGCAGAAGCTCGCCCTCAACGGGTTCTCCACCGCGCTCATGGTCGCCCTCGGGCGGACGTGGCAGAACCTCATGGTCTCCGTCGTCGCGACGAACGCGAAGCTGCGCGAGCGCACCGTCCGCATCCTCCGGGAGGCCGCGGACCTCGACGACGACGCTGCCCGTGAGCTCCTCGTCCGGTGCGACGGTGACCTCAAGACCGCGCTCGTCGTCTCCTTCGCCGAGGTGGCCCCCGCCGCTGCCGCCGAGCTGCTCGCCGGGCACGACGGCTCGGTGAGAGCGGCGATCGCCGCCGCGGCAACCACCGCCGACGGCCCCGCGGAGAGCAGCCCCGGTCCCGGGGCCGGCGCATGATGCCCGGCTCGGCCACCGGTGACCTCGTCCTCGGCATCGACGTCGGCGGCACCGGCAGCCGCGTCGCGCTCGCCGCGCCCGCTGCCGACAGTTTCGGCGACCAGGTCATCCTCGGCACGCTCACCGGCCCCCGCGTCGAGATCGGGGCCGAGGGCACCAGCGCACCCGTCGTCATCCGACGGCTCGTCGCCGCGGCCCGACAGGTCTGGCCGGAGCCCTTCTCCCGGGTGACCGGCATCGGGATCGGGGCCACCGGGATCGCGTCCCTGAGCCCCGATCCCACCGGGCTCGCGCAGGTCATCGCCGCCGAGGCGGACGCGCGGACCGCGGTGACGATCGACGCTGTCACCGCTCACCTCGGTGCGCTCGGCGGCGCCGGCGGGGCGATCGCCGTGCTCGGCACCGGGGCGATCGCGATCGCGCACCCGGGGGCCGACGACGACGGGATCCTCGGTGCGCAGTGGACGCGCGTCGACGGCTGGGGCCACCTCTTCGGCGACCGCGGGGGCGGCGCGTGGATCGGGCGGCTCGCCCTCGAGGCCGCGCTGCGCGCGCACGACAGGGTCGATCGGCGCGGGGCCGCGCTCCTCGCCGCAGCGACCGGGCGCTTCGGGGACCCGAGCACGTGGCCGGCGACGTTCTACACCCGCAGCGACCGGGCGGGCCTCCTCGCGGAGTTCGCCGTTGACGTCGCAGCACTCGCCCGCGTCGAGGATCCGGTGGCTGTGGCCCTCCTCGCCGAGGCGGGGCAGGAGGCCGCGCGCAGCGCAGTCGCGGCAGCGGCGGCCTCGGGTGCCTCCCGCATCGCCCTGACCGGGGGTCTGACCAGGGCGGGAGAAGCCCTCCTTGCGGAGTTCGGTGCGGAGGCGGCGCGGATCGACCCCGACATCACCGTCGTCGAACCCGGCGGCGATCCGCTCGCCGGGGCGCTCGTGCTCGCGAGCCTCATCGCCGCCGAGCGGATCCGTGCCCAGGAGGCCGTTCTCTGGGTGTGACGGTCGTCTGCAAGTCAGCTTGCCGACGACAACTGTTCACCTGACCGGCATCTGCGGATCAGCCCGTGGTCAGATGTCTTGCGCAGGATCGGGACTGTGAGAACCAGTCGCGAACCGTCGTCCGGATTCGACCGCCGTCCGAGGTCGGAGCACGTGTCCGTCCACCGCGGCCTTCCCGCACCCCAGGGGGCCGGTCTGCCAGTCATCGACGTCGTCGCGCCTCGGCGCCCTTCGCGTCGTGAGGTGCAGGGACTCGAACTGCCGACGGGGCGACGCACCCCGGTCTACCGCGTCTTCGAAGCGCTGCCGGCGGTCATCAGCTATAGCGCGATCGCGCTCGTCTTCATCCTGCCGTTCATCGATCCGATGGTCGGCGCGGTCTACGTCCTCACGATCGTCGGGCTGACGTTCGTGCGGGCGCTGCGCGGGGCCGTCGACGTCGCCCGCGGCTTCAACCGGTACCGGCGCAGCGCCCGCGTCGATTGGAGCGCCCGCCTCGTCGATCTCGAACGGGCCATCGCCGGACTGCCCGCCCTGCCGTCCCCGCAGTGCGGTTTCCGGGCCGCCGACCATGCGGCGACCGTGGCACGGGTGCGGGAGGACCCGCAGTCGGTCCTGCGCCCCTCCCAGCTGCTCCACGCCGTCGTCGTCGCCGCGTACAACGAGCCGTTCGACGTCATCGCCGGCACCATCCGCACCCTGTTGCACACCTCGACCTCGCCGCGGCAGATCGTCGTCTTCTTCGCGTTCGAGGAGCGGGGCGGGCCGGTGATGGCGGAGACGGCGCGCCGCCTCTCCGCCGAGTACGGGGACGGCTTCTTCGCCTTCGTCCCGGTCCCGCACCCGGCAGGTGTGCCCGGTGAGATCGCCGGGAAGGGGGCGAACATCACCCATGCCGGGCGGAAGCTGGCGAGCTGGGTGCGCGAGCGCGGGATCGACCCGGAGCGGGTCATCGTCACGAGCCTCGACTGCGACAACACCCCGCACGAGTCGTACTTCGACTATGTGGCCTATGAGTACGCGAAGGCACCCGACCGGGCGCGGCTGTCATTCCAGCCGATCAGCCTCTACATGACGAACATCTGGGATGCTCCGGCACCGTCGCGGGTCGTCGCGAGTGCGAACTGCTTCTGGAATCTCACGACCACGGTGCGGCGCTTCGCGCTGCGGAACTTCGCGTCGCACTCCCAGCCGCTGCCGGCACTCATCGACATGGGGTTCTGGTCGACGCGGACGATCGTCGAGGACGGTCACCAGTACTGGCGCAGCTGGTTCCACTTCGACGGCGACTACCGGGTCGTGCCCATCCACGTGCCGATCTATCAGGATGCCGTGCTCGCCGGGAGCTTCACGGAGACGATGGTCGCCCAGTTCAAGCAGCTCAGCCGCTGGTCGTACGGGGCCAGCGATGTCCCGTACGTCGGGGTGCGGGTCTTCGCCGGTGATGCGAAGTCGCCGTTCTGGCCCGGGGTCCTGCGCTTCCTGTCCCTCCTCGAAGGGCACGTCAGCCTCGCGTCGATCTCCGTCATCATCGCCGTGGGCGGGTGGATCCCGTTCGTCGTCGCCTCGCACACGGGGCAGGCGAGCGAGTTCATCGAGGCGATGCCGATGACCGTGGGGCTCATCCAGCAGATCGGCATGATCGCGCTCCTCGTCTCCGTGCTCGTCTTCCGTGCCCTCCTCCCGCCGCGGCCGGTGCACGTGCCGGTCTCCCGGAGTGTGACGATGTGGCTGCAGTGGCTGCTCTATCCGCTCACGCTCCTGATCTTCAACGCCGGCACCGCGCTGTACTCGCAGTGGTGCCTGCTCACAGGCCGCTACCGCGAGCGCTTCGACGTCACGGAGAAGGTGTCGGGAGCGTCCCTGCGACGCGCCGCCTGAAGGGCCCGGGGCGACCGGTGGGCACCCGAAGCCGACCCGTGGGCGCCCGGGTCGACCGGCGCATCGCCGAGGTGGTGCGAAGAATTTCCGCGCAACCTGTCCGATCTCGGCTCGACCCTGCTAATCTAACTGCATGCGCACGCAAATAGATGAGCTCGCCGGCCTCGGCGAGGCGTGGTCTCACGTGGCCGTCTTCGCCGCCGCGGTCGATGCGAACCTCGACAAGTGGCTGACGGAGACCTACCGGCTCGGGCTCACGGAGTATCGGGCCCTCGGCTTCCTCCGGGTCGCGTCCGACCGGGAGCTGCGGGTCAGCGAGCTCGCGCGCAGGGTCGGGCTCAACCCGAGTTCGGTGACGAGGCTCGTCAGTCGGCTCGAATCGAAGGGGCTGGCGGTGCGCGATGTCTGCGCCGATGACGGCCGCGGGGTCTATGCGGTGCTCAGCGACCGGGGCGAGCAGCTCGTCAGGGAGATCGACGAGCCCTACGGCGACCGTCTCCGTGATGTGCTCAGCCGACCCGGGGTGCATTTTCCGGACTTCGACGCCGAGGCGGTCCGATCGTCACTGGGCGAGGTTCGTCGGCTCGTCGGCGAGTGACGGACGAGGCCGTCGCGCTGAGTTCTTTTCTGTCGAAATACCTGCATGTACACACAAATAAAGCGAAAGGATGCACATGATGAGTTGGATCTATCTCGCGATCGCGGTGATCTTCGAGATCGCCGTCGGGATCGCTGCAGGCAAGGCCGCGGGATTCACGCGGCTGTGGTGGACGATCGCGACGCTGGTCGCCGGCGGCATCGCGACGTTCTTCCTCAGCTTGGCGCTGCTGACGTTCGACGTCGGAGTCGGGTACGCGCTGTGGACGTCGCTGGCCGGGGTGGGGATCGTCATCCTCGGCGCGCTCTTCCTGTCCCAGCGCCTGACATGGAAGAAGCTGCTCGGAATCGCCGTCGTCATCACCGGAGTCGTCGGCCTCAACTTGGCGGGATCGGCGTGATGGCCGCCCGCGGAACAGATCGTCAGTCGCCGCTCACCTCGAACCGGAAGGGACACCCGCTCATGAGCGAACCGAACCGCATCACCGACCCTGCGACCACCTCGGCGAAGACGGGAGCGTGGCTCGCGCTCCTGCTGGCCGGCGGCTTCGAAGTCGGCTACGCGCTCAGCGTCAACGGCAGCGCCGGATTCACGCAGCTCGGCTGGTCTCTGGTCGCCATCGTCTTCTTCCTCCTCACGCTCTTCTTCCTCAGCGTCGCGCTCAAGCGCATCGACGTCGGCATCGGCTATGCGGTGTGGGCCGGCATCGGCGCGGTGGGTGCGGCGGTGCTCGGGCCGGTGTTCTTCGACGAGTCGCTCACCGTGGCGAAGGGGTTCTGGCTCGCCGTCATCATCGGCGGCGTCGTGTGGCTCAAGCTCGCCGACAGTCCGACCCTCGAGGGGACGCCTCGGGATTCGGCGCGCGGTCGGACGACACCAGCCGAATGACCCGCAGGGGGCCGCAGGATTATGGGTTTCCTCAGTCGAGTCTCAGGTCATCACCCTGTGGGGCCGCACGCCGGCGGCGTAGTGTCTAAGACATGAACTCACTCTTCGATTCCATTCGCAAGATCGGCTATCGCCGCGGCCCCGAGCGGATCGTCGGCGGCATCGCAGGAGGCCTCGCCAAGGTCACCGGACTCAATGTCTGGATCGTCCGTCTCCTCGTGCTCGCCTCGTTCCTCCTGCCGGTCCTCGGCGTCGGCGCCTACCTCGTCGTCTGGGCGATCACCCCGTGGCAGGACGGGAGCATCCCGCTCCAGCGCGCCTTCGGCGGTGGCGGCCGACTCGAGCGCTGACCTCGTAGTCGACATCCTCAGGCTCGCGCGAGCGGTCCAGGCAGGACCGTGCGCGTGAAGAGGCCCTGTGATCCCCTGTCAGGGAGGGATCACAGGGCCTCTGTGCGTCTGAGCCGACGTCCGCTGACTCGCTGACGCTCGGCTCATCGTCGTCGCACCCGCGGAATCCGGGCCATCGGCGTGCCCGGCTCGCTCACGGGTCCAAATAAATGTTGTTTTCGCTGTGTTTATGTCTGTATGTGTGGCATCATGAAACTGTGTACGCTGCTGAACGCCAGAAGACGATCCTCACGGCCGCTCGCTCACAGGGCCGGGTCGAAGTCAGTTCGCTCGCCGATGAGCTGAACGTCACGGCCGAGACGATCCGTCGCGACCTCACCGTCCTCGAACGCCGCGGACTGCTCACGCGCATGCACGGCGGTGCCATCCCCGCGGATGCGCTGACTCCGGAGCCCGCGCTCGATGAGCGCATCGGACACCGAGCGGCGGAGAAGCAGCGAGTGGCGCTGCGGGCCCTCGAGGAGATTCCCGACGGGGGGAGCATCCTGCTCGACGCGGGAACGAGCACCCTCGCCATCGCCCATGCGATTCCCGACGAGCTGCCGCTGACGGTCGTCGCCAACAGCCCGATGATCTGCGCCGTCCTCGCCTCGAAGCCCGGCATCACACTCCTGCAGCTCGGCGGACGGGTCCGTGCGCGGACCGGTGCGGCGGTCGGACACTGGACCACCGAGGCGCTCGCCGACCTCACCATCGACGTCGGCTTCATCGGCACCAACGGCTTCGACGCCGTTCGCGGACTGACGACTCCCGACGAATCGGAGGCTGCGACGAAGCGGGCGATGGTCGATGCGTGCCGCACCACTGTGCTCGTCGCCGACTCGAGCAAGGCCTCCCAGGTCCATCTCCATCGCTTCGCCGACCTCGCCGACGTCGACCTCGTCATCACCGACACCGACCTCGACGAGTCCACTGCGGAGTCCCTCCGCGACGCCGGCCCGGACATCGTGACCGTATGATCGTCACGCTCACTCCGAACCCGAGTGTCGACCGTGCCGTTACGGTGGGTGCACTGCACCGCGGACACGTTCTCCGTGCCGCCTCATCCCGAGTCGACCCCGGAGGAAAGGGCGTCAACGTCGGGCGCGCCCTGACCGCCATGGGAGTCCGGCCGCTCGTCGTGGTGCCCTCGGGAGGTCCCGAAGGCACTCTGTTCGACACGCTGCTGAGAGCGGATGGAATCCGCGCGGAGGTCGTGCCCATCGCCGAGAGCATGCGGATGAACGTCAGCGTGCTCGAACCCGACGGCACGACGACGAAGCTCAACGAGGCGGGACCCGAACTCGCCCCCGGCGAGGTCGCATCGCTGGTGGAGGCCACGCTCGAGGTTGCGGCGCCGGGGGTCTGGATCGCTGCCTGCGGAAGCCTTCCCCCGGGGGTGCCGACCGATCTCTACGCAACGCTTGTGCGCGAGGCGCAGGCCCGCGGCGCGCGGGTGGCGATCGACTCCTCCGGCGTCCCGTTCGACGCCGCCGTCGCGGCCGGCCCCACCCTCATCAAGCCCAATCGCGTCGAACTCTCCGAACTCACCGGTCGGCCCCTCGACACGCTCGGGGCCGTCGTCGACACCGCACGGGAACTCGTCAGCACGGGCATCGACTGCGTCGCGGTGAGTCTCGGCCGCGACGGGGCGGTGCTCGTCACCGCGGACTCCGCAGTGCACGCGACAGCCGTCATCTCCGATCCGGTCTCCACGGTCGGGGCCGGCGACTGCATGCTCGCCGGACTCCTCCACGGCCTCGACAGCGGCGCCGACCTCCCGAGCGCTCTCGGCCAGGGAGTGCGCTGGGGGGCCGCCGCCGTCAGGCTTCAGGGCACTGCGGTGCCGACACCCGATCACCTCATCGACATTGCGGTGACGATCTCGGAGGACCCCGAGCTCGCCCTGCCACTGGACGACTGATCCGACGCCACACCGACGGGCGCGGATCACGAAAGGAATCGACATGCCACTGATCAATGACGAACAGGTTGTGCTCGGCCTCACCGGAGGCGACAAGCGCGAAGCAACACGCAGGCTCGCCGAATGCCTGGTGGCGACCGGCCGCTGCACCGATCTCGACCTCTTCGCCGCCGCCGTCGACGAACGCGAGGCGAAGACCGCGACCGGGCTGCCCGACGGGATCGCGATCCCTCACGCGCGCAGCGCGGCGATCACCGAACCCTCCCTCGTCTTCGGACGGTCCGCAGCGGGCATCGACTGGGGTGCGCAGGACGGTCCCGCCCGCCTCGTCTTCCTCATCGCGGCACCGGCAGACGGCGGCGACGCCCACATGAAGGTTCTGCCGCAGCTGGCGCGCGCGCTCATGCGGGAGGACTTCAGAGACGCCCTGCTCACCGCTCAGACGCCGGACGACGTCGTCGAGATCGTCGGCGACCACGTCCATCTCGACGAGGACGCCGAGACCGAGGGTCCTGCACCCGCGGGACCACCCGCACCCGGGACGCCGGCATCGTCCGTCTCCGAACCCGCGGCCCCGCCCGCTCGCGACGAACAGGCCGACACGGCACCGGAAGCGACTCCCGATGGACAGCCGGACGACCAGTCCGCGCGCCGACTGAGGTTCGTCGGCGTGACCTCATGCCCCACCGGCATCGCGCACACGTACATGGCTGCGGAGTCGCTGGAGAATGCCGCTGCCGCCGCGGGCCATGAGATCGTCGTCGAGACTCAGGGGTCGGCTGGTTCGACGCCGCTGACGCCGGCGCAGATCGCCGCGGCGGACGCCGTCATCTTCGCCCACGACGTCGAAGTGAAGGAGCGCGCTCGCTTCGCGGGCAAGCCGACGATCGATGTCGGGGTGAAGAAGGCGATCTCCGATGCGCCGCAGCTCATCGGCAGGGCCGCAGAACTCGCGGCATCGGGTGGCCCCGGCGACGCCGACAGTCCGGCCGCGACCACCGCCGGCACCGAGGTCGAGGACGGAGACGCGCAGATCGGGTTCGGCACCCGGCTGCGACAGTGGCTGATGACAGGCGTGTCCTACATGATCCCGTTCGTCGCCGCCGGCGGCATCCTCATCGCCGTCTCGTTCATGCTCGCGCAGATCGCTCTCGGTGAGAACGGGGCCATCGAGATCGTCAAGTACAGTCTCATCGGCGACGACCAGTACAACATCGCACAGAATTTCGATCTCACGAGCCTCACCTCGTGGGCCGCTCTCGCCTATGTCATCGGTGCCGCGTCGTTCGGATTCCTCGTGCCGATCCTCTCCGGATACATCGCCTTCGCGATCGCCGACCGGCCGGGCCTCGTTCCCGGCGTCGTCGGGGGGGTCCGTGGCGGTGACCATGGACGCGGGATTCCTCGGCGGCATCGTCACCGGCCTGCTCGCCGGTGCCGTCGCCAAATGGATCGCCGGCTGGAAGGTGCACAAGGGCGTCCGTGGCGTCATGCCGGTCGTCGTCATTCCGCTGCTCTCAGCACTCATCACCGCAGGGCTGTTCATCACAGTGCTCGGGCGACCCATCGTCGCCCTGATGAACGGTCTCAACGAAGGGCTCAGCGGACTGACCGGCGGGGGAGTACTGGTCCTCGGACTGATCCTCGGCGCAATGATGGGCTTCGACCTCGGCGGCCCGGTCAACAAGGTCGCCTACGGATTCGCCACCGCCGGCCTCTCCGCGGCCGGCGCGGCGATGGACGCACCGCAGCTGAAGATCATGGCCGCAGTCATGGCGGCAGGAATGGTCGCCCCGCTCGCCCTGGCGCTGGCGACGGCGATCGCCCCGAAGCTCTTCTCGGCACCGGAGCGCGAGAACGGAAAGGCGGCGTGGCTGCTCGGCGCGTCCTTCATCTCCGAAGGCGCGATTCCGTTCGCCGCGGCCGATCCGATCCGGATCATCATCGCCTCGACGATCGGCTCGGCGGCGACCGGCGGCCTCGTCATGCTCTTCGGCTCGACACTCCTCGCACCGCACGGCGGCATCTGGGTGCTGCCCCTCATCGGGCAGCCGCTGCTCTTCGTCCTCGCGCTGGCCGTCGGCGTGGTCATCACCGCGGCACTCGTCGTGCTCTTCAAGGCGATGGCCGCTCGGCGGCGGACTGCGAAGGCCGCGAACCGGGACCTCGACACCACGATGGTCGCCGCATGACCCGACGATTCAACCGCCCGCCAGACGGGCCCGTGCTCGCGATCGGGCACACCTCACGATGAACACAACCCAAGGAGAGATCATGGCAACTCGCACCGTCACCATCGCATCGGCCGTCGGACTCCACGCCCGACCCGCGTCCCTCTTCGTCGAAGCCGTCACCGAATCCGGGATCGACGTCGAGATCAGCCGGCCCGGCGAAGACGCCGTCGACGCCGGCAGCATCCTCGGCGTGATGGCGCTCGGCGCCAAGCACGGGGAGGAGGTCGAACTCTCAGCCGATGCCGAGGGAGCCGACGCCGTTCTCGACCGCCTCGTCGCTCTGCTCGCCACGGACATGGACGCGCAATGAGCACCCGCGGCACGGCAGCGGTGACCGAAGGCGGCACCGCCGTCCTCCACGGAATCGGTGTGAGCCCCGGAACCGCGTACGGTCCCATCGCGCAGGCGGCCGCACCGGTGATGCCCGCCGCCGACGAGCCCGCCGCAGAGGATCCCGCAGCAGCGGCCGAGACGGCCATCGCCAGCTTCATGGACGTCGCGGACGACCTCGATGCGAAGGCGCTGAGGGCCGATCCGACGGCCCGCGACATCCTCAAGGCCACGGCGATGATCGCCCGTGATCGCTCGCTGCACCGTGAGGTCACCAAGCGCCTGCACGCGGGCAGCGGCCCGACCCGAGCCATCGCCGAGGCGATCGATGAGTTCGCCGCACGGTTCGAAGCGCTCGGAGGATACTTCGCCGAACGTGTCACCGACCTCCGTGATGTGGGGGCGCGCACCATCGCCGCGGTGCTCGGCGAACCGGCACCCGGACTCCCCGACCTCACCGAGCCGAGCATCGTCGCGGCCGACGACCTCGCTCCCGCGGAGACGGCCACGCTCGACCGGTCTCTGGTGCTGGGAATCATCACCCGGGCAGGGGGTCTGACGAGTCACACGGCGATTCTCGCGGCGCAGATGGGCATCCCCGCAGTGGTGCAGCTGCCCGACGCAACGACGATCCCCGACGGCACTCTCGTCTCGATCGACGGCGGCAGCGGTGACGTCGTCCTGCGACCGGACCCGGCAGCGGTCGACGCTCAGCGCCGACGTCGTCAGCAGCTCTCTGCCGCGCTCGCCGGCGTATCCGGTCCCGGAGAGACCTCCGACGGCCACCGTGTCGCCCTGCTCGCCAACATCGGAGGCGTAGAGGACGCTGAGCTCGCCGGTGCCGAGGATCTCGAAGGAGTCGGTCTCTTCCGCACCGAGTTCGTCTTCCTCTCCGCCGCTGTGGCCCCGACGGTCGAGGAGCAGACGGACATCTACCGCCGGGTGTTCGCCCCCTTCTCCGGCCGTCGGGTCGTCGTGCGCACCCTCGACGCCGGTGCGGACAAGCCGCTGGCATTCGCCGACCTCGGTCCGGAGGAGAACCCGGCTCTCGGCCGCAGGGGTCTGAGGCTGTCACAGGCTCGCCCGGAGGTGCTCGACGCGCAGCTCCGAGCACTCGCGGCAGCCGCAGCGGCCACAGGAGCCGACGTCAAGGTCATGGCGCCCATGGTCTCGACGGCTTCCGAGGCTCGCTGGTTCGCCCAACAGATGCGAGCCCACGGCCTGTCCTCACCCGGGGTGATGATCGAGGTCCCTGCCGCGGCCCTGCGCGCCAGAAGCGTGCTCGAGGCCGTCGACTTCGGCAGCCTCGGCACCAACGACCTGGCGCAGTACACGATGGCGGCCGATCGCATGGAGGGTGAGCTCTCCGAGCTGCTCGACCCGTGGCAGCCCGCTGTGCTCGCCATGATCGCGACGGCGGCCGCCGGGGCCGAGGAGGCCGGCAAGCCGCTCGGAGTCTGTGGTGAGTCGGCCGGCGATCCGCTCCTGGCACTGGTCCTCGCAGGCCTCGGCATCACGAGTCTGTCGATGGCACCGAGCAGGATCGGCGCAGTGCGACTGGCACTGCGACGTCATTCGCTGGAGGACTGCCGGGCTCTCGCCGCAGCAGCGCTCGCAGCGGAGACGCCGGCCTCGGCCCGGGAAGCGGTGCGCGCCTCCCTCGCTCCGGACCTCATCGAACTGCTCTGAGCGGCAGGGGCGGGCGAGCATCTCCCCGCTCACCACCGAGGCGACCGGCCGTCATTCGGCCTCGTCGCCGGCCCCCGCCTCGGCGAAGGCGGCCTCGACGACGTCGAGGAACACCTCGAGGGTGGGTCCCGGATCGAAGAGGGCCGAGCGCACCATGACGCCGTAGAGCGGGGGCAGCTCGCGCGGCACCGGGACCGTGTTGACCGCTCCCCACACGACCCCGACGCCGTCGAGGGGCATGAGCGCCACGGCCAGATCGGCGGCGACGAGCGGCAGGGCCGTCTGCAGCGTCGAGACCTGCTGCACGCTGCCTGGGGCGATGCCGAGCAGATCCCACAGCTGCTGGGAGATCTCCACGAGCCCGGGAAACCCGGGGATCTGCGACGGGATGACCCAGTGCGCCGCCTCCAGCTCCGCCCGGCCCATGTTCGCTCGGCCGGGCGGCACCGCGATCGCCAGCGGCATCGTCGCGACCCCGCGCATCGTCAGCGCCGGGAAGTTCGCGGCCAGCGCGTCGACATCGGAGGTGGCGACGAAGCCGATGTCGACCCGCCCCTCCGAGACGAGGTCGAGCACTCGGGCGGGGAACGGATCCGAGAGGTCGACGGCGACCCCGGGCGCGGTCTCCCGGAACGTCCGCAGCAGCGGCGGCAGCCGCGACCACGAGAACGTCGGCACCGACGCCACCCGCAGCACTCCGGCCGTCCCGGACCCGAGTGCCCGGGTGCGCTCGGCGATCTCATCGCACCACTGCACGAGCCGCGCCCCGTCCCTGGCGAGCTGACGGCCCGCCGGTGTCGGCGCCACCCCGCGGGGCAGCCGGTCGAGCAGCTTGACCCCGAGCTCCGCCTCGAACGCGAGGATCGCCTGGCTCAGCGGCGGCTGCGTCATGTGCAGCTTCTGTGCCGCGGCCGAGATCGATCCCTCGTCGACGACGGCGAGGAAGTACTTGAGGCGCGTGAGGTTCATAGTCGCTCATTGTATGGGGTTAGCAGAATAAAGATATTTGTCATCTACCAGTGCAGGGCTGAAGCTGGTGGGGAGCCGATCGACGTCGATCACGGCTCGACCCCGTCCAGGAGGATCGATGACGATCACCACCCGGCCCACTCCCACCCTGCTGACCACTGTCCAGCGCACCACCGCCCACCGCCTCGGCGCCGCAGTCCTCGCCGTGCTCCTCACCCTCGCCGTCTCCGGCTGCGGAGTCGGAATGGGCAGCGCCAAGACCATCGGCGACGGCGATACGATCACCGTCGGCGTCATCCCCGTCGCCGACTACGCCTCGATCTACATCGCTGTCGAAGAAGGCTACTTCGCCGAGGAGGGACTCAACGTCGAGACCAAGGTGATGCAGTCGGCCTCTGCCATCGCCCCGTCGGTCATCAACGGCCAACTCCAGTTCGGCACCACCGCGACTCCGCCCCTTACCATCGCCTACGAGAAGGGCCTGCCGCTGCAGATCGTCGCCAACGCCGCGTCGAATGCCCCGACGGCCGACACCGACCCGACGGCGATCGTCGTCGGATCCGACAGCGCGATCCAACGCCCCCGTGATCTCGAGGGGAAGACGGTGGCGATCAACGCGCTCGGCGCGATCACGCAGATCGGCACCGCCGCCGCGGTGAGCGCCGACGGCGGTGATCCGACCAAGGTCGAATACGTCGTCATGTCACTGCCCGACGGCATCGCCGCCGTCGAGAGCGGCCGGGTCGATGCCGCCTCGACCGCCGAACCGTTCCAGGGGCAGGTGGTGGCCGCCGGCGGCCGAATCATCTCCCATCCGCTCTTCGAGACCTTCCCGCCCGACGCCACGTTCGCCGTCGCCTTCACCGCGAAGCCCTTCGCCGAGGCCAATCCCGACGTCGTCGACGCCTTCGTCCGCGCCGTCGACAAGGCGAACGAGAAGGCCGCCGAGGACCCTGAAGCGGTGCGGAAGGTCCTCACAAAGTACGGCAAACTGGCCCCGTCCGTCGCTGAGAGCATGCTCCTGCCGCAGTATTCGACTCAGGTCGACCCCGAAGCGGTGCAGACGACCGCGAACCTCATGACCGACCTCGGCTTCCTCCCCGCGCCGGTCGACACGAAGGGGCTGATGCGGCCATGAGCGCGACCATCTCCCGCACCACGCCGACCGGCCGGCGGGCGACCGATCGGCTGACGCGCAGGATCAATCTCGCCGCCGAGACCCCGGCGGGCCGCTTCCTCTTCGGCCTCGGCGCAGTCCTCGCAGTGTTCGTCGTCTGGCAGCTCCTCTCCGTCACCGGCGTTCTGCCCGCGGCGTCCCTCCCCTCGGCGCTGGAGATGCTCGGAGCGTTCTTCACCCTGCTCGGCTCGGCGGTCTTCTGGTCGGCCCTGTGGTCGACGATCTCCGTGGTCCTCCTCGGCCTCGTCCTCATCATCGTCATCGCCACCCCGCTGGCGATCCTCCTGGGCCTCGTCCGCTTCGCCGAGGAATCGGCCTGGTTCGTCATCGAATTCCTCAAACCGATCCCACCGGTCGCCCTCATCCCGCTCGGTCTCCTCCTCTGGGGGCCGAGCCCGGGAATGAAGCTCTTCCTCATCATCCTCGGCGCGATCTGGCCCCTGCTCACCCAGCTCGTCTACGGCGTCCGCGAGGTGGGCGGCACGAGCGCGGACATGGCCCGCAGCTATCGGCTCGGCTGGTGGCTGACGACGAGCCGCCTCGTCGTGCCCTCGATGCTGCCGTTCGCGATGACCGGTCTGCGCATCTCGGCGGCGATCGCGGTGATCGTCGCCGTGGTCACGGAGATGATCGGCGGGGCCGCCGGCCTCGGCCAGGAGATCGTCGTCGCCCAGACCGCGGGAGCGCTGCCTCAGATGTATGCGCTCATCTTCGCCACCGGGCTGCTCGGACTGGCCATCAACGGCCTCTTCAGGATCGCTGAGGTGCCGCTGCTCTTCTGGCATCCCTCCCACCGAGAGGAGGCGGCATGAGCGCCCCGAACCACCTCACCCTGTTCCTCACCCGAGCCTGGCTGCCCGTCGGCATCGTGGCCGTCTGGTGGGTCGCCTCGGCGAACAGCACCTCGCTCTACTTCCCGCCGCTGCAGACGATCCTGTCCACACTGTGGTCGGGCCTCCTCGTCGACGGACTGGTCACCGATGTCCTGCCGAGTGTGGCGAAGTTCCTCCTCGGCTTCGCCATCGCCGCCGTCCTCGGCATCGTCCTCGGCATCTGCATCGGCATGTCCTCGGCGCTGCGGGCGGCCACGGAGCCGATCGTCCAGTTCCTCCGGTCCCTGCCGCCCCCGGTCCTCCTGCCGATCGGACTGCTCCTCTTCGGGATCGGGCCGTCGATGAGCGTGGCGATCATCGTCATCGGCGCGATCTGGCCGACCCTGCTCAACACCGTCGACGGGGTGCGCTCCCTCGACCCGCTCGTCAAGGACATGTCACGGTCCTACCGGCTGACGATGCCGCAGTACATCCGGTTCGTCCTGCTCCCGAACGCCGGACCGCAGATCTTCGCGGGCCTGCGCACGACCCTGCAGATCTCCATCATCCTCATCGTCGTCTCCGAGATGGTGGCGTCGACGAGCGGCATCGGCTTCTATCTCCTCAACTCGCAGCAGACCTTCGCGGTGGCCGAGACGTGGGCCGGCACCCTCCTGCTCGGCATCCTCGGCTACCTCGCCAATCTCGCCTTCCTCCGACTCGAACGCTTCGTCCTGCGCTGGCAGTACGGCATGCGTGCGCTGACCAGCAAAGGATGATCATGACACTTCAACCCGAACCGACCGCAGCCGCCATCGACGGCGAGGTCCTCCTCGAACTGCGGGGACTGCGCAAGTCCTACGGGGACGTCGAGATCCTCGCCGGCATCGACGTCGCCATCCGCCGCGGCGAGTTCGTCTGCATCGTCGGCCCCTCGGGGTCGGGGAAGACGACCCTGCTGCGCTGCATGGCCGGGCTGCTGGCACCCTCCGGCGGGCAGACCGTCTTCGAAGGGGAGCCGGTGACCGGGCCCCCGGCCGAACTCGCCGTCGTCTTCCAGGACTACTCGCGGTCGCTGCTGCCGTGGCTGAGCACCGCCGACAACGTCGCCCTTCCTCTGCTCAAGACGGTCCCCGCAGCACAACGGAAGGAACGGATCACCTCGGTGCTCGATGCCGTCGGGCTCACCGGCAAGGGCGACCTCTACCCCTGGCAGATGTCGGGCGGCATGCAGCAGCGAGCCGCGATCGCCCGCGGTCTCGCCTTCCAGCCCGATGTCCTCCTCATGGACGAGCCGTTCGCCGCCGTCGATGCGCAGACGCGCATCGAGCTCGAGGACCTCGTCCTCCAGGTGCGCACCGATTTCGACACGACGATCGTCTTCGTCACCCATGACATCGACGAGGCGGTCTACCTCGGCGACACCGTCACCGTCCTCTCCGGGGCCCCGACCACCGTGACCCGGACGATCGATGTCGCTCTGCCGCAGCCGCGGAACCAGGTCGAGACGAAGAGCCTGCCCACCTACGCGGAGTACCGCACCGAAGTCTTCGAACTCATCCAAGCCGCACAGTCACACGCGAGCATCGGGTGAGTCAGGAGCCCACGAATCCCCCGCGTCCGCCTCGGCGGGCCCGCACAGAAAGCAGGAACCATGCCCACTCATCGTCCACTCACCGCTGACGAAGCCTCCGCCTACCGCACCAAGGTCACTCTTCTCGGGACCGCGGGCGGCCCGCCGTGGTGGGATGACTCGGATCGGAACGGGATCTCGACGGCGATCACGGTCGGTGACGCCGTCTACCTCATCGACTGCGGTGAGGGGTGGGGGCCGCAGTTCCGGAAGGCGGGCCTGGGCCCGACGGGATTCCAGAAGGGCATCGACAATCTCCGCAGCGTCTTCATCACCCACCACCACTCCGACCACATGGTCGACTACCCGAACCTCCTCATCCTCGCGTGGCACAACGGATCCGACGGGCTCAAGCAGCCGGTGCAGATCTTCGGGCCCGGCGACCGCGGGACCCTGCCGCCGATCTTCGACGAGGACAACAGGGACCCCATCCCCGAGGTGTTCAACCCGGAATCGCCGACGCCGGGTCTCGTCGAGTCCTCCCAGCGGCTGCTGCAGGGGTACGCGCTCGACATCAACGACCGGATGCGCGACAACGCGAAGCAGGATCTGCGGGAGATCTTCGAGTTCCACGACATCGAGCTGCCGGGCACGACCGGCTCCGATCCCAACGGGGATCCGACGCCGGCGATGGAGCCGTTCGAGGTCTACGCGGACGAGAACGTGCGGGTCACCGCGATCCTCGTCGACCACCGGCCGATCTTCCCCGCCTTCGCCTTCCGGTTCGACACCCCGGACGGGTCGATCGTCATCTCCGGGGACACCGGAGTCTGCGACAACCTCGTGACGATCGCCAAGGGCGCCGACATCCTCATCCACGAGGTCATCGACATGGAGTGGATCGACGGACTCATCGGCGAGGCCTCGCCGCATCCCGACCACAACCTCATGCAGCACATGCTCGCCGCGCACACGTCGATCGAGCAGGTCGGGCCGCAGGCCGAAGCCGCCGGGGTCGACACCGTGGTGCTCACCCACATCGTCCCCGCCGACGGCCCGGTCGAGAAGTTCCAGCGGGCGCAGGAGGGATTCTCCGGCAACCTCGTCGTCGGCGAGGACCTCATGAACTTCGGGCTCGGCACCCCGCGCACCGACTGAGACCGCACGACACAGCGGGCCCCGAGACCAGCAAAGGTATCGGGGCCCGCGGTGTGAGGGCTGTCGCCTGGCCGGTCGTGACTGACTTGGCACGCTGCATCGGCCAGGCCGGCGGTGACCGCGCCCGGCCGGCCGCGACCGCCTAGTCGGCCACGACCGCCTCGGCGCGCTGTGTCGGCCTGCGGTTGGCTTCGATGTCGGCACCGCGCAGGCCCAGCTGCGCGACCACGGCGAGGAGCAGGATGACGCCGACGAGGATGTAGATCGCCTGCGGACTCCATCCGCCGTCGAGCAGCGCTCCGGTCACGGTGGGTGCGAGAATCGCGCCGAACCGTCCCATTCCGGTGCCCCACCCGGCGCCGGTCGAGCGCAGACTCGAGGCGTACGACTGCGGGGTGAGGACGTAGAGGCCGGCGATGCAGCCGTTGATCGCCATGCCGACGAGCAGACCGACGACGATGACGAGGGCGACCCACTGGGCGGTGAAGATGAAGACCGCCATGAGCACGGCGGCGATGACGATGAACGTCATGAGCACCTCGCGCGTCGACCACCGGGACGTGAAGAGACCGAAGGCCACCGACCCGATCGCCCCGCCCAGGGTGAGGGCCACGGTGACGATGAGTGACAGGGTGGGACTGAGGCCGGTCTCGTTCATCAGTCGCGGCGTCCACGAGTTCACGAAGTAGAAGCCGAACATGATGATGAAGAACGACGCCCACACGACGATGGTGACCCGGCGGTTGCGGGCGTTGAACAGTGCGGGAATGCCGCGATCGGTGCGTGCCAGGGCGGGCACCGGCATGAGCTCGACCGGGCCCGTCTGCCCGAGGCGGCGGGCGATCGTGTCGAGCCGGCGCTGCGCGTTCGCCGGCTGTCGGTTGTAGAGGAACGACGGGGATTCGGGAATGAGGACGATGACGAGGATGAGCGCGACGATCGTCAGCGCGCCGCCGAAGACGAACACCGAGCGCCAGCCGAAGCTGCTGATGAGCGAGACCATGATGGTCCCGCCCACGGCCGCGCCGACACCGTAGCCGGCGGTGTAGATGCTGATGGCGAGTCCGCGTCGCTTCCGCGAGGCGTACTCGGCGCAGATGACGTTGGTGCCGGTGAGGATGCCTCCGATGCCGAGCCCGGTGACGACCCGCCAGATGCCGAGCTCCGTCGCCGAGGTGGCTGTGGCCGAGAGGAACAGCCCGGCGCAGTTGACGATGAGGGCGATGATCGTCATCCGCCGGCGGCCGATGCGGTCGGCCACCGGGCCGAGGATGAGTGCGCCGACGGCCATGCCGAGCAGGGCCGCGCTCATCACCAGGCCCAGTGCTGTGCCCGAGAGGGAGAACTCCTCGGTCACCTGATTCGACGAGAAGGAGATCGCCAGGACGTCGTAGCCGTCGAGGGCATTGAGGAAGGTGCAGATGCCGACGATGAGCCATTGGTAGGGCGACATCCGTGAGGTGTCGATGCGTTCGCGTAGATCCACGTTGGTCTCCGATTCTGCAAGCAGTCCATCCCGCGACGGTGCGAGATGGCTATAAGCATAGGGAAAAACGACGTGATCCGCATTACCGTCTCAGAACTTATTCAGCAAAACAGAGGCGAAATGCAAATCTTCTGGATACCTATGGACATAGGTAAATGATTGTGCCTATAGTGCGAGGGAACCCACGGCAGTGTTCACGAAAGGAACTGACCCCATGATTGAGTCAACGGCGGTTCGACTTCTGGAGGACTTCTCACTCGAGATGACCGGCAAGGATGTCGACGCACTGCGGGAGGCCGCTGCGGTCATCCCCACCGGGACGAGGATCAACGTCACCTACCTCGGCAATGAGGATCTTCCGATGCGCGTGGCCGCCGCCGAGGCGGTGCGCGAGCTCGGGTTCGTCCCCGTTCCCCACATCTCGGCCCGCCGCATCGCCTCCGAGCCGAGCCTGCGGGAGTTCCTCGCCGCACTCCAGGACGTCGGAGCCAGCGAACACGTCTTCGTCGTCGGCGGAGACCCGGCCGTCCCCGAAGGCCCCTACCCCGATTCGCTGACGATCATCCGCTCGGGCATCCTCCAGGACTACGGGGTTCGCGAGGTGAGCATCGCCGGCTACCCCGAAGGGCATCCCGACATCGACTCGGCCACCCTCGCCGAGCACCTGGCGGCGAAATCCGCATCGCTGGCCGACCAGGGACTCGGGCAGGTCGTGCTCAGCCAGTTCGCCTTCGACGCCGACCGGGTGACGGCGTGGATCGAGGAGGTGCGGGCCGCCGGCATCGACGCCGAGATCCGCGTCGGCGTGCCCGGACCGGCCGGGGTCAAGCGGCTCATGGGCTACGCTCGGCGCTTCGGGGTCGGAGCGAGCGCGGGAATCGTGCGGAAGTACGGATTCTCCCTGACCAACCTCGTCGGCACGGCCGGACCCGATCGCTTCGTCAGCGAGCTCGCGACCGACCTCGCAGGCGCGGGGGACGCTGGGACGGTGAAGGCGCACTTCTACACCTTCGGCGGCCTCGCGGCGACGGCCGAATGGGTCCGCGACTTCGTCAGGGAGGCGTAGACCGTGAACCAGCTCGCTGCGAGCCGACGCGATTTCGCGACGCTCATCGTCACCTGCCCCGACCAGCCGGGACTCGTCTCCCTCATCACCGCCCTCATCGCGCGCAACAAGGGCAACATCATCTCCCTCGACCAGTACACGACCGATCCGCGCGGCGGCGACTTCTTCCAGCGCGTCGTCTTCCACCGCGAGGGTCTCAGTGCGGCGCTGCCGGAGATCGAAGCCGACCTCGCCGCGACCCTCGGGCCCCACGAGATCGACTACCGCCTCGTCGAGGGCAGCGCGCTCAAGCGCATGGCGGTGCTCGCGTCGAAGAGCGACCACTGCCTCCTCGACCTCCTCTGGCGGCACCAGCGCGGAGAGCTGCCGGTGACGATCCCCCTCGTCATCTCCAACCATTCCGACCTCGCCGAGGAGGTGCGCCGATTCGGGATTCCGTTCTTCCACGTCCCCTCCCAGGGGGAGGACAAGTCGGAGGCCGAAGCGCGGATCCTCGAACTCCTCGACGGCAACGTCGACTTCGTCGTCCTCGCCCGGTACATGCAGATCCTCTCGGAGTCGTTCATCGACGAGGCCGAGGTGCCGATCATCAACATCCACCACTCGTTCCTCCCCGCGTTCATCGGCGCAGCGCCCTACCGCAAGGCCAAGGAGAGAGGAGTCAAACTCATCGGCGCGACCGCCCACTACGTGACGAAGGACCTCGACGAGGGGCCGATCATCGAACAGGACGTCACCCGCGTCAACCACACGATGACGGCTGCCGACATGCAGACGCGCGGCGCCAACGTTGAACGCGCCGTGCTCTCCCGGGCCGTGCGCCTCCATGCCGAGGACCGCGTCATCCGCCACGGCAACCAGACGATCGTCTTCACCTGACCCGTCCTCCCGGCACCCCCTCCCCACTGACCCACCCCACCCCAGAGAACTCCCACGCAAGAGAGACAAGAACAGAGAGGTTTGACCACCATGTCCGACAACCTGCAGCAGATCCTCGATTCGACCAATCCCGTCGACCTTCTGCGCAACTCCCAGATCGGCTCCTACATCTACCCCGTGGTCCCCGCGGACTTCACGAACTGGATCAAGGAGCAGAAGGCATGGCGTGACACCGCTGTGCTCTACGACCAGTCCCACCACATGGACAACGTGTTCCTCAAGGGCTCCGACGCGATCAAGCTCATCTCCGACACCGCGATCAACTCGGTGGCGAACTTCGCGGTGAACAAGGCCAAGCAGTACGTGCCGACGACGGCATCCGGTCACGTCATCGGCGACGGCATCCTCTTCCGCGAAGCCGACGAGGAGTACGTCTACGTCGGCCGGGCACCCGCCTCGAACTGGCTGCTCTTCCACGCCGAGACCGGTGACTACCCCAACCTCGACATCGAGGTCGACCGCCGCTCGCCGTCGCGTCCCTACGGACACGCGGTCTCGCGGCAGTACTACCGGTTCCAGATCCAGGGACCCAACGCCTGGTCGGTCATCGAGAAGCTCAACGGCGGCCCGCTGGAGAAGCTCGGCTTCTTCAACATGTCGACGATGACGATCGCGGGCAAGGAGGTGCGCACACTGCGCCACGGCATGGCCGGCGCCCCCGGCCTCGAGATCTGGGGACCGTACGAGGACCACGACGTCATCCGCGACGCCATCGTCGAGGCGGGGGCCGAGTTCGGTCTGCTGCCCGTCGGATCGCGCGCCTACCCGTCGAACACCCTGGAATCCGGGTGGATCCCCTCGCCGCTGCCGGCGATCTACACCGGGGAGGCCGAGCGGCCGTTCCGCGAATGGCTCGGCGCCGACAGCTACGAGGCCACCGGCACCCTGGCCGGGTCGTTCGTCTCCGATAACATCGAGGACTACTACCTCACCCCGTGGGAACTCGGCTACGGCTCGTTCGTGAAGTTCGACCACGACTTCATCGGTCGCGACGCGCTCGAGAAGATGGACCCCGCCGCTCAGCGGCGGAAGGTCACGCTCGCATGGGACGCCGAGGACCTCGGCAAGGTGTGGACCTCGCTGCTCGATGTCGACGGACCGAACTACAAGTTCTTCGACCTGCCGCTGGCGAACTACGGGTCGGCGAACTACGACTCGGTCGTCGATGCCGACGGCAACGTCGTCGGGTTCTCGATGTTCACCGGCTACTCGGCGAACGAGCGTCGCGGTCTCTCCCTGGCCACCGTCAACCCCGATGTCCCTGAGGGCGCGGAGCTCTCGGTCGTCTGGGGCGAGCCGGACGGCGGCACGAACAAGGCCTCGGTCGAACCGCACGAGCAGACCCAGGTCAAGGCCGTCGTCAGCCCGGTGCCGTACTCGACCGTGGCCCGCCAGACCTACCGCGGGGGATGGCGCACGGGTCAGAACTCCTGACGGCTATAGTCTGGAAGGGCTCGGGCACACAGCCCGGGCCCTTTCGTCGTTGTCGAGTGGTCAGAGTCGAAACCAAGGAGCATGCCATGAGTCTGCGGAACGCGATCCTCGCGCTCCTCCGCATCGGACCGATGTCGGGCTACGACCTGCAGAAGCAGTTCTCCCAGTCCGTCGGGCACGTCTGGCATGCTCCGGATTCCCAGATCTACCCGGAGCTGCGCAAAATGGCCGACCAGGGTCTCCTCACCGCCGAAGAGCAGGCCCGGGGAGCGTCGGGGATGCGGAAGGTCTACCACGTCACCGAGGCGGGGGAGCGGGAGTTCCTCGAGTGGATGAATGCCCCGCTGAAGTACCAGCGCACGCGCGATGCCGCGCATCTGCGGGCCGCGTACCTCGAGGCCGCCGACCCCGAGGCGATCGAGGAGTTCCTCAACGGTCATATCCGCCATTGGCAGGTCGAGCTCGAGACCGTCGAGGAGGAGATCTGCAAGATCGACACCCTCACCTCGCCGATGCTCAACCGTCGTCTCGAGGTCACTGAGGACGAGGACCGGGAGGCGACCATCGCCTTCAAGCGCTACTCGTACGAGGGTCTGGCTGCGCGTGCTCGCGGCGAGATCCGGTGGGCCCGGGAAGGACTGGCGCTCATCCGCCAGCTCGGCATCGCCGACGGGGTCGAGGACGCCGACCCCCAATGAGCACCGCCGCTCAGTGAGCCCGGCCGTGAGCTTGCTCCCCGACGATCCCGACCCTCAGTGAGCCCGCGGGACGCTCAGAGTCCGAGCACGCGCACGGCATTGTCCTTCATGATGAGCGGCACGGCCTCGGGCCGGATGCCGAGGTCCTCGAAGTCCCTGATCCAGCGCTCAGGGGTGATGAGGGGAAAGTCGGACCCGAAGAGCGCCTTGTCCTTGAGGATCGAACCGATGGCCCGAACCAGCTGCGGTGGGAAGTACTTCGGGGACCAGCCGGAGAGGTCGAGGTAGACGTTCGCCTTGTGGGTGGCGATCGAGATCGACGAATCGGCCCACGGGACGGAAGGGTGGGCGAGGATCATCGTGAGGTCGGGGAAGTCGGCGGCGACATCGTCGAGGAGCATCGGATCCGAGTAGCGCAGCTTGATGCCGCGACCGCCGGGCAGTCCCGCCCCGATCCCCGTCTGCCCGGTGTGGAAGAGCGCGACCAACCCGAGCTCGGCGCACGCCTCGTAGAGCCCGTAGTACTCCCGCTCACTGGGGTCGAAGCCCTGCAGGCTGGGGTGGAACTTCATCCCGCGCACCCCGTAGTCCGTCGCGAGCTCCCGAATCCGGGCGACCGCCTCGGCGGGCCGGCGGGGATCGACGGAGCCGAACGGGATGAGGGTGTCGTTGTGCTCGGCGGCCTGCTCGGCGATCATCTCGCTCGACACCGGGGGGTGGCCGCCGAGGGCCGTCGTCGCATCGACGGTGAAGATCACCGCGGCCATGCTGCGCTCACGGTAGTAGGCGGCGAGGTCGGCGACCGTGGGTGTGCGCGGCACCGCGGCCCGGAAGTAGTCCGCCGAGGCGGCGAGGAGCTCGTCGTCGAGCGAGGTGTGGTCGTGGTCGTCGGATTCGACGTGGGTGTGCACGTCGAGCGCGGTGATCGTCGCGGTGTCGATCGCGGGTTCGTATCTCATCGGGAGCAGTCCTCCTGCGGGTCGGCGGGGGCGCGGCGGGCGCCGCGGCCTGACGGGTTCACGGCAGCGTCGGGTAGCGCTCTTTGAGGGCGATGAGCTCGGCGAGCATGGCATCGCGGTCACGGATCAGCGCTGCAGTGCTGCGCCCGTCGAGTTCCTCCTCGACGCCGGCGACGAGCTTCTCGGTGAGCTCCTCGCCGAGGTGGACCTGACGCAGATCGTGCATCCACACCTCCTGCGGCGGCCCGAGGTGCTCCAGGAGATGGCGCATCCCACCGGGGCCGCCGGAGAGGTGCTGGATGGCGAGGGGACCGAGCACCGCCCACCGCAGTCCCGGGCCGTAGGAGATCGCCGTGTCGATGTCCTCGACGGAGACGACTCCGCGATCGACCAGGGAGTACGCCTCCTGCCAGAGGGCGGCCTGGAGTCGGTTGACGACGTGGCCGGGGAGTTCGGCCCGCACACGGATCGGCTTCTTCCCGATCGCGCGGTAGACCTCGACGGCCCGCTCGCCGATCTCCTCCGGTGCTTCGGGTGCGGTGACGACCTCGACGAGCGGGATGAGATGGGCCGGATTGAACGGATGCCCGACGACGATCCGCTGCGGGGCGACCTCGGCGCTCGCCGCGATCGCCGAGGGACCGAAGCCCGAGGTCGACGAGGCGATGATCGCCGAGGTGGGCGCGGCCGCATCGATGTCGGCGAGGATGGCCTGTTTGACCTCGAGCCGTTCGGGACCGTTCTCCTGGACGAAGTCGGCCTCACCGACCGCCTCGGCGAGGGAGCCGGAGAAACGCAGCTGCGCGAGGCGGCCGAGCGCATCGGGATGGGAGGTCTCGAGTGCGGAGCGGACGTCGTCACGCAGGCGGTCCGCGGCCCCAGGGGCGGGGTCGAACGCCGTGACCTCGTGGCCGGCGGCGAGGAACCCCGCCGCCCACGCCGCGCCGATGACGCCCGTGCCGATGATCGCTGTCCTCATGCCGATGCCTCCTCGCGTGAGAACCGGGCCGCGTAGGCGATGTACTCCTCGAGGGAGCGCGGGTCCTGCAGGGACCCGGGGCTGACGACGGAGTCGGCCGCGGCACCCTGGATGATGCGCTTGACCGGGACTTCGAGCTTCTTGCCGGTGCGTCCGAGGGGGATCCGGGACACTCCGACGATGTCGTCGGGGATGTGCCGCGGGGACAGCCGGGTCTTCAGCGCCGCGCGGAGACTCGCCGCCGTCTCCGGCGACACGGGACCCCCGTCGTCGAACTGGACGAAGAGGACGAGTTCACCCATCCCGCCGGCGGGATCCTCGAGGTGGATGACGAGGGAGTCGCGGACCCCGGGCAGGGTGTCGAGGACGGAGTAGAAGTCGGCGGTCCCGAGTCGCACCCCGCCCCGGTTGAGGGTGGCATCGGAGCGGCCGGTGACGACGACGCCGCCGTCGCTGAAGAACTCCACCCAGTCGCCGTGCCGCCACACGCCCGGGTAGGTGTCGAAGTACGCGGCGCGGTAGCGGGCGTCGCCGTCCTCGCCCCAGAACGTCACGGGCATCGAGGGCACGGGGGCGGTGATGACGAGTTCTCCGAGCTCATCGCGGACCTCGTTGCCGTCCGCGTCGAAGGCGGTGGCCGCGAAGCCGAGGGAGGTGCCGGACATCCGCCCGGCATAGACGGGGGTGAGGGGTGAGGCCTGGAGGATTCCCGAGCAGACGTCGGTGCCCCCGGATCCGACGTTGAGGAGGACCCCGACGCCGAACTGATCCTGGATCCACTCGTAGCCCTCAGCGGGCAGCGGAGCCCCGGCGACGCCGAACTGCTCGACGGCGGAGAGGTCGAACTCCGTCGTCGGCGCCAGGCCCTCACGGCGGGCGGCCATGATCGCGCCCGGGGCCATGCCCATGAGCGTGGCCCGGGTGCGCGCCGCGAGGCGCCACAGCTCCTTGGTATCGGGATGGTTGGGGTTGCCGTCGATCATGACGATCGCGGACCCGACGACGAGCCCGCCCACGAGCGCATTCCACATCATCCACGCCGTCGTCGAGAACCAGCAGAACGTGCTGCCGGGACCGAGGTCGAAGTGGAGCCCGTGGTTCTTCAGCGTCTCGAGGAGGATCCCGCCGTGGGAGTGGACGATCGCCTTCGGCTTCCCCGTCGTCCCGGAGGAGAAGAGGATGACGAGCGGGTGGTCGAAGGGGACCGGAGTGAACTCGAGGTCCGCCGAGGCGGCGCCGAGGCTCTCGTAGTCCGTGACCTCGACAGCCGAGTCCGCTTCACGGGCGTCGGCGATGAGGGCGCGGGCGGCGTCGTCGACGGCGAAGTCGCCGTAGTCGACGGTGATGAGATGGGTGAGGCTCGGCAGGGCGGCGACGATCTCGGCCACCTCGGCGCTCCGGTCGATCGGCTTCTCACCGAACCGGTAGCCCGGGATCGCGACGAGCACGGTCGGTTCGATCTGGGCAAAGCGATCGATGACCGACTGGGTGCCGAACTCCGGGGCGCAGCTGGCCCAGATCGCCCCGATGCTCGCTGCGGCGAGGAAGACGACGAGCGCCTCGGGCTGATTCGGCAGGTACCCGGCGACCCGGTCGCCCGGACCGACCCCCATGGCGAGCAGGCCTGAGCGGACCCGGGCCACCTCGGCGCGCAGCTGGGCGAAGGTCAGGGTGCGCTCCTCCCGGGTCTGGGACACCGCGGTCACGGCGATGTCATCGGCCTGGTCGGGGAAGCCGAGAGAGTGCTCGGCGTAGTTGAGCCGCGCCCCGGGGAACCACTTGGCGTGCGGCATGATCCGCTGCTCGAGCACCGTCTCGTACGGGGCGTGGCTGATGACGCCGAAGTAGTCCCAGATCGCCTCCCAGAACTCCTCGATCTCGGTGGTCGACCAGCGGTGGAGATCGTCCCAGCCGGCGAAGGCGGTGCCGCGGCGCTCGCCTGCCCAGCGGAGGAAGTCACCGAGGCGGCTGGTGTCCCGGGCATCGGCGGGGACCTCGCGGATGATCGTCGTCATGGCTTCCTCACCTTCGGTCCGGTGCCGTCGAGGAAGTCGCGCATGAGGGCCTTCGCTTCGGTGCTCGACTGAGCGACGGCGGCCATGAGGGCCTCCATCATGTAGCCCTCGTCGCGGCCGGATTCGACGATCCGCGGCAGCGCCTGGGTGATCGCGTAGTTCGTCACCTCGGAGTTCGACGCGATCGCGCGCGCCAAGTCGATGGCCTTCTCAGTGCCCTGACCAGCGGGAACGCGGTAGTTGACGAGTCCGATGGTCTCCGCCTCGACGGCGTCGAACGAGCGGCCGGTGAGCATCATGTCCTGGACGCGGTTGAGGCCGATGAGCCGGGGCACCCGCACCGAGGCGCCGCCGCCGACGAAGAGCCCGCGCTTGCCCTCGGGGAGGGCGAAGTAGGCGGAGTCCTCGGCGACGCGGAGGTGGGCGGCGCTGGCGAGTTCGAGTCCGCCGCCGATGACGCCACCCTGGAGGACGGCGACGACGGGGATCGCCGACTCGGTGATCGCGTTCATCGTCGCATGCCACCGGCGGGAGTGGAGGAGACCGGAGACGGCGTCGCGCTCGGTCATCTCGGACAGGTCGAGTCCCGCACAGAAGTGGTCGCCGGCGGCGGTGAGCACGATCGCGCGGATGCCTGCGGGAGGTTCGGTGAAGAACGCGCCGAGGCGGCCGATCGTCGCATCGTCAAGGGCGTTGCGCTTGGCGCGGCGGTCGAGGGTGAGGACGCCGATGGACCCGTCGCGGACGAAGCTCAGTGTCGGGCCGAGGTCGGTCGGGCTGGAATCGACCGATTCGGATGTGGCAGGGGACGCCGGTCGCGAGGGCCCAGCGCTCGCCTCGGCGGATCGGGCTGCCTCGGTGGGTCGGGCTGCCTCGGTGGGGCCGGTCGCCTCGGTGGGAAGGGGGGTGTGGGAGGTCATGGTGCTTCCTTGGTCGGTGCGGTGCTGGTCGGTGCTGTGATCGTCGGTTCGGGGTTGGTCGAGTCGGCGGTGGTCGGTGCTGATGTGGTCGGGCCAGCGGTGGTCGGCTCATGGCCGGTCCCGTGGGCGCCGAGGGGTCCGGTGCGGCGCAGGGTTCCCTTGTGGACCTTGCCCGAGCCGGTACGCGGGAGGGAGTCGACGATGTCGAAGTGCTTCGGGACCTTGTACTTCGCAAGGCGGGTGAGGAGGAACTCGCGCAGCTCCTCGGGGGCCGGGGTGTGGGCGTCGGCGGCGACGACGAAGGCGTGGCCGACTTCGCCCCAGCGGTCGTCGGCGGCGGCGACGATCGCGGCCTCGGCGACGGCGGGATGTTCGAAGAGGACGGATTCCACCTCGGCGGGGTAGACGTTCTCACCTCCGGAGATGAACATGTCCTTGAGGCGGTCGACGATGAAGAGGAAGCCGTCCTCGTCGAGGTAGCCGATGTCCCCGGTGTGGAACCACCCGCCGGGGGAGAATGCGGACTCCGTGGCCGCGTCGTTCCTCCAGTACCCGTTCGTGACGTTGGGGCCGCGCACGACGACCTCGCCGGGCTGGCCGGCCGCGCAGGGGTTCCCCGAGGGGTCGCGGATGTCGATCTCGGAGAACGGCAGCGCTCGACCGGCCGATCCGGGTTTGTCCAGGGCATGCGACGCCGGCAGGATCGTCGCCCCGGGCGAGGTCTCCGTGAGCCCGTACCCCTGGCAGAAGGCGATGTCCCGGGCCTGGAAAGCGTTGATGAGGGAGACCGGGATCGGGGCGCCTCCGGAATTGATGAACCGCAGCGAGGTGAGATCGGCGGTGGACCACCTCGGCGACTGGAGCATATCGGCGAACATCGTCGTCACCCCGGCCATCCACGTCAGGCCCTCGTGTTCGATGGCGTCGAAGGCGCGGTCGACGTCCCAGGTCGCCTCCATGAGGATGCGGCCGCCGCGCAGGTAGCTCGTGAGCACCTGCTGGTTGAGACCGATGACGTGGAAGAGCGGTGCGGCGACGAGGGTCGTGTCCGCGGCGGTGAGGTCGGTGCTGAGGAGGAAGTTGAAGGCGTTCCACAGGACGTTGGCGTGGGAGAGCACGGCGCCCTTCGGCCGTCCGGTGGTGCCGGAGGTGAAGAGGAGGAGCGCGGGTTCGTCGCCGTCGAGGTCCGCGGCGGGGATCATCGGTCCCTGCGCCGAGGCGGGGGCGGGGTCCCAGCGGACCGGTTCGACCGGCACCGTCGAGCGAAGGCGATCGGCGGTGCTCGTGAACTCGGGAGCGACGAGGAGGCGGGAGACTCCGGCGTTGTCGAGCTGGAAGTCGAGCTCCGCGGGGGCCAGGCGCCAGTTGAGCGGGAGGAAGATCGCGCCGAGGCGCAGGCACGCGAGCACGGTGACGACCGCGGCCGGATGGTTGGGTCCGAGGTAGGCGACCCGGTCACCGCGGCGGATGCCCGCCGAGTGCAGGGCAGTGGCCGCGATGAGGGTGCGCTCATGGAGATCGGCGTACGAGTGATCGATGCCGGCGAAGCGGATCGCGGTCGACCCGCCGTGATCGGTGGCCTGGCGCTCGGAGAGTGTCGCGAGGCTGGGGTGGACGAAGGTCAACGGCTCTGTCCTTCCGGTGCGGGGTCGTCGGCGGTCAAGGGTCCGGACGCCGGGGACGCAGCAGAGCCATCGGCTGGGATAGCGGTGTCGGGGGCGACTCGATCGGAGAGGCTGCGCGTCTTCGTCTCGCCGAGGCGGAGGATGCAGAGGATGCTGACGATCGAGACGGCGACGATGACGAGGGAGAGCGGGATGGTCGAGGAGCCGCCGTTGGCCGTCATGATCGCGGCGAAGAGGACGGGGGAGATGCCGGCGCCGAGGCCCGCGAACTGATAGCCGAGCGAGGCGCCGGTGTAGCGGTGCTCGGTGTCGAAGAGTTCCGTGTAGAACCCGGCGAGCGGGCCGTAGATCATCGGATGGATGATGCCTTGGCCGATGATCATGCCGATGGTGATGAGGACGCCGTTCTTCGTCTCGATGAGGGGGAAGAGGGCGAAGCTCCACGCAGCGATGAGGATGGCGCCGGTGATGACGAGGGGTCGGCGCCCGATCGCATCGGAGAGGCGCGACCAGAGGATGATGCCGAAGATCGCGAAGAACGAGGAGAAGGTCAGGGCGTTGAGGATCGTCTGCTGGTCGACCCCGATCTGGACGCCGAAGGCCACCGAGTACGTGGTGAGCAGGCCCTGGAACATGAAGGCGGAGAGCCCGACGCCGATCGAGAGCAGGAGGGTGACCGGCTGCTTGCGCAGGGTCGCCAGGATGGGGATCGACTTCGCCCGCGGGCGCTCCTTCGCGCGGAGGAACTCGGGGGACTCGTCGACGGCGGCGCGGACGACGACGCCGACGACGAGGAGGATGATCGAGGCGAGGAACGGCAGCCGCCAGCCCCATGCGACGAACTCCTCGACGCCCATGACCGCCAGGGTGCCGGCGACAACGGCGGCGGAGACAACCTGGCCGCTGGGGGCGCCGGCACTCGTGAAGCTCGCCCAGAAACCGCGGTTCGTCGTCGAGTGCTCGGCCGACATCAGGGTCGCGCCTCCCCATTCGCCGCCGATCGCGATGCCCTGGATGACGCGGATGAGGACGAGGAGGAGCGGGGCGATGGCGCCGGCTTGGTCGTAGGTGGGGAGGACGCCGATGAGAGTCGAGGCGATGCCGATGGTGAACATGCTGATGACGAGCATGCGCTTGCGTCCGAGCTTGTCGCCGAAGTGACCGAAGATGATGCCGTCCAGCGGACGGGCCAGGTAGCCGGCGGCGAAGGTCGCGAGACTCGCGAGGGTGCCGACGAGCGGCGGAAGGTTGGAGAAGAACACCTGTTGGAAGACGAGGGCGGCGCAGACGGAGTAGAGGAAGAAGTCGTAGTACTCGATGACGCTGCCGAGGTAGGCGGACGCGGCGGCCCGTTTGAGCATGGTCGGAGATTTCGTGGAAGCCATGGGATCCTCGCTGACTCTGTGGCTTGAAAGGGCGGCGTCGAGCTGACGTGACCGAACCCATTTGAATACTATGCAAATAGATGACGGTACGACAAGAGTTCGCAGAATAAATTTGACAGGGAAAGTGACGCGCTAATGTGATGCCATGCCCGTTCATCCCCAATCGCTGTTCCTCGCGCTCGCCGGGCTGCACATGACGGGCGAGCCGACACCGCTGAGCGGTGCGTCGATCGTCGGCGTCATGGGGAAGCTCGGCGTCGGCGAGGCCGCCGCGCGCTCGGTGCTCCAGCGCAATGCCGCGAAGGGGTTCGTCATCCGGGCCAAGGACGGGCGCAAGACGTTCTACACCGTGAGCGACCGGGCCCGGGAGATCCTCCTCGAGGGAGGCCGGAAGATGTTCATCGGCGATCGGGCGCGGCCCTGGGATGGGAAGTGGACGGTCGTGCGCATCCAGGTTCCCGAGTCGAAGCGGGCGCTGCGGCACAAGGTGTCGTCGCGACTGTCGTGGGCGGGATTCGGCCGTCTCGATGGCGGTACGTGGGCGGCCCCGGCAGCCGTCGACGTCGAGCAGATCCTCGGTGAGGAGGCCTGCGATGTCGCTCCCGTCGTCGTGTACGGGGAGATCCAACCGCCGACGACCGACGCGATGCTCGTCGATGCCTTCGATCTCGCCGAGGTGGCGGCGCAGTACGAGGCGTTCGGGGACAAGTGGGGGCAGTGCGCAGTCTCCGAGCTGACGGCCGCCGAGGCGCTCGTGCGGCGCGTGGAGCTTCATTTCGATTGGCTGACGCTGACCCGCAGCGACCCGCAGCTGCCGGCGGAGCTGCTGCCCGGCGACTGGCCGGGATTCGTCCAGTGGCGCCTGTTCGCGGACCTCGATGAGCAGTTCAGAGCGGCCGAGGAGCCGGTCGTCGCCGACTTCTTCGCCGGCGAGCTGGAGTGAGGGCGACCCCGGTGGTCGGGGCTGCATCGACGGTCGGCTAACATTCCTGAGGCGGTGCTCGCTCTACATGTGAAGTGGATCCGCGCCCGCCACTCAATGAGTCGTCCACCAGCGTGAGGCGGCAGAGCACACCCGACCTCGATTGGACAACACACATGCCCGAAAAGCTGTCGACCGGAGCGAAGGTCGGTCTCGGATGCGGCGGAGGCGGATGCCTCACGGTCGTCGTCATCGTCATCGCGGCGATCATCTCGGTCGTCGTCGGCGGTGGACCGGCGGAGACGGCAGGCGAAGCCGCGGGTGAGACTGCGTCCGCATCTGCGACGGCCGAGCCGGTGCCGACGACTGAGACCCCGGTGCCGACGGACACGGCCGATCCGGGCACCGCGCTCGCGATGCTGGCCGACATCGACACCAAGGGCAGGGCCCCGAAGACCGGATACGATGCCGATCTCTTCCACTGGCGCTCGGATGTCGATCACAACGGCTGTGACACGAGGAACGATGTGCTTCGCCGCGATCTCAGCGACATCACCCTCAAGCGCGGCTCGAACGGCTGTGTCGTGGTCGGGGGAACACTCGATGACCCGTACCTCGGTGAGTCCTACGAGTTTGATCGCGACCCGAACAATATCGACATCGACCACGTCGTTGCACGGTCCAATGCGTGGCAGACGGGAGCGCAGGACTTCGACGAGGCTGAGCTCGAGGAGTTCGGCAACGACCCGCTCAACCTTCTCGCTGTCAGCTCGACGCTCAATCGCCAGAAGGGAGACGGTGACGCGGCGACGTGGCTGCCGCCGCAGAAGAGCTTCCGCTGCGAATACGTCTCGCGGCAGATCGCCGTCAAGCACAAGTACGGGCTGTGGGTGGTCAAGGCCGAACGGGATGCGATGACCCGGGTGCTCGAGTCGTGCGAGGATGAGCCGGCGTTTGCCGGCGACGTGTCGTGGCCTGCGGCAGGCGACGGCGACAACGTCACGGTCGAGCCGGAGCCGACGAAGACGAAGCGGCCCGTCGAGACGTCGGCTCCCGATCCTGAGCCGAAGCGGCGTGAATCCGAGCCGCAACCGAAGCGCGAATCGTCGGGCGGGTCGGTGTACTACAAGAACTGCACGGCCGCGCGAGCCGCCGGAGCGGCGCCCGTGCGCGTCGGCGATCCCGGCTATGGCCGCCATCTCGACCGTGACGGCGACGGCGTCGGCTGCGAGTAGCCAGTCGACGAAGCCCCGCACACATCCGGGTTCGGGAGAGCTGCGGGGCTTGGCGACACGGTGGACCTCCGTAGGGAGTTTGAGAACCCTTGCTCGGCCTTGAAAACGGTGGCTTCGCGCCGGTCGCGCGGGGTCTACAAGCGTGATCGGCGTCCGCTGGAGCCGACGGTAGTGGACTCGCGGGGTCGGATGGTGAGTGCAGTTGGGATGACTCAAACCTTTCTGAGCCCGGCACGAGTGGACGAGCTGGCGGCCTTGTACCAGGCGGGTGCGACCCTCGTGGAGCTGGGCGAGCGGTTCAGTGTTCACCGCCGCACCGTGGCGGCGCATCTTGTCCGCCGGTCAGTCCCTATCCGCAGGCGCGGCCTCGATGAGGCCCGTCTCGCTGAGGCGGTCGAGCTGTACGCAGGTGGGTTGACATTGATGGAGGTTGGTCTGCGGTTCGGGGTGAGCCAGCAGGCGGTCAGGCGGGCACTCGCCGCGGAAGGCGTCACGATCCGGCCGGGCGGACGGCGCGCGCGGGCCAGCGCCTGAGGCGAGAGGAGGCTCGAATCGCGACGGCCAGGGTGTCGGCAAACGTGGTGACACCGGCAAGTTGGCGCGTTTCGTGGTTCGCGGCGTAGACGTTCACGCCGGCGTCATGAAGTCCGCCATGATCTGCGGCGCGGCGGGGAGGGTGCGGCCGAGCCGGTCCAGGCTGGCGACGAACACGACGGAGACCCGACCTGCCGAGGCGTCGGATAGCAGCTGTGCCAGCTCCGGTCGAGCGCCGGCTTCGTCACTGTAGGTGCGGGCGATGTCGAGGTGGGGGTCGCCGTAGTACTCGGGAAAAATCAGGCGGATATCGCTGACCGGCGATGATCCGGTCGGCCAGCGGCACCGATCAGGTAGTCGCCTCATGCGCGGCGAAGTCGGTGTGGGCCTGTTCGATGGCTTCGGGGTGCGCCTGCCGCTTGGCGTGTTCGCCCAGTGCGCGGTAGATGCTGGCCGGGCTGGGGTTTTTCCCTTTGCGCTTGCCGGCGGGAATGATCAGGTCCGGACGGATGTCCTCGACGGATTCGCCGTTCGCGCGGCGGCGGAGCACGGTGTGCAGCATGTCGTTGGTGATCACCGGGGGGCGTCCGCCGTGGTGCCCCTGGCGGGCAGCGGCGTTGAGCCCTTCGAGGGTGGCTTCGCGGATGTTCTCGCGTTCGGTTTCGGCCATCGCAGCGAAGAACGCGAACAAGATGCGGCCGGTTCCGGTCGGGTCGTAGATGCCGGGCAGTGGCCCGGCTAGCATCTCCAGGGCGATGCCGTGCGCGGTGAGATGGTCGGCCAGTGCGGTCAGCTCGGCGGAGTCGCGGCCCAGGCGCTTCATCTCGTAGACGGTGAGGATGACCCGGCAGTGTGGGGCGTGGGCCTTGATCTGGCGGCAGGCTTCCAAGCGGCCTCGAATTTCGGCCGGACCCGTACGCGGGTGGAGACTTTCTCGGCGAAAATCTTCTCGCGACCGATGCCGTGCGCTTCCAGGGCGTCGAGCTGGGACTGGAGTTCCTGGGTGAGGTGCGAGCAGCGGGCGTAGCCCACCCTGATGTCGGTGGCCGGCGTGTCCGTGGGGATCGGCGCCGGCGGCGGGGTGCCCGGCCGCCATAGCCGGCCCGTCCCCCGGTCGGCCGGGGTCGGCACCCGCAGCCGCTTCGCCAGGCGGGGCACTTTGATGAACCGGCCGGTGTGGTAGGTGCCAGCGACCGTGCCGGAGCGCGACCGGCACGGCGAGCCCGCCTCGACCGCACCGGGGGCAGGGTTGCCGTTCGACCTCGTCGGCGTCGGTGGGGGTGGAGTCCGGTGCGCTGCTCACCTGGGCATCTTCTCACAAACCTCTCCCACAATTTGCCCGGGCCCAGTTCGTATGAGAACGGGTTTTGAGAGTGAATCCGGGTCTCGCGGCGGTCCTCCGGGCGGCGTGGCGGGTTTGCTCAGAATGGACCGTTTTCGAGATTTAGAAGGCTGCGAGAATTTCCCGTCACCCGCTCGTGCCTGCGGCGTCCAGACCGCAGGCAGGGAGGGGAAGTCAGAGGTCCAGTTTTTCCAGTGCCGCGTGGTAGGCCTCGTGATAGGTGGGGAATTGTGCGACCTGGTCCAGGAGGATGTCGACGGGTATCTGCGCCCGGATGGCCAGGGAGGCCTGATGGATCCATTCACCCGCCATCGGCCCGACTGCCCAGGCACCGATGAGGATTTTCCGGTCGGCGTCGGCCAGCAGACCCAGGTGGCCGCGCGGATCTTTCTCGTAAGTCCAGGGCCGGGCGATGGCCTTGGCAAGATCCAGTTCGGCCGAGGCAACCCGAAGTCCGCGCTGCTGTGCCTGGCGGGCGGTCAGCCCGGCGGCGGCGATTTCGGGGTCGGCGAACACCACGCGCGGGATGCCGTCATAGGTGGCCGTGCGGAGCCGGCCGAGAATGGCGTCGGCGGCGATCCTTCCCTGGTATTTGGCCACGTGGGTGAACGGCATGATGCCTGTGACGTCCCCGATGGCCCAAGTGTTCTCCGCGGCGCCGCAGTGCTCGTCGACCAGCACTTCACCGCGGTCGCCCAGCTTGACCCCGGATTGTTCAAAGCCCAGCCCTTTGGTGCGGGGCTTCCGGCCGGTGCCGAAAATTACGACGTCGGCCGCGACTTCCCCGCCGTCTTCGCCGCCTGCTTTCCGGAGTTCGATGATGCTGTCGGCGCCCTCGCGCCGGGCGCGGGCAGCGGTTGCGCCCAAGCGGACGTCGACGCCGGTTTCCTGAAGGTATGTGTGGGCCAGTTCCCCGACGCGGGGATCTTCCCGGTCCATCAGCCGCTGTCCGCGGTGGACCAGGGTGACTTTGACGCCGAAGCGTGCCAGGAACGTGGCGGTTTCAACCCCGACCGCGCTGCCGCCGACGATCACCGCCCGTCCGGGCAGGGTCGAGGCCGTGTAGGTCTCCCGGTTGGTCCATGCCGTGATCTGTTCAATGCCTTCCAGGGGCGGTATGACCGGGTCCGACCCGGTGGCGATGATGAGGTGTTCGGCCGTGATGTCGCGGCCTCCGGCGCGGATCTGGCCCGGCCCGGTGAGCCGGGCCTCCTCCTTGAACACCTCGGCCCCCTGCTTCGCGTAACCGTTCACCTGGGCTTTATCGTCCAGGTTCCGGATCATGTAGTCCCGGTATTTGGCCGTTTCTTCCCAGTCCAGTTCGGCGCCGCTGACACCCGCTGCTTTTTGTACCTCCATGCGGGCCTCCGGCGGCCGCAGGACCGATTTGGACGGGATGCAGGCCCAGTAGGCGCATTCCCCGCCGATCAGTTCCCGCTCGAAGATGACTACTTTCTTCCCTGCTTTCAGCAGGCGGTCCGCGGCGACCTCCCCGCCGGGCCCCATGCCAAGCACGGCCACATCGAAATGTTCGTTCACGTTGATCTCCTTCAGATTGGCTTGATCTTTCGGGTTCTTCTCGTCAAACGTCTTTCGGCACGCACTGTGGTGCCCGGGGGCGCCTTGTCAGCAACTGCAGCTGCGCACGTTGCTCCCCGGTTTTCCGCCGATCTGGGCTTCGCTCCCGGCGAGCATTTTTCCGGCCATGTCCGAAGCGAGCCGGTAGGCCTCCTCCACGGGGATCACGGTGCCCTCGGGGTGGTCCTTGAGCCAGGGTGCGGCTTCTTCCGGTGAGGCAAAGAAGTGGACCTGGTTGCAAAAGGATGAGCGGACCGAGCTCATGCCCTCCCGGTCAACAAGAGACACCACGGCGGTGGCCGGCTCGACGCTGGTGACGCCCGTTGCATCGACACCCACCCGAACCGGCGTCCCGGTGGCCTTGTAGGCGGAGTCGATCCGCGCGGAGCCACCCAGGAGGGTGGGGAAGATCAGGGTGTCCAGTGCGCACCAGGTGTAGAGCTGTTCCCCGTCGATCTCGAAGCGGTGCGGGGTCGCCCGCTGGGTCAGTCCCTGTCCGATGATCCGCCCCGATCCGTCGTACTCGGTGTCGCCCACAGCTGCGAGTGCCGCGCGGACTTCCTCGACTGGTCGGCCGGTCGTCGCGGCGAGGTCGTCGATGTCGACCGGATCGCCCTGCGCGAGCAGTCTCATCAGCGGCAGCCACAGCCAGGGCTGCATTCCGGTTTCGGATGAGGCCAGGCGCTCGGTGATCTGGGTGGCGTTGTCGGTCATGGTGGGTCCTTTCGTTGGGGTGAATCGTTTGGTGGATGAAGTGGTCACGCGGCGCAGCAGGAGAGTTTGGAGACGTCGGTGGTGAAGGACTGTGCGGCGATTTTGATCCCTTCGGCCATGGTCAGGTAGGGGGACCAGAGATTGGCGACCTGGTCAACGGTCATTCCTGCCTCGAGGATGTACACCCCGGCGGCGGCCAGGTCGCCGGCCTCCTTGCCCACCGCGGTGATCCCGACGATGCGGCCGGTGTTGTTGTCAGCCACGATTTTGATGAAACCGCGGGTGTCCCGGTTCACCAGTGCCCGGGGAACGTATTCCAGGGGCAGGACCCGGCATTCACACCGGATGCCCGCCTCGTTGGCTTCCTTATCGGTCATGCCGACCGCTGCCAGTGCCGGGCTGGTGAACGTCACCCGGGGCAGGTGCCGGTAGTCGACCTCGCGCCCGGCGTTGTTGAAGGCGTTCTCCACCATCAGGGTCCCGTGGGCGGACGCGACGTAGACGAATTCGCGGTGCCCGGTCACATCCCCTGCGGCCCAGATTCTGGGGTTGGAGCTGGCCAGGGTGTTCTCGACCAGGATCTGGCCGGTGTCGCCGGTTTTGACGCCGACGGCGTCCAGGTTCAGTCCGTCCGTGACGGCGCGTCGGCCGGTGGCCACCAGCAGCTTCGCGGCGCGGAATTCCTCCTGGCCCCCGGCCACCGTGGCGGTGACAACGACCTCTGCGCCGGCGGGATCCGTGCGGACCGATGTCACGGCTGCGCGGCAGACCACGCGGATGCCCTCGTCGGCGAAGACGCTCATCAGGGCACGGGAGGCTTCGGGTTCCTCCTGGGAGGCAAGCCGGGAGCGGACCAGCAGAGTCACTTTCGATCCGAGGCGGGCAAAGAGCTGCGCCTGTTCCAGGGCCACGTACCCGCCGCCGAAGACGATCAAGGACTCGGGCACCTCGTCCAGTTCCATCGCGGTGGTTGAAGTCAGGTAGTCAACCTCATCCAGTCCCGGCACCGGGGGTGCCCACGGGGTTGAACCGGTCGCGACCAGGTAATGGGAGGCGGTCAGGGAGTCGCGGGCGCCGTCGGGCCCGGTGATCTCCAGGGCCGGTTCCTCCGGGGTGCCGGCGAACACCGCGCTACCCTGACGCAGGTCCCACCCGTAGTCGGCGGCCAGATCCACGTATTTATCCGAGCGCATGCCCTCGACCAGGGACCGTTTCCCGTCAATGAGTGCCCCCATGTCCACCGGGGCGGCTGTGGTGCTGATGCCGGGGAACCTTCCGGTCCCGTCTAAAGCGACATGCCTCGCTTCGGCGGCGGCCAGCAGGGCCTTGGAGGGAATACACCCGGTGTTCACACAGGTCCCGCCCACCGTGGAGCGTTCGATCATCACCACCCGCTTGCCCAGGTTGGTGGCCCGGATGGCGGCGGCGAAGGCACCACCTCCGGAACCGATCACGGCCAAATCAAAATCCGGTGCTGCCTCAGGCATTAATCCTCCATGGAGTCTCTGATGAACACCCCGGGGGCATTCTTCTCGTGCGTGCTGTCCCCAGTCTTGACCTTCCCTTGGACGGGAAGGTCAAGAGCCGGAGCGAATAGATGGGTGGTTTCCGCTGCTACGGAAGTGCTGTGTCTAGAAATGCCTTCAATGCATCGGCCTTCATGGGGCGGGAGTCAGCCCGGCCCAGGACTTCACCGTCGGGTGCGACGACGACGGTGCTGTCCAGGGACGTGACCGCGTACTTTTGGGTGAGCTGGCCGGTCCGGTCGACAACAAAGGGGTATCCGGGATTGCCGGCCAGTTCACGGAACTGGTCCACCTCGGTTTTTGTGTTCTCCGGCGTCACGTCCACGGCGACGAAGTCTGCCTTATCGGCATATTCCTGTTCCATTTCCTCCATCGCTTCTGCCTGCGGAACGCAGGTATAGCACCAGCTCGCCATGAAATACAGCACTGTCGGGCGGGTGGAGGGAACGGTGAGGGCCTTACCCTCCACGGACGTGATCTCGATCCTGTCCACATTGTTTCCACCGGCGGACCCGGCGGCTGGATTAGTTTCGCTCCCGCGGTTCAGCGCCGTGAGGGCCAGGATCAGGACGAGCGCCGCGGCGGCTATGACGGCAGTGATGGTGAAGATCCGCCGGTGGTTTCTGGTCGTTGTCATGGGTTTCCTTGCTGGCTGGTGCGCCCAGGCGCGGTCTCGGGGTGGTGGGGTGCGGGGCTGCAGCACGATTCGGTGCTCTCGCTGCTCTCAGCCCCCTCCGCGGGCCTGCCGTTGTCCCCTGCCTTGCTTTTGGTGCGGCGCCGCAGGGACAGGGCCACGGCGGCGAGGACGGCGGCCACCGCGGTGAAGGTGATGATCGGCCAGTTGCCCGAGATAAAACCGGACAGCGCTGCGCTGGCTTCGGTGACTGCCCCGCTCATGATCCCCCCGGCCTGCCCGCCGGACAGGGCCGGCACCCAGTAGAGCAGCAGGTAGATGCCCGCAAGGATGAGCGCGGCTCCACCGAGGCGGTTAATGAAGGGCAGCAGCTTTCGGACGTAGCGCGCCACGGCGTCCCGCGCCACCGCTGCGCCCAGGGACAGAAGGACCAGCATCACCGAGGAGCCCAGGGCGTAGGCGGCGAAGACCGCCAGCAGCCCGGCCAGGCTTCCGGTGGACACGGCCTGGGCGACGACAGCCAACAGCAGGGCCAGGCTGCAGGAGAGCGCAGCGACCGCATACGCCACCCCGTAACCAAAGACCGCCCTTAACCCCGAACCGGTCCCGTCCGTCTTCAGAATCCGGGGCAGGTTCAACCTTGTCCCGGGCAGCTGCCATCCGAACACCATGCCAAGGCCGGCGGCCACAATGACGGCTCCGATCAGCGCCGCGGCCCAGGGCAGCGCCGACGCCACCGAACGCAGACCCACAGCGGCGAGCAGGCCGGCCGTAACAAAGACGGCGGCGAAGCCGGCGCTGAGGGCAACCCCGGCCCGAAGACCTGCAAGCAGCGGCCGCTTCCGTCCCGCGCCGGGTCCGGAACCGATAAAGTACGCCAGATAGGCTGGCAGCATCGCAAAACCGCACGGATTCACCGTGGCAAGCATCCCGGTCAGAAAGGCCAGACTCAAAACACCCGTCATGCCGGTGACCCCGCATCCCTAACGGCAGGAGCACCGGGCCGGGACTGCCGGGACCGGGCGCAACAACCCGTCCCTTTCTCCGCGCTGCTCCGGCACTGCGCCTGCATAAGCAGGACCGCCGCGGCAAGGGCGCCGGCGACAATGATCCAGAGGTTGCCGGCCATCGGCGCGGCTGCAGCGAAAACACCGGCTGCACCTGCAAGAACCGGCAGCCCGCAGCACACCAGCGCAACCATCACAACACCAAGGGAGGACAGCAGGGCCCCCGCCGCAAGCACCAGGCCCGGGCGCTCCCGGCCCTTCGCCTTTATTGACATGATCATCCTTCCTCTGTCCGGCTTCCTGCCCGGCCCTCGCGGGATAGCTGACAAGAACCCGGACGGCCGGTACTCCGTCTCAACCCATCATCGACCTTCCACCATGGGGGAAGGTCAAGCTGGCGACGGGTGTTGGTTAGCGGGTGCCGATGCGGAACCTTCCAGTACAATGGAAGGGTTATATGCGTTTTCGGAACGAGATGAGGACCCGACATGCGAATCGGTGAAGCTGCTGTCGCTGTGGGCATGACAACGAAGACGATCAGGTTCTACGAGGACCGGGGCCTGCTCCCGCCGGCTGAACGCTCCGCCAACGGCTATCGTGACTACGCCCACGACACACTCAGCCGCCTCGAATTCATCCGCCGCAGCCAGGTCGCCGGGCTGACCCTGGCGCAGATCCAGGACATTCTGCGGATCCACGATAGCGGATTGACGCCGTGCACCCACGTACGGGACGTTCTGGGGAAACAACTGAAGGACCTGGACCGGAAAATCGCAGAGCTCACCGCTCTGCGGGCAACCGTGGCCGAACAATATGTAACCGCTGAGGCGGCCGACCCGGAGTGCTGCGACTCGGAACAGATCTGCAGTTACATCTGAGCCGATCTCCAGGTAAACGGTTCGCTTAGTCGGCTCCCGCGGCAGCCAGTGCCGCCTACAGTTCCGCCGCGCCTGGCTTCACGCCGCGGAAGACCTCGATGCCGGCAGCGTCCAGGACCACAGCGGTGCTTACCTGGTTGATCTGGTAGGCGGTGACGAGCCGTATATCGGAGTCAGAGGCAAAGGCCAGGGATGAGGCGTTGTTCCCGGCCAGGAATTCTTTGATTTCCTCGGCCGTTTCGTACGGTGCAATGTCCACGGCGACATAGTTCGCGGCAGCAGGTGAGATGTTCTGGACCTCGGCGAGTACCCGGATTCCCGGGCCGCAGGCGCCGCACCCGATGGAGAAGAAAAAGAGCACGCTCGGTTTCGATCCGCCCGGCACCGGCACCTTTTCCCCCTGGCTTGTCACGGCGGTAAACCTGGCTGCTGCCGCCGGCGCCGGGCCCTCCCCGGCCTGGTCCGCCCGCGGCGCGGAGGAGAACATGAACGATACGAACAGGGTTCCTGCTGCAGCACTGGCAAGCAGCAGCGCCAGAACCGTCTGCCATGAAGGCCACCCCCCCGCGGCGCCTGATCCCCGGCCCTCCGGCCAGGGTGACCGTCGATCACCGGCTGCCGGTGGGCTGCGAGGTCCTGTCTGCGTTGCGATCCTCGCCGGAGGCGGCAGCGGAAGCACAGCAGTCCTCCATCTCACCCGATACGCCCGGCCGGCGGCGCCGGAGCGCCATGAGCAGTCCAGCCCCAGCCAGGGCCACAGCGGCAAGGATGACCCACGGATTACCCAGGAATGAGCCGGCCGCACCCAGCGCTCCGGCCGCGATCAGCAGCGGCAGTCCGCAGCACAGCACATGCAGCAGGACAAAACCGCCGACGGCCAGCCCTGTCCGGCTGCTCTGGGCCTTGGAAGAAGTTGACAAGGTCGTTCCTTTCAACGCTCCGCCGCAAGGGGGCCGGAGCAGGCGATAGGTGGTCAGGCTCGTACACCCAGTATTGACCTTCCCCCATAGTGGAAGGTCAATACTGGTCAGGAAATACCCTCAAATGGTGCTTCCCGCGCGCCGCGCCGAACTCTGCCAGCTGGCCGGTCCATTCAAGATCACCGGGCAGAGGTGGGGAACCCATCAGCGACGGCCCTCCGGCCGTCTGTTACCGGTCGCGCTATTTGACGGTGGGGCCGTCACGGTCCGTGACGACGGGCGGGCATGAAACGCCCCGCCGGTTGGTGACCGGCGGGGGGCTGATCGCCGCGCTGACGCGGCGGTGGTCATCGGTGACGGGGTGTTTTACTCGCTGTTCTCCGTGATCGCGGACTGGGCCGCGGAGAGGTCCACGATGGCCTTGCCCGCCGCGTAGGTCGCGGTCAGTGCGGACACGGCGAGGTTGTTCACCGCCCGGGGGCCAGCACCGCGCTGGTCTGATCCTGCTCCTCGCCTGCGCGCTCTCAGCAATCCTCATCACCGTCGCCGGCAAGCGCCAGCAGCAGTCCACGTCGGACGCCTGACCGGCGACCGAAGGGGAGCCCGAGCGTGTGACGGCTCCTGTAGCAAGACTTCAGAGCTGGTGCAGACGGGTTCGGACATACCGTGCAGACGACTTCGGAAAACGACACTTCGGCACTCGCCAGATGCTCCTGATGGAAGCGGAGCATCGTCAGGGCCCGTCGGCGGAGGGGGCGAGGGCGACCTGGCCGTGGGTGACGCGGATGTGGTCTGCCGGGCGGTAGCCGCGCACCTCGCCGCCGCTCAACACCGCTGTCCGGGGTCAGAACAGGGTGTCCTGCACCCGCAGGGGCCGGTATCCGGTGGGGCCGAGCTGGGCCAACTCGCCTTCGATGTCGACGTCGATGGAGCCGAAGTTGATCTTCTCGCTGTGGGCCGGGGAGATGTGGGCCAAGACCTCGTCGTCGATGCGCCGCCCGGACCAGCGCATCGACTCCACCGCCAGGCCGTAGTACTCCGTCGTCCGGGTCACCACGGCGTTCGTCACGAGCGTCAGGCACCAGGCCTGCTCGGCCTGTTGTTCGAGGTGGCGGGCCCGGATGGTGCCCGCGTGGGCGTAGAGCAGGTCCCGTTTCAGGGCATGGAGCGACTCGCCCTTGTTTAGTTGCCGCGAGATCTTGAGGCGATATGCCGGGTCCGCCAAGTACCGGGCGGCGTAGATCGTCCTCCGCAGCGCCCCGTACTCCTTGAGCGCCGCGGCCAGCGCGTTCTGCCGACCGGATGTGGAGAGCTTGCCGACCAGCAGCGACGCGGTGGCATGCCCGAACTTCAGCGGCCCGGCCAGCCGGAGCAGATCTTCCCAGTGCCCGGCGATCAGATCCAGGTTGCACCGCCGGGTCAACAACGGCCCGGCCAGCGGGAACGCCGACTCGATCTCGGACTTCTGCGCGGTCCGGTAGAGGGTGAGCTTGCCCAGGTCCCGGATGCGCGGGGACAGTTGCAACCCCAGCAGGTCGAACAGGCCGAAGTTGACCAGCGTCACCCCGTGCGTATCGGTCGCGTGTTCGGTGACGGGAATGTCGGTCGCGTTGCCCAGGATTTCATCGAGGACGTAGTGCGCCTCGCGTTTCGTGGCGACGATGATCTTCGTGCCGTAGGTGGTGTGCTGGTCGGTCACGTGCGTGTAGGTGCTCAGCCCTTCATGGGCGAAATACCTACTCAAAGCCCTGGCCGTGACGGACTTTCCGCGGGTGGGGAACCGCTGACCGTCCGATGAGGACAAGGTACCGGAGCCGAAAACCGGGGTCAGCGGCAGCTTCTGGTGGTAGCCGATGAGCGCCAGGTTCGCCGCCCTCAGCGTCTCCTCCCGCACGTACCACTCGGCGGTCCAGGCCAGGATGTCGTAGGAGATGCCGCAGGCGTCGGCCATCCGTGTCAGGCCGAGGTTGGTGGAGTGGCTGATCAGGACCGCGATCAGGTTCCGCTTCAGCTCCGGGCTGCGCGCCTGCTTGCCGCCGGCGTGGGTGAAGCAGTCCAGGTAGCCGGTGCGTTGGTCCAGCTCGATCAGCAACGACACGATCGGCGCGAACGGCAGCATCTCGGTCAGCTCCGCCTTCAACGCCGTCGCCTCGGCCGGGACGTCCTCGGCGGTCAACGGCGAGATCACCAGGTCATCGGCCTCATCCAGGCGGACCCGCCCGTCGCCCTCGCCGAGGGTCTGTTCCAGCTCACCCAGCGCCGTGTGCAGCTCCTGCTCGACCTCGGCCAGCCCCGTGGCGGCGTCAGCGGGCTTGCCGACCAGCCGGCAGAACTCCACCCGCTGATCGGCCCACTTGTCCGGGGTGAGGACGTAGGCGGCCGGGTCGGAGTAGCGGCGCGAGCCGGGCACGAACACATCCCCGGTGCGCAGCCCGTCCCGCAACGCCAGCAGCGTACACAACTCCCAGTAATGCCGGTACGCGGTGACGCTGCCCGTCTTCGCCGCGGTCTCCAGGTAGCCGTACCAGCGGTCCGGGACGAACCCCGTCGGCGCGTCCTCAGGGACCTTGCGGGCACCGGTCACGTTGAATTCCCGCAGGATCTCCACCGCCTTCACCAGCTCGGCCGCGGCGGTACCGCCGGAGAACCGCACCGCTTCCAGCACCTGCGGGGTGAACTGCCGCAGATACCCATACGAGCCCTCCAGCACGGCCAGATGCCCATGATCGCGCGGCAACGGGGGCAGAGCGGCCGACTGCGCCGAACGCAGCCGTTCCCACCCGATCCGCTCCCCGCGGATCAGGCCGCCGACCTCCTCGTCCGGCACCGCCGGGCCGGCGACGATGGCCAGGATCGCGTCCAGCAGCGCCTGCCGGCCCTGCCCCGCTCAGCCAGCACGTCCCGCATCCTGTGCGCAGCCTTGCTCTCCCGGGCGGAAACCGCCTGGTCGAACAACTGCACCACCTCGTCCAACACCTCGGTCGCCGACTGCGCCAACAGCGTCAGCAGGATCGGGTACCGGCGCTCCGGCTCACGCCGGGTCAACGCCTGCGCCGTCAGCCGGCGGCCCACCGTGGCCAGGAACCGGCGCCGTTCCGCCGGCAACACCGACAAATCCAAGGTGTGCGCGTCCATCCCGCGCAGGAACTCCAACTTCGCGATCTCTGCCTTCACCGCCGCGGGTGAGGCATCCACCGGACCCGTGCCCAGCCACCGCAGCCGGGTCATCCCGATCCCCGCGTCCACCACCAACAACCCGTCCAGGCCGACGCGACGCTCGCCGGTGAACTCGTGCGCCAGCCGGTCGAACGTCTCCCGCCGCGCGACCTCCCGGGCGTGGGCGACCCGCTTCACCACCATCACCGGCCCCGGCCGGATCACCCGCGCCGAGATCAAATACTCGCACGCCAGCCGGACCAGCAACGTCGGCGAGTCATGCTCCATCGCCCGCGCCAGCAGGAACTCGTCCAGTTCCTTCAACTCCAGGACCGTCGGCGCGCGCCACCCCAGATACCGCGCCGCCAGCCGAAAATGATCGGTCCGGGTCTTCGCCCGACGCCCGTACGACCGGATCGCATCCGGATCCACCCCAAGCTGCCCGGCCAGCCGCACCACCGCCGCCCACGGCGCCGACGCCACCTCGTCCGGCACAAACCCCAACCACGGCAACGTGCACACGGCGACAGCAAGCCCCAACCGGTCCGATTGGCCCCGACCCCGGCAAGGATCGATGAACGCGACATCAGCCGGAGTCAAGGTGAAGAACCGGAACAGCTCCTCCCGACCGATGGGTCCGCTGAAGGTTTGGTTGACCTCCGGGTTTATGCCGCCAGTGTAGCGGCTGGGTTCA